>DAOULQ010000180.1:0-55899 GCA_034419095.1 Anaerolineae bacterium | reverse complement strand
GCATGGTGGGACGGGGAGAGGCTTTGGGATGTGGTCACAGGGGAACTGAGGGCCACCTTCACCGCCGGCGCGCATTGGGTCCATAGCGTGGCATTCTCTCCTGATGGCCGACTTCTCGCCTCAGTGGGCTCGGGTGAGTCGCCGGACGGGCCGACCACGGTCACGCTTTGGGACGTGGCCACGGGCGAACTGCGGGGCGCCTTCGAGCACACACCAGAGTACGTGTACAGCGTAGCCTTCTCCCCCGATGGGCGCCTGGTGGCGTCGGGCGGTTGGGACAAGACGATCAGGCTTTGGGATGTGGTCACAGGGGAGTTGAGGGCCACCCTGACCGACCACACGGATTCGGTCCACAGCGTGGCCTTCTCTCCCGATGGGCGGCTCTTAGCTTCGGCAAGCGAACACGAGCTGTTGCTTTGGGATGTCACCGCGGGGGAGGTGGCGACCACGCTCACCGGCCAGACCGATTGGGTTGAGAGCTTGGCCTTCTCGGTTGATGGGCGGCTTCTGGCCACAGGGAGTGGGGGCAAGGCTATAGAGCTTTGGGACGTGGCGACGGGGGATCTGAGCGACACCCTTACGGGCCACAGGGATCACGTCATGAGCGTCGCTTTCTCGCCCGACGGAGCGGTTTTAGCGTCGGCAAGTTGGGACCAGACGATCAGGCTGTGGGATGTGGCCACAGGTCAGTTGAGGGCCACCCTTCAGCACATGGGTTCGGTCCAGAGCGTGGCCTTCTCCCCCAATGGACGCCTTCTGGCCTCGGGAAGTTCGGACGACACGGTCAGGCTTTGGGATGTGGTCGCAAGTGAGTTGAGGGCTACCCTCATTGGACACACCGGTGGGGTCTCGAGTGTAGATTTCTCGCCCGATGGCGCGCTTCTCGCCTCAGGAGATGGGAACGGCAGAGTCAATCTGTGGGATGTGACCACAGGAGAGTTGAGGGCCAGCTTCGAGTACACGACTTGGATTGACAGCGTGGCCTTCTCCCCCGATGGTAGGCTTCTAGCCTCAGGAAGTAAGGACGACACGGTCAGGCTTTGGGATGTGCTCACTGGCGAGTCAAGGGCCACACTCGAGCACGGCGATGGCGTCAATAGCGTGGCGTTCTCCCCCGATGGCAGCCTTCTGGCCTCAGGAAGCGACGACGAGACGATCAAAGTCTGGGATGCGGTCGCTGGAGAAGTTAGGGTCACTTTCGAACATACGCGTCGGGTCTGCAGCGTGACCTTCTCCCCCGATGGTAGGCTCCTAGTGTCGGCGGGCGATGATCGCACGGTAATTTGGGATGTGGCCACTGGGCAGGAAAAGGCCACCCTCACGGGTCAGTGGGGTGGTGGCATGAGCGTAGCTTTCTCCCCCGATGGGAGGCTCCTGGCCTCAGGAGGGTACGACGGAACGGTTCGGCTGCGGGATGTTGAGTCGCTGAGGTGAGCCGGATCCCAACACCTATCGGTACGCGAGGGTGATCACTGGACATGCTTGGAGGGATGATGAGCTCAAACGAGTCTCGATTTTGCGGTCAATGCGGCTCTCCAGTGAAGGCCAGCGACAAGTTCTGCATCAGGTGTGGGAGGCCTCTAACCGGCTAGTTGGGGTTGGTGTGCATGAAGGTGAGGAGGCAGGGATGATCACGTGTCCGAAGTGTAGTACTAAGAACGAGGATGCGGCCAAATTCTGCATCAAGTGTGGAAAGAGCCTTGTTGCCGCTGCACCACCGAAGCCCAGGCGTGGCAGGCCGGGAACCTCATTGGTCGCGGGCCTCCTGATTGGACTCGTCGTGATGGCGCTGAGCGCGGGAGTAATCTACTATCTGCTGAAGCCATCTGTGGGCCCGGCTATTGGCGTGGAAGGCACGCCAGGAACGCCATTGGAGACACCGATGTTGTGGCTCTCTCCTACTCCATTGCTGCAGCCAGCGACACTAACAGCCACGGCGGCACCGCCCACCGGAGCAGAACAGCGGGCGGCCAATGTCGAACTAGTAGGTCAGATCGGTGGCGCGGTAGAGGCTGTAGTTGTCCGAGGCGGCTACGCTTATGCCGGCGTGGGCGCTCGACTTGTGATTTTTGATATCTCCGACCCGGCCCATGCAACCGCGTTGGGAAGGACAGGTCTGCTGCCTGGGGCTGTGAAGGACGTGGCGGTGACTAGGGACTACGCCTACGTGGCCGACTGGTACGGTGTCCTGCGGATCATCAACGTCTCCAACCCCGCGGCCCCCGGTGAGACCGGCTTCTACGAGACGCCGGGATCCTCCAGCGCGGTGGCAGTCGCAGGGAACTATGCCTATGTCGCCGATGGATGGCGCGGCCTGTGCATGGTCGACGTGTCCAACCCCGTGAGTCCTACCGGGGTCGGCTTCTACGATACGCCGGGGTATGCCAGGGACATTGCCGTTGCGGGGAACTACGCTTTCGTCGCCGATGGGCTCCTGTGGGACGGGCATGGCGACCAAATCTCAGCGGGGGCCCTGCGCATCGTTGATGTGTCCAACCGTGCCTCCCCGAGTGAAGTGGCCTCCTACGAGACGTCAGGCGATCCGCAGGCCGTGGCACTCTCCGGGAACTACGCCTACCTCGCCGATCGCAGCGGCCTGCGCATTATCGATGTCTCCAACCCAGCGGACCCGAGCGAGGTTGGCTTCCATGAGACCCCGGGATGGACAGGGGGCGTCGCGGTGGTGGGCAACTATGTGTACATCGTTGAGGGCGAGACCGGCCTGCGCATCCTTGATGTGTTCGACCCGTCGGCGCCTATCGAGGTCGGCTTCCACGACACCCCAGGGTGGGCCTGGGACGTGGCGCTGGCGGGCGATTACGCCTATCTCGCCGATGAGGGAGGCCTCCGTATCATTGATGTCTCCGATTCGGCTGCCCTGATCGATGTAGGGTCCTATGACACTCTCGGGTCCGCCGGGCAAGTGACGTTGGTGGGCAACTACGCCTACGTCGCCACTGGGCATGGGGGGCTGCGGATCATGGACCTCTCCAACCCTGCTGCCCCGAGGGAGGTCGGCTTCTACGACACGCCGGGCCGTGCTACAGATGTGGCCGTGCTGGGGAGCTACGCCTATGTCGTCGAAGTAGCCGCCCGGGATGGGACCCAAACGGCCGGCGGCGCCCTACGCATCATTGATGTGCTCCACCCGGCGGCACCTGCTGAGGTCGGCTTCTACCATACGCCCAGCCAGCCTGAGGGCGTGGCTGTGGTGGGCGATTACGCCTACATCGCCGATAGCAGTGGCCTCCGCATCATAAACATATCCGACCCAGGGGCCCCGACTGAGCTGGGCGTCTACTACAGGCCAGCGTTGGCCCACGAGATCGCTGTGGCCGACAACTACGCCTATGTCGCCGAGTATCCCGACTCGGATGGCAGCCAAGCGCTGGGAGGCGGCCTGCGGATCATCAATGTGTCTGACCCAGCCGCGCCTGCCGAGGTCGGCTTCTACGATTCCCCAGAGGATCCCTGGGGCGTGGCCGTGGCGGGCGACTACGCCTACATCGCCGACGGTGTGGGTGGCCTGCGCATTGTGAACGTGTCCAGTCCGGTACGGCCAACCGAGGTCGGCTTCTACGACACCCCCGGACAGGCCTTCGGGATAGCATTGCTCGAGAACTATGCCTACGTCGCCGATAGCAGTGGCCTCTACATCGTGGATGTCTCTAACCCAGCAACCCCCACACAACTTGCTTCCTATGAGACGCCAAGCGGGGCCAGTGCCGTAGCCGTTGCGCGGAACTACGCCTACGTCGCCGCTGGGGGTGGGGGCCTGTTGGTGTTCCGCTTCGTGGGGGACTAGTCGAGGCCTAGGACTTGGCGCCGACCTACATTGCCGGTCGCCCTAAGCGTTGCCAGATCCCGTTGGTTGGGCGGTATAGTGCACTCGTATGGAGGTGTGCTCTGCATTTGACTAGTAGTACAAGGTCGCTTACTCTTCGAATTATGGTGGCGAAACAGCAGCACGATTGCATCGTCTATTCAGAGGAGGTGGTAAGATGTTTTGCTCCCAATGTGGCGCTCCCAATGATGATACCAGTAAGTTCTGTATCCGATGCGGGGCTAGACTGATTGCGGTGTCCCTGCCACGCCGTCGGCCTCCAACAGAAAGGTTGCGGCCAGCGCCTATGTCCTCTCGCATTTCAGCGGGCAGCAAAGTGACAGTGGGCGGCGCCCTGCTAGTCTTACTCTTCTTCATACTGCCTTGGGTTTCTTGTGGAGGCCTCGCTTCTCTCAGCGGCCTCAATCTGGCGGGGGGTGTAACCATCTTTTTCGAAGAGATCTCCCTGCCCTGGCTTTGGCTTGTGCCCCTGGCAGCGATAGGCACCCTCATAGTGTCCTTCTGGGGCTACCGACGCGGCTTCGTGGGAAGAGCAGTAGCATCGATCCAACTGATTCTAGGTATCCTCGCCTTCCTTCCCCTGTTGCCCAGTTGGCTTGTCTATGAGGAGAGACCAGAAGGGCTGCCCCTCCAGATCGGATCGGGAGTCTGGGGTACCCTACTTGGGTGCGGGGCCATGATCGGGGGAGCGATCTGGGATTTGGGACGGGGTAAACCCGCAGAGAGGGAAATGCCTTCTACTGATTTACCCAAGGCAGAGGAGGGAGGTAAATGACAAGGGATACTAGGTTCGAGATCGGGCAGCGATAGCTGAGTTCTTGAGAGTGTTCAAGAGAGGTCAAGGATGGGGCGTAAAAGAGCCTTGATGGCTTTGAGAGGTATGGGTGTACTTGTAGCAATGGCATTGTTGCTTTCTTTCCAGACACATGCCAGGGGCAATCGGGCTGCTCAGGCATCGGGAGAATCGGTTGCCGCAGAGTTGGTGCAATACGCGGAGCCCAACCAGGTCACCGACATCATGGGGGTTTCTACTGACATCTTCTTGAACCTCAGGCTGGATAGGGGGGTACGACTTCAGTCTGCGAGCCCCGAAACCGTCGAGTGCTATTTGCCTTGGCCTGCGGGCAAGAGTCTATACGTAATACAAGGCAACAATAGTTCACCCACCCACTCCGGCAAGTTTCGGTATGCGTGGGATTTCACGCAAGACGAGACTGGTACCGAGGAAGGTCACCCGATCGTAGCGGTTGCCAACGGAATGGTTAGAGTAAGAGAGTATCAAGTTGACAAGGATGGTTATGGTTGGGGATGGTATGTAGTGATTGAACACCAAGACCCAGATGGCACGCCCAAGTATAGCCTATACGGGCATCTGAAGGAGATTGATCCTGGCGTGCAAGTAAATCAGCCAATTGAAAGGGGTGAGCCTGTAGGTAAATTGGGGAGGACCGGGAGTGCGGGGCTGCCCGAATACGGAAACGTAGCTCATCTGCATTTCCAGTTCATGGATGCCATATATGAGGGGAAGTACACTGCGAAATCTGTCCCCGGGAGGTTCAAAGACGTTAGCGGTGACGGTGTTCCCAAGGAGGGCAAATGGTACACCTCACACAACAGTCCTCCAACTAAGCCGGCGCCGCCTGGTGAGACCTCAAGTGTGCTTGTCATTGATCTCTCTACGAGCATGCAGTGGGAGGAACCAGGCGGTGGAACCAAAATAGACGCGCTCAAGAGGGCGGCGCGGGGTTTCCTAGAGATGATCCGGGCGGAGAATGAGGTTGGAGGAAGCCGGCACCAAGTGTCTGTGGTTTCGTTCTCGGACTCTGCGACCCTGGACTTGCCTCTGACGCCAGACACTCGGCAGGTCGAAGGTCTAATTAGCCGGTTCTCGCCCCATGGCAACACCAACATGGCGGATGCGCTATCCAAGGCGCTGGATGTCGTGGCAGATCGCCCCAAGACGAGCCGGCCCATCATGGTGTTTCTCACGGATGGAGTTCCCAGTGTCAACCAAGCAGGAGAGTACGGACTCGACGACCCCGAGGCACTCAAGGCTGAGGTGGTGTCCATAGCTCAGCATGCGCCTGATGATCTCTGCTTCTATGCGATAGGGTTCGGAGATCCCGATCAAATGGTTCAGGTCGGTTTGTTCCAGTCGGTTCGATCCCTTGACCCCGATTTCTTGGCTGACCTTGCATCAACTACCGGCTGTGGTCGCTACTATCCCGCTGAGGACGCCTTCGAACTAGAGAACGCATATATATCCCTACGGCACCAATCCATTGGCACTATCGCCACAGAGAGTCAAGGCAAAATCTCGCAGGGCAAGACCGTCGATGTTGGAAAAGTCTCTGTCGAACCAAGTCAAGAAGAGCTGGGTGTCACATTGAACTGGTCTGGGAGCAAGCTGGACCTCATATTAACCGATCCGACAGGACGTCAAGTTGACGGGGACTATCCTGGCGCCAACATATTTGCGGATGCGCGGCCTGTCTATATTATCATCGAGAACCCCGTGCCAGGGGACTGGGTGGTCTCTGTGTTCGGGCGGGACGTTCCCCAGGTAGCTGCAGAGTACTACGTTGTTGTCTCGACGCGTGAAAGTTCCGCACGAGGTCCGAGTCCATTCGCTTTGATCTTCGTTGGTATTCTGACAGTGGGACTCGGTAGTTTTTTCCTCATAATGCTAAAGCATCCTGTCCAAATATCGCATCAGGGATAGAGCACTTGTGACTGGAGGGTGTGGAGTGAAAGGGGGAAGCACATGTGACAACTACATGGGACAAGAGAGTGAACTAAGCGGGGCATGCTCCACACAGAGATGCCGGTGAGGGAGTGATTCCTGTGACATGTCGGTCAGCACGCTGGGTCAGAGTCTTGCATTCCGTTTCGGCAGGCCCATAGCGACGCGACTGAACCGAGGACGGCGTTTCAAACCAGGATGAAAGGGGAAAGAACATGCAAAGGCAAAGGATGTCCGGAACATTCTATGCACCCATCGTCAGGGTGCTAGTGGCGCTCGTGATGCTCTGGTTCGCAAGGGTAGTCTTGCTACGGCTGCCAATGATACGCGAGTTGACGATCCCTGACGTGCCACTGACAGGCCTCGCGCTTGTCCGTATCGTCATCTCTCTGCTGATGATCGGCGTTCTGCTCAATTTTGCGCGCGAGTTTGGGCACCAACTAACAGTGGCATTCCCGCAGCTTCCTCAAGGGAGCACTATACTGACTTCCCTTGTATACATCGCAGTAGTTGTGCTGGCCTATGATGCCTTCAACTGGCCGGCACGCCTCTTCTTGAAAGAAGATTTCTGGGTATATCAATGGGCTTTCGTACTGCTAGCCATCCCCGGAATCTATAAGGGAGGAGTGGCCATCTACGGCAGCGTTGATGACATCGCGGCTCTCTTCACTAGGGAAATAGGTCGAGCCGCTGGCGAACTGGTCCCTTGCCCTGAATGCGGCCAATTGAATCCCGTCGGAGCCAACTTCTGCTTCAAGTGTGGGACCGATATCGAAGTAGCTCGCCCCGCTGCCCCTATCAAGTGTAGCCAATGCGGAGCCGAAAACCCGGCAGAGGCCACCTTCTGCGCGCAATGTGGAGCGAAGATCGAGGTTGTGGCGGAGGAGGCGGCTCAGCCCGCAATGCCCATCAAGTGTGCAAACTGCGGGACCGAAAGCCCGACAGAAGCCGTTTTCTGCGCGCAGTGTGGGGCCAAGCTCGAAGCCGTCGCAGGTAAAGAATAGGCATGCCTCAACTCGTCATCCTCCTGGGGCAAACACGATCACATCTACTTCAACCAGAGCCTTGTGAGAACCCGGCCAAGAAGAGGCCGGAGCGTCACGGCGACGCGAGTAGACCGACGTTTTCGCGTGAGACCGCGGCGTCAAGCGGGAAAGTCTGCAACCACCTGAGGTTAGGCGCATAGTCTTGAAGGCGGCTGGACTGAGCCAAATAGGCTACGTCGTCCCGCTATTGTTGCGAAGCATCATGTTGCGTCACAGACCTTGTACCGATGTTGTTTGTTGAGAGTTGCAATGACGTAGTTGGCGGAGGAAAGAGTCATGGCTGGCACGCAACCGGAATATTGTGGGAACTGCGGAGCAAAAGTGGAGCCTCAGAGCATCTATTGCGTCAGATGTGGAAAGAGGATCGAGGATGTCGCTCCGCCCTCGCCGCCTAGACCGAGGCGACCAATTGTCTGGGTAGCCGCCCTGATCGCTGTTTGCGGAGTCGCTGGCATCGCCCTGGGCGCGGGATTTGCTCAGTTCGAGGCGACTGGTCAGATACCAGGCCTGGGCTTGCTCCGGCCCCCGTCGCCATCTCCTCCTCCAACAGTCGCTCCTAGCCCCACTCTTATGGTTAAACTCACTGTATCCCCTACCATTCTGGTGACTGCGACCCCTACTCTCATAGCCACCCACACCCCGATACCTACACAGACTGCCACAGCCACCGTGATTCCGACAGCTACTCCAACCGGCACTCACACGCCTACGCCCACCTGGACCCCAACCCCAAGGCCATCGCCCACTCAAGCTTGCACCCTCGCCGCAGGTCCCACCTTCGCTCCACTTTGGACTGGTACAGTGCGCAATCGCATCGGGTGCCCAACGAGTCAGGAGCGCGGGGTCTTTACGGCTTACCAAGAGTTCGATGGTGGATTCATGGTTTGGCGCGAAGACAGGACGGACATCGTATACGTCTTCTACAACGATGGCACATACGGAGAGTTCATTCCTACTTGGCAGGACGGTACGCCAGAATACAGTTGCCCAGACCCCAACACACCCTCCACTAGTCCCCCGACACCGAGGCGTGGCTTCGGGTCCGTATGGTGCAACTACCCGGCGGTGAGACAGCGACTGGGCTGGGCTCATACTGATGAGATAGGCGACTGGCGGAACCTGCAAGATTTCCAGGGAGGATTGATGTTGCAACGCGGTGCAAGAGCAGGTGAGCCGCGCTATGTCGCCTATAGCAATACACACACGTGGGAACAGTACTGATCACGGCGTATGCATGGTTTGAAGCCCAGCAAGCCACTTGGGGATGCTAGGGTGATGCCCTCTCTGGACGTAAGGGAGTGGGTAGCTTTGTGGCGGTAGCCTAAGATGTAGGGGCCGGGGAGCTCAAGCACGTAGGCTGACGGGTGAATCCTTGGTATTGCGGATCTTCGCTAGCGATACTAGCAAGTTGAAGTTGTTATGTGGAGAGACGATAAATGATGTCTAGTGGACTACCGAGGATAGTGTATGCGATTCTGACAGTCGGGGTCATCTTCTGCCTGACGGTGACTGATATGCTCATCTTGCTGCCGGGAGGAGCGCACGCGCAGGAACTGCTCGGAGGCGAGGTCGGTTATATAGGGGCAGACCAGAACGTATGGTTAATGAACGCCAATGGCACTGAGAAGCGACAAGTTACAAGCGATGCAACTTGGGAAGAGGATATTGACAGAGGGATCAAGCACAGGATCTGGTACGGGGAGATTGCTTGGTCACCGGATGGAAAACAACTGGCATTCATCAGGAGCGAGTTCTGGCGAGGAGACGAAGGTTGGAGAGAAGAGTACAGCCTCTTCCTAACGGATGACAAGAGGCAGGGTTTGAGGAAATTGGTTGATGATGCCCACAGTTTCAGCTGGTCACCCGACGGTCGGACTGTAGCCTACGTTAAGTCACCTTGTTGTTGGCGAGGACCGGAGGGTCGTCCATTGTCGGACGTTGATGGCATATGGGCTATCGACGTGAGCACCGGTAGTACTCGGTTGCTAGTTGCCTCGCAGTCAGGATACTCTCTCGTTAGACCCGTTTGGTCGCCAAACGGAAGATATATTGCATTTCATGAAGCAAGCTATGAGGGCTACGGTCCTTTCACGGTTGCTGACATCCAAACCGGTTCGCAGTTTCCATCAAGTGTCGGCGGTTTCGATTGGTCCCCAGACGGCACACAATTGGTCTTTGACAACGTCAGGTACTTTGAGAAAGAGGGGCAGATTTGGATCGCAAATGCGGATGGTACGGGCTCCTACCCCTTGGCGGATGATTCCGGCAAACTATGGGTCAATCCGCTATGGTCGCCCGACGGCAAGACCATCGCCGTTCAGCTGTCCGGCTTCAGGCTTCTTCCAGAGGAGGTCGGGGCTGATATAGGCGTCTGGATGATGAACACCAACGGCACAAACAGACGCCAATTGACCACGTTCGAGGGCTGGCCGTCCTCTTGGTCACCTGATGGCACGCAACTGCTTGTGACCGCCTCGGGCGGGTACATCTACTCGCTCAATGTGGACGGCACTGGCCTCCGAAAGATAGCTGAAGGCATATCGCCCATATGGCAGCCGACTCCCCGTGTTGGTCTGTCCGATCTGCTCGACCAGAAACAATCGTCTGTTGAATTCCTTTCTGGTGTAGGCTACGATGAACAGCCTTCGCGAGAACTCCTCGAGAGGCTGAAGGTACGAGCAGATGAAGGAGAATATCTGTCTCCCTCCGATCTTTCAGCCCTACAGCGCTTGGTCCTGACAGAAGAACTCCTGACCGGGTTCTATCCTCACTATGCTCGAGCCAGCGCTGATACAGGCGAGGCTTTCGCCTCCTTTGTGCTGATCTTGTTTGGCTTCGTGAAGGCCGTGCGCATGGTGGAGGCCAGGCTGCCAGACAACCCTTTCACAAGACCAGCAAAGGCCCTCATCGCCAAGATGATAGAGAAGCTGATCGACCTCATCAACCACGGACTTCAGTTTCTCGAATACCGGGTTATCCCCAGCGAGTTGCGTCCAACCTTCCACAATCTCAGACAGTTGCTGTCGGCATATGCGAAAGCGCATATCATGGAGCCAGAAGATCCGTTCGGGCCAGGAGGTGAGGCCTTGGCGCAACTCATCTCCGATCCGGAGCTCGGAATCTCTCGTGATGACATCTTATTGTCTGGCTATCGAGGCCGCACCCAATCCCTTATCGATGAAGCCGTCCTCACCGCTGACCCAGACTATCCAGGCCCCGACCCTCTCGTTGTTCTTCCCCCCGATGCAAGGGCTAGACTAAGGATGGAATGGGCGCTCACTAACGTGGAACATTGGTCTGAATATCACCGCTCCAACTATCAAGCCTTCAAAGAGGCGGCTAACATCCCAGCCTTGGCCGCCGATGTCGCCGACTTAGCGTCGCTGACCGGTGTCCTTGCCCCCATAGCCCAGGTGGTGGCCAGGGCTGCCGACCTCATGGAACTACTCATCACCGGATATGGCGGCCACAAGAGCTGGCAGTTCCTCAACTGCCTTGAGGAGAGTGCCCGAGAAGCACAGGCAAGGATCTATGACACTTCGTTGCTTCTTGAAATACCGCCTGCCTGTGAAAGGGCTAGAAAAGTAGGACTATTGGCTCCTTCAACAAGCGTTGGTAGCTACACTTGGCCAACCGTTCAGCCTCTCGCCAGGCCGCAACAAGAATCGGAAGAGTATCAGCAACTCTTGGAGCAAGTGATTGCCGCTCTTGAAAAGGAAGACAGAGAAACGCTGGTAGATCTGGTCCCTCAAGTCCTGGACGCCGATGAGGTGCTATCGCAAGCCCTCGATTTGGTAACCACCCCTATCCTGGCCACGGCCGATGACGAGACGAGCGAACAACTCTTCTCTCAAGGTGTTTCCTTCGACGTTGACATCATCCTTCTATACGCCTACCTGGCAGACTCGCTCTTGGTACCTGAGGAGGCCTCCTTCAATGCAGCCCAGAATCAAGCCCACACAGTTGCTACTGGTCTCGACCGCTACCAGCACCTCATCGGCACGATACAACTGGCACCTGCGGAACAAAAACCTGTGCCCATCCTTCTTATCAGTTCGATTTCCTTGCCTGAGGAGATCACGGTGGATCGGGAGTTCACCGTGGGGGTCGAGGTGGCGAGCGTCGGAGGAGTACCCGCCAGGGAGGCTACCCTTGTCGCCAGCGCTGACGAAGGTATGGAACCTCGTGAAACCTCAGCACCGCTTGGGGATCTTGAGGCAGAGAGCACGAGAACCGTAACCCTTCGACTGACACCCAGGCAAGAAGGCCCAAGCCTTCTCACGCTGATCCTCTCCTCTCAGGATGGCGGCTCAGTTTCCCGTTTGGTCCTGCTGGAAGTGAAGAGAGGCGGAGGCGTGCCTGCTGTCATGGCCACACGTTCAACTTCCTGGCCTTGGCTGGCTGGGCTTGGGTTGTTGGCACTGACCTTGGTGTGTCTACTGGCTCTGGGCTGGAGGGTCAGACGGTCTAGGGTGATGGCCCCTGAGGCGGTTGTCAAACTTTGCCCCAATTGCGAATCTAGGAACGTGGCAGCTGCCACGTTCTGTGTGAAATGTGGGAGGCGGCTTAGCGGCCACTAACTTCCGCAGCGTTCATGAGATGTGAAGCAGAAGGCATAGATGATTCGCTGCTCAAATTGCGGAGCTGACAACGACCCGTCCGCTAGATTCTGCACAAAGTGCGGGGAGAGGATTACGCATTTTGTTCGGCCCTCACCAGCTAGACCATTGCACGGATCAATACTTTGGAATCACTCCTGATCGTTGTCTGCGCACTGGCTGGAATTGCCATAGGCGGGGGGCTGGCTCAGCTGGGGGGAACTGACCAGCTTCGTGATGTTGCTTTCATGCCTGGTTCTGCAGCGTCCCCTCCTGCGGCAGTGACCGTTACTCCGACTGCTGTCATTGGAGTTGCTCTATCACCTGCCCCTCCCACGAAGGCGACAACACCTGCGTCTTCGCCTACGGTTACCGCTGTAGCCACGTTCGTAGACGCACGGTCAGAGGTGCGAGACGCCATCCAGACAGTGATCCAACAGTTCGCGCAGATCAAGGCCTATGCGCTCCGGTACCTTGACGACAGCCAGCTGGAGACCGTTCTTGCGGGTGATGCGTTGGACTCTCAACGAGCCTCACTAGAATGGCTCCGCCAAAAGAACGCCTATTGGGACACTAGGCTTCACGAACTCGTGATTGACTCTGTGACCCTGGCCGGCTCGACCCGTGCTAGCGTCTCAGTGACTAAGGTGGAGACTGGGCTCCTGTACATTGATGGGAAGCTCAACGAGCGTTCATCGTACACCCGCGACAGATATCGGGTTGCATACGATCTAGAGTTGATCGGGGGACGCTGGTACATCACTCGCAAGGAAGCCCACGAGCTTGCCGTAATAGAGACCCCTACGGGCACACCTACACCGACTCGCATAGCCACTGCGATACCCCGCCCAACCTGCTTCCAGCCCGATTTCAAGGGCAAGACAGAGATTGATCATCCTCTGATGAGAATCAGGGGCTACGTATTCAATCGGTGGGGTGGTGGGATGGGTGGAGTACTGGTCAGGATCCGAGCATATGACTGGAGTACCGAGATGCGGACCTGGGATAACGGGTACTACTACTTCGACGGGCTGGCAAACGCGGTTGAGTACATGCTATCGTTGCCTGAATACCCTTGTAGCGGTTCGCAGAGGGTGGAAATGAAGTTTGGTTCCGAGGCGAGGGTGGACTTCCAACAAGAGCAATAGCCCGTCTTTGCGCTGATGTGACTCTCTGATGTGGCAAGAATTGCCAAGAGTTACCATTCCATTGCTCTGGAGGAGACCTGTGACTGTGCCACACATGAACATGAAGATCGGGCGCCTTGCACTGGTGATGATGATTCTGGCCGTCCCGTTTCTGGATGAGGAAGTGATTCAGGCTCGAGGGCAGGAGAGTGCGAAGAGCGCCTACGTAGGGCCGGATCACATCGTTCGGCTGATGACCCTCGACGTAAGTGGGAAGTATCAGCTCACCGAAGACACTCTCGTCAAGACGGAGAACAGAGGTCGCTTGGCTGGTCCAATCGACCATCGTGGTACCACTTCGTCACCGGGTGGCCCACGCATCGTCTTCGTCTCTGACCGCGATGGCAACGAGGAAATCTACGTGATGAACGCCGACGGCAGCGGGGTGACCCGCCTCACCCATAACCCCGCATATGATGGAGGACCTTCTTGGTCGCCAGACGGCACGCGGATCGCCTTCGACTCCGAACGCGATGGCAACTACGACATCTATGTCATGAAGGGCGACGGCACCGAGGTAACCCGCCTCACCGACGACCTGGAATATGACGGAGACCCTTCCTGGTCGCCAGACGGGACGCGCATCGCTTTCATGTCTACCCGCGATGGCAATGCGGAAATCTACGTGATGGACGCCGATGGCAGCCGAGAAACGAATCTCACGAACAACGCCGCCGATGATGCCGGATTTGCCTGGTCACCGGAGGGTACGCGCATCGCCTTTGTGTCGAACCGAGATGAGCCCTTGGGACTATGGGAGATCTACGTCATGAAAGCGGATGGCAGCGGCGTCACACGCCTGACGCGCAGGAGTGTCTCGGCACCTGTCTGGTCGCCGGACGGCAGCCGCATCGCGTTCATGTGCGACCGCGATGGCAGCTACGAGATCTGCGTGATGAACTCCGATGGCAGCGGACAGAGGAACCTGACGAGCAACCCGCACTGGGACTGCGCGCCTTCTTGGTCACCGGACGGCAGCCGCATCGCGTTCATCACCGGTCGCGACGACCATGCTCCTGCACATTGCGAAGCAGACCACTGCAAGGGCGAAATCTATGTGATGAACGCCGACGGGAGTGGTGTCACCCGCCTGACTGATAACGCGGCCTACGATGGGCACACTCGCTGGTCGCCCGACGGCAGCTCCATCGCCTTCGTGTCTGACCGCGATGCCAATTCGGAAATCTATGTGATGAACGCCGACGGCAGCGGACAAACGAACCTGACCAACAACCCGGCCTATGACTGGGGTCCTTCCTGGGGACCGAATGAGAGTGGACCCGTGTGTGGTGCATGGGATGGAACGACATCGGACCAGAGGATCAGATTGACACGAATTAGTGAGGCCTCGGGGGACGACTGCCATGGAGCCTTCCTCTTCAGCAACGGCACAGGCATTTGGGGGCTGGGAGGCTATACCCTAGAACTGAAAATCCAGCGCTCCGAAAACGCTAGTGCCGTATGGATGACTTTGGCGGAGGAGTCACCACCTTTGCTACCCTCACTCGACTTAGAACTGCACACTTTCCCTGTGGATAGATACTCAAAGGCGCAGATTTCTGTTGAAGGTTCGATGACACTTGGTTCTGTCACGGGCGACACGGCTCTTTTCCTGCTCAAGACGGCCCTGGCCTTTGTTCCTACCAGAGCATGTGTGGTGCCTGATGAACAACTGGCCTACGCCGCTGTCAGGGTATCGCATATTTTAGCTCCGGTGGCACAGCTAGCCTTGGAGGGGGATCTGATTGGGGCAAAACAAGAGTTGCAGCAACTCCTACCCGAGTTCTTCAGTCGCTCATCTGCTGCCCTGAAAGAAATCGGGTTCGACTGTGGAGCGGAGTTCCTAAAGAACATCATAGGGCAGCCCGCTGTCATTGCGAGGCTAGGGGTGGCATACATGACTTGGGTTCCTATGGCGATCATGGACTACTTCAAGTATCAGGGGCGGCCGGCCTATGCGTCATTGGCGTATGAAGTGTCACCGGCTGCTATTCCAGGCCAGCCTCAAGGCCACATCGCTTTACATTCCGTGTGTGAAGGTAGTCTGGACATCTTCGTCATGAAAGGGGACGGCAGCGAAGTCATGAACGTTACGCATAGCCCAGATATTGGAGAACATGATCCGTCTTGGTCTTCGGATGGGCAATGGATAGCATTCGAGCGAGGGCCTTTTCCTCCCGTCCCTGAGCTCACAGAGATCTACATCATGAGAGCTGACGGATCAGGGCTGACGCGCCTAACCAGCAACGAAGTCAATGATTCGGGGCCCTCGTGGTCGCCAGATGGCCAGTGGATAGCCTTCGTGTCCTTTCGGGACAGTGACTACGAGATATTCAAGATGAGAGCTGATGGCTCAGAGGTGATGTCACTAACCAGCAACGACGTCGACGATTGGGAGCCCTCCTGGTCGCCAGATGGCCAATGGATAGCCTTTGAATCATTTCGCGACTTCAACTCGGACATATACAAGATGAGAGCTGACGGGTCACAGCTGACCCGTCTCACCCAAGACGAAGCATACGATGGCAGTCCTTCCTGGTCACCAGATGGTCGGCGGATAGCCTTCTCATCCAGGCGTGATGGCAATAGCGGGATCTACATTGTGAATGCAGATGGGTCTAGGCCAACTCGAGTGACCAATAGCCCTGGCGACGAACTTGACCCGGCATGGTCACCCGACGGCGACTGGATCGCATTCACCTACGGTTATTGGATTCCCGCAGACCCTGAGGGAGCATACGTCACGGAGATACATGCAGTTCGAGTGGCCGATGGGCAACGAATCGTACTCTTCTCAACCTGCCCTGATCCTTGCATGCTTTGTGATGCATGGGACGCAGCATGGACTAGACAATAGGCGCCGCATAGATCTGCTGAAGGCTGTTAGAGGTCCCAATCGCGCGGTGATGATCACTGAGTTTGCCCTGCAACTGCTAGCGATCCCTCGGGCTAGCACGGCTTGGGCCATGTATAAAGGTCAAAAGGAACCCGAATATGATTACATGTGCGCATTGTGGTGCTAAGAACGCGGACGGGGCTAGATTCTGCATCAAGTGTGGAAAGAGGCTAATTCACGTTCCCCCACCGAAGCCTACGCCTCGGGGCCCAGCAATCTCACCGGCAGGGGCGGTACTGATCGGACTGGTGGTGATGGCACTGAGTGCTGGAGTAGTCTACTACTTGCTCAGGCCTTCGCTGGGTCCCACAGCCTTGGCGGAAGCCACTCCAGGAGCCTCACCCGTCATCTCCCAAGGGACGACAGACCATGAAGGCAAGGCAGTAGTTGTTGACGCTCAGGGTTCGGGCTTGGCCATCATACAAGTCGAGGACAAGGATTCCAGACTTCCAGTGTCCGGTGTCCAGGTGTATTTCCTGAAACGGGGCTCCAACTATCTCGCTGTGGCCGTTGATCCTCAACGGAGGTATTTGGGCACTTGGACTGAAGGCTTGATTGACGAAGCAAGCACCAGCAGTTCCTCGCCGGATGCAGTCGGTCTGTTCTTCCTTCCTAGCTCAGCTCATGCTCAACAGTTGCCTCTCATACTACTATTCCTGAGGGCGATATCCAAGGTATCCTCTTTCGGAGACTTGATCGCCTACTTGCAGGATCCGCCTGACCTCGCCTACTGGGGCGTGTTGTATTATGATACGTGTTGGAGTGGCGAGGAGTTGGTCAACTATGTGGGATCGGCAGGGCTGATCTTGCCAGGCATTGATGAAGTGGTGGGTGTACTTCTTGGCGAGATGGATGAGGTCGCGAGGGCCATGTTCTTCTTGAGCCAGCATGTGATGGAAGAGGATGCCAAGGAATATCTCCTGAGCCTTGATCGGCCAGTGCGAATCAGGACTTATCACCTGGGGATACCGGCCTTGGGCATGGTGCCTGTCGGCTGGTGTGAAGTGCCTGTCACGCCAACGGCAAGGGTCAGCCCAAGGCCTACTGTTGTACCAACGCCTGAAGCCTTTCGAATAGCCTCTCCCACACCCGAGCCGATGGGCCCTGAGTTCGTCATATCTGATGAACCCGCCTACCAGTACCGTCCTGCAATCAGTGGCAACATCGTGGTTTGGTATGACGCGTTGTGCGACTGCAACAAGGCGAAGGATATGTCCACGGGAGACCAGGTCGGCATTTCCGATTACTGGGGCTCCCAGGGTCCTGCTGCCATCAGTGGCAAGTTCGTCGTATGGGCGGACAGTCGCAACGGCAACTCCGATGTCCACTGTAGGAACTTGGCCACAGGCGAAGAGTTCTCTATCGTTACTAACCCTGCAGAGCAGAGGTCGCCTGCCATCAGTGGCAGTATCGTTGTCTGGGCAGACCGACGCAACGATAACTGGGACATCTACGCAAAGGATCTTTCCACTGGAGAGGAGTTCCCCGTCGCAACAGAGGAGGGGGACCAGAAGTCCCCTGCCATTAGTGGCAGTATCGTTGTCTGGGCAGACCAACGCAACGATAACTGGGACATCTACGCAAAGGATCTTTCTACTGGAGAGGAGTTCCCCGTCACAACAGAGGAGGCGGACGAGCAACTTCCCGCCGTCAGCGGAACTATCGTCGTCTGGGTCGAGGGCTCTGGGGACTTGGGTAAGGTTTGGGGGAAGGACATTTCGACCGGCGAGCTGGTTCCCATCGTTACCGATCACTCTGCCGAGGCAGAAAGGCCCGCGGTGGATGGAAGCATCGTCGCCTGGGTAAGCTATCGCTTGGCGCGCGGATGGGCGGTTCTAGCCAAGGATATCTCGACGGGAGCCGAATTCCAGGTCACCACCTATTCCCTTGGCAATGTGCCATCAAGACCTGCAGTCAGCGGCAACCTCGTTGTCTGGGGTGGCCTATCTGGCTACAGAGGCGACATATACGGGCGGCGGCTGAACGTAGAGTAGATCCGCCTTCTGGAGAGAGCACTGCGTTGAATTGAACTTTCGCGAGTTCGCATCGGGGTCCTTTGCAGGGCCGCAAGACGCGCGGACTGAGCCGGTGAGATAGCTATCAGGCCCTGCGCCTACTGTGGAGCCAGGAACGTGGCGGATGTGAAGCTCCATATCAAGTATTGACAGAGGGCTGCTAACGGGGTACTACCCCTTGGAGCATGCGTGACAGGTGAACAAGGAGGCAGAGTGATTACGTGTCCGAATTGTGGGACTAGGAACGAGGCCACGGCTAGATTCTGCATCAAGTGTGGAAAGAGTCTAGTTCACATTGCCCCACCGAAGCCCAAACCTCGCGGCCCAGGAATCTCATTGGCAGGGGGGCTACTGGTCGGTCTGATGGTGATGGCGCTGAGTGCCGGGGTAGTATACTACTTGCTCAGGCCATCTTTGGGCCCAGGCGCCCTTGTGGAAGCCACACCAGAACCTCCACCGAGTGAAACAGCAACGCCTTTCCCCACTATCACCATCACGTTGCCTCCTCCCCTGGCTGGGGTCGAATTCCCAACGCAGGCTATAGCCTATCCTCCCGAATGGCCTGCCGACCTTCGCTATCCCGACGAGTTCAGCGTTGTAGAGACCAGCTCGGGGACACTTGCTGATGACTCTACAGGATGGGCAGCCAAACTGCGATATACAGGTGATCCGCAGAGCGCTGCCGACCTCCTTTCGTCCTTCTTCACCGAAAGGGGATGGCGAGTTGTTGAACGCACAGAGCTTGATTCTGGAGGCCTTCTCATTCTTGTCCAACACGATGAGAAGAAAAGCAGCGGGGCGCTAGTCATCGACCCTGACACTAGTGACCCCGGCTACACAAAGGTCGTGGCAACGGTTTTCCCCTAGAGATGGGAGGCAGAGGTTGGGCCACTCTCCGATAGATCGTCTTCTGGTCTTCTTTCTCATCGCAGTGCTCTTGGCACCAAGCTACCCGCCCCAAGTTGCAGCAGATTCACCGTGTGGGGTGTGGGATCGAACCACATCGGACCAGAGAATCAGATTGACACGACTTAGTGAGGCCTCAGGGGACGACTGCCACGGAGCCTTCCTCTTCAGCAACGACACAGGCATTTGGGGGCTGGGAGGCTATACCCTAGAACTGCAGATCCAGCGCTCCGAAAACGCTAACGGCGTATGGATAACTTTGGCGGAGGAGTCACCACCTTTGCTACCCTCACTCGACTTAGAACTGCACACTTTCCCTGTGGATAGATACTCAGAGGCGCAGGTTTCTGTTGAAGGGGCAATGACACTTACTTCTTTCACGGCGGATACGGCTCTCTTCCTGCTCAAGACGGCCCTGATCTTTGTCCCTGGCAGAGCATGTGTGGTACCTGATGAGCAAGTGGCCTACGCCGCTGTCAGGGCATCGCATATCATAGCTCCGGCCGTAGAGCTGGCCTGGGAGGGGGATCTGATTGGGGCAATACAAGAATTGCAGCAACTCTTACCCGAGTTCCTCAGTCGATCATCTGCTGCGCTGAAAGAAATCGGCTTGGACTGTGCAGCGGAGTTCCTAAAGGCCATCATAGGGCAGCCCGCTGTCATCCTGAAGCTAGGGGTGGCATACATGACTTGGGTTCCTGTGACCATCATGGATTATTTCAAGTACGAGGGACGGCCGGCCTCTGTGTCATTGATGTATGAGGTGTCGGCGGCGGAAAGCCATCGGGCGGACCTTGCAATTACGGACCTCTACGCGTACTACGGGGACCGGCCGCAAACCGTCGAAGGTTCTCCGATAGCGACGGTATTCGCCAGAATCGAGAACAACGGGCCAAGCGCATTGACGAATGTGGGTGTGCCGATTTCGTGCACATCCGATCTATTTGGACAAACTTGGACAGACAGTAGAAGTATTACGAAAAAGGGAGTGATCCAACTCAGCGTGGCCCCAGGACAGTCTCAAGAATTCAATACCTGGATCTTTGTCAACAGCGCCCATGGTAACTGGTTCCAGGTGACATGCAGCGTAGCATCTGATAACGATCCGAACCCGAGCAACAACGTTTATACCGAGAGACTGCCTTGAAGTCAGAGCGCGCCCGCAAAGTGACGGCTCTGGGGCGGTGATTCTGCCTACGGACGGGACATACACGGGCGGCTAAACGTGAACTAGATCGGCCCTCTGGAAAGAAGAGTGCGCAGAATTGAACTGTCACGAGTTTGCATTGGGGTCCTTCGCAGGGCCAGAAGGCGCGTGGACTGAGCCGGTGAGGTAGCTATCAGGCCCTGCGCCTACTGTGGAGCCAGGGATGTGGCGGCTGCCAAGTTCCGCATCAGGTGTGGAAAGGTGTTGACAGGCTACGGCTCGCAGCATGAATGACAGGTGAAGAGGGAGACAAAGATGAGTACGTGTCCGAATTGTGGCAGTAGGAACGAGGACACGGCTAGATTCTGTATTACGTGTGGAAAGAGTCTAGTTGCCGTTGCCCCACCGAAGCCCAAACCTCGCGGCCCAGGAATCTCATTGGCAGGGGGGCTACTGGTCGGTCTGATGGTGATGGCGCTGAGTGCCGGGGTAGTCTACTACTTGCTCAGGTCGTCTCCGGGGCCTGCTGCTTTTGCGGAAGCCACTCCAGGAGCTCCACCGAGTGAAGCAGCAACGCCTTTCCTCACTGTGCCAGGTGCTCCAACATCGACAGCATCCTCTGGCTACGCAAGCTCGGTGAAGGACATCGGCTACCTTGCACGGGGCTCCATCTGGGAGATCGCCTATTCTCCAGACGGGAACAGGTTGGCACTCGTCACTGCCGCGGGCGTGTGGTTGTATGATGCTGACCGGTTGGAGCCAGTTTGTCTGCTGGTAAACGCGGCCCAGGTCTTTCCTCTGGCCTTCTCGCCCGATGGTCGCACCCTCGCGACCAGCCATCCGGATGAGACAGTTCATCTGTGGAATATGAGCAACTGCGACGAACAGGCAGTCTTGGAGTTTGAGGAAAACGTGAGGTTTGAGACCCTGGCCTTTTCACCTGACTTCCAGACTCTTGCCATCGGACATCGGGATGGAACGGTACATCTATGGAACGTGACCAGCGGCGAGGAACGGGCAGTCTGGGAAGGGGACGGTTCTGACGTGTATAGCATAGCTTTCTCTCCTGATGGCCAGATGCTGGCCACCGGCCATGAGAGTGATTCTGTCTGGCTCCGCGATATTCGCAGCGGAAACGTAATTGCGACCTTCGAAATGGACCCTACCAGCAGCAGCAAGCTGGCCTTTTCGTCTGACGGGCGGACTCTGGCAGTAGGAATCAGCCCAACTCAGCTCTTCGATGTCGGTAGTGGGGAGCTGCGGGCAACCTTGGACACCGAGGGCGACCCAAACTATGATGTGCTGTTCTCGCCCGATGGCCGACTCCTTATGGCCGACGACGCAATCGGCGGAGGAAAGGCGGTCTGGGATATGTCCAACGGTGAGATGAAGTTTCGCATCGGAGAGGAGTGGCCACCGCCTCTCAGACTGTCCTTTTCATGGGATAGCCGCCTTGTGGCTGCGATCACTCTGGATGGCACGGTGGAGCTGTGGGATACGGATCATGGTGAGCGGAAAGCGCGCCTCGCCAAACCAGCCGGCCTGGTTGGTGGCTTAACCTTCTCGCCTGATGGGTGCACTCTGGCCTTTGTGGGCGACAATGGGCTGGTGCTGTGGGACGTAGCCGCCGGGCAGGTGAAAGCGACCATCCAAGCACATCCATCATGGGTGAGCAACGTTTGCTTCTCCCGCGATGGCCGGACGCTGACCTATAGCACAGGCCATTCAGTTCTTGTGTGGGATGCAGGGCGCGTGAAGTTGCAGGAGATGGTGCTCCTTGAACCCGTGGAGGGAACGGAGCCACAGCTCATCAAGGTTCCCCCCCCCGCTATCCGAATGGCTATCATGGCCCTGGGCTGACACTTTTTGGTTCAAGGGTGTGACCCTCTCGCCAGACTGTCGCGTGCTGGCCGGCAGCACCTGGGAGGGTGCAGTTGCGTTCTGGGATGTGGGTAGTGGCAATCTACAATCGATGCTCGAAAGCGAGGAACACCCGTGGTCACTCCTGGCATTCTCCCCCAATGGCCAAATCTTGGCTGATGGCCGGGTGACTGATCCTGGGGTTTCGGCCTCCAGCAGATCAGACCACATGGTGATACTGTGGGACATGTCCACCCGCCAGGCGCTGGCGCGCCACGAGTTTGAGCTTCTCCCAGGAGAAGGTTTGATGGGCTTGGTGTTCTCACCAGACAGCCGAAGCCTAGCCGTCGCAGGTGGGGAGCGCAAAGCGTGGGTGTGGGATGTAGCGAGCAGCGAAGTGAAGATTGATCTTGGTTCGCATCTCACGACCCGGGGGAAGTACATTCACTTTTACAGCGTGGCTTTCTCGCCTGACCGGCAGACCTTGGCCACAGGAGATTGGGATGGGACGGTGCATCTGTGGGATTTGGCTAGCGGGCAGCTTCAGGCGAGCCTCAAGCTCGGCGGTGCCCAAGTGAGGAGCCTGGTGTTCTCGCCCGATGGTCGGACCTTGGCCGCGGGCGATGGGGATGGTACGGTACGCTTGGCAGACGTCAGGACCGGCCAGGTGCTCGCAACCCTTGGAGCGCACGTGGGAAAGGTTCTCAGCGTCGCGTTCTCGCCTGATGGCCAGACCTTGGCCACCAGTGGTGAAGACGCAGCGGTGCGGCTGTGGAAGCTTGAACGCTAGGGTTGAGCTTGAGGTCCGGGCGCGACGACAGGCGCATTGCGTTTATGTCCGATCGAGGCGGGAAGTTGAAGGTCTACATTGTGAGTGCCGAAGGATCAGAGGAGGCCAAGCTCGCTCAGAACTCAGCGGAGGCCTACGCTGATGCCTGGTTTCCACCTCATCAGCAGATCGCTTTCGCGTATCGAAGCATCCGGATCTGCGTAGTGCGGGCTGACGGCAGAGACCGCATTTGCTTGAGCGGGCATGGCAGGAGCGCGAATCAACTGTCTTGGTCGCTATAGACGCGTCCCGTGGAAGAAGGTCAAAATGCACTGTCCCAATTGCGGTGCTAGGAACGAGGATAGGGCCCAGTTCTGCATCAAGTGTGGAAAGAGGCTAGTTCACGTAACGCCACCAAAGCCCAAGACTCGCGGCCCACGAATCTCATTGGCAGGCGGGCTACTGGTCGGATTGCTGGTGGTGACGCTGAGTGCTGGGGTAGCCTACTACTTGCCTAGGCCATACTTAGGCCCTCCTGCTCTTGGGGAAGCCACACCAGGAGCTCCATCGGTCACTTCTCATGGAATAACAGACCGGGAAGGCAAGGTAATAGTGGTCGACTCTCGGGGTTCGGAGCAAGCCATTATCCAGGTGGAAGATGAAGATTCCCGACTTCCCGTGTTCGGCATCGAAGTCTACTTCATGCAACAGGGCTCCAGCTATTTGGTTCTGGCCATTGACCCCCAAGGGAGGTATCTGGCCGGTTGGAGTGAGGGATTTGCAGAGGAACGGAGTTCGCCTAGTTCTTCTTTCACCACGGTCGGTTTCCTTATCCCTGCCAGCCCAGCATATGCTCAACCGTTGCCTCTCATACTACTATTCCTGAAGGCGGTATCCAAGGTACCCTCTTTCAGAGACTTGATCGCCTACTTGCAGGATCCGCCCGATCTCGCCTACTGGGGCGTGTTGTATCATGATACGTGTTGGAGTGGCGAGGAGTTGGCCAACTACGTAGGGTCGGTAGGGCTGATCTTGCCAGGCATAGATGACGTGGCGGGTGTACTTCTCGGTGAGATGGACGAGATCGCGAGGGCGATATTCTTCTTGAGCCAACACGTGATGGAAGAGGATGCCAAGGAGTATCTGATGGGCCTAGATAGGCCGGTGCGGATCAGGACCTATCACCTGGGGATACCGGCCTTGGGCATGGTGCCTGTCGGCTGGTGTGAACCGGAGGCCACACCCACACCGATACTGCCGACCCCAACCCCAATATCCCCGACTCCTACTCTCGGTCGCCCTGAGGATTGGATAGCTTTCGCCTCGGACAGGGATGGGGATTTGGAGATATACACCATGAAGGTCGATGGCTCCAACCTAAGGAAACTTACAAACAACAGCGACGACGAGGGCCCGTCCTGGTCTCCAGATGGCAGTAGGATGGTCTTTCACTCCTTCCGCGACGGATACCAACAGATATACGTTATGAATTCCGACGGTAGCGGCCAGACTCACCTACTGAGTAGCGAATACCGAGATCAATGGGCATTCTGGTCGCCCGATGGCAGAGAAATAGCTTTTGCTCGCGGTGCTGGCCACAACGCCGATGGATGGTATCGAACAGAAGTCTTCGTAATGAACTCAGACGGGACGAATGTAAAGAGATTAACATTCAGTTCGGATCATACAGGGGAATATGCGCACATGGCATGGCCCTCTGGCTGGTCACCAGATGGCAGTCAGATACTCTTCTATTGGTACGTGGACGGCTACGACCAGCTGTTTATCATGAATAGAGATGGCACAGGCCTGCGGAAATTGACAAGCGATACCTATTGGAATGCGATACCTACTATGTCACCCGACGGCAGGAGGATTGCATTCTCCTCATCGCGGGACGGGAACTACGAGATCTATGTGATGAACGCCGATGGGACCAGCCAAACCAGGCTCACTTTCTCACCCGAGGAGGACTGGATGCCCCGTTGGTCTGAAGACGGATCGAGGATCATATTTGAATCGCGCAGAGATGGGAGGGTCCAAATCTACTCTATGAGCCCAGATGGTACTGATCAGGTCAGGCTCTCGGACAATACGGCCAATGATCATCAGCCAGATTTCCGCCCGGACTCTTCCAGACGCTCCACTCCATGATTAGGACAGATCTTGACGACTGTTGACCGCGAAGAAAGGCGGCGTGCAAAGCCCTTCCCTGGAGATGAAGATCTGGATGCTATGAGCCTGTGAAATATCGCTTCTGGGTCCTACCGTGGGGCATTGGGAGATCTAGCTGATGGGTACCGATGCAAGCAATCAGACCCGGCTCACCTACACGGAGGGGATCGCCGTTCTTCCCATCTGGGTGCCCCATTGAGGGACTAGAAGATGGATGAACTCGTCGGTCGCGCACTTGTTAATCGCTATCGCATAGATGCCTTCATCGGTGGTGGCGCCATGGCTGATGGCACTTCTCCCGCTTGGCAGCCGAGGCCTTCAGGCGTCACTGTAGGCCGGCCTCAAGGCCGCATCGCCTTCGCTTCCATGCCTGAACGTAGTCTGTACATCTTCGTTATGAAAGGCGAGGGCACCCAAGTCGTGAACGTTACACATAGCCCAGGCATTGGTGAACATGATCGGGCCTGGTCGGCGCATGGGCAGTGGATCGGCCCCGGCGGCGCTGATGGAGAGATACATATTATAGGGCCCGATGGGCCTGAGGAGACCATCATCACGAAGTACGCGTGATACAGGTTCAATCTGTTTTTATCTCCGGACAGCCAGTAGATTGGCTCCGATGAAGGTTTTCGCGACGGTATCTATCTAGTTCCGAAGAGCGGAGGCCATGACCGTGATTTCCTCTACCCCATTCCAGAGGGTGGCAATAATTGCTGATCACCTAAAGGCGAGTGGATAGCCTTTGAGAAGTGGCCGGATCGTTCTCAGTATACTGGTATCTTCATTGCTCGCGCTAATGGAACGGGTGAGGTCCGCCTAACGCAGCCGTCAGAACAGGCACATAACCCAAGTTGGTCGCCAGATGGTAAGTGGATAGCTTTTGGGTGCAACGAAGGGATCTGCGAATGCACCCAGACGGGACGGGCCGTATGGTGTTGAAGAGGGAGGGCTACTCCCTGGCGGTGCTATCTTGGTCCTCGAGGTAATAGCAAGGAAGCGGATCTCTTTGTTGAGAGGAAGTAACAAAGCCTATCCTGGATGTACTTGCATTGACGCTGTGTCTCTGTCGCTATCCTCACGCCATGCCTCAGTCTGCCTTTTCCTCCGAATAGCTGGTGAGCAATATGTTGCAGAGCGGAGCAGATATCCCGGCCCGTTTTCATGGTCGACGGGTCTGTATGAGCCGCAGGCCAGTTCAGGGAAACAGCCATGACCTCGCTTAGGGAACTCTTGCTCTTGCCTTTCGCTCACGGGCTGCTGAGAGGCACCCTGGCACCAGGCGTGGCCAATTCTCCCTTTCCAAGCGAAGATGACGGGCTGTTCTCACGTTGGCTTTCGCAGATGTGTCACCTTGTGAAGCATCTAGATCGATGCTAGAATGGTGATGACCAAACCGAGGGTCAGGTGGAGGTGACTTATGAAGACGAGAGACTGTGCGTTCCTGTTTCTCCTCGCCGGCGTATTGTTTCTCGTTTCTTGCTCTGTGGGGGGAGCTCAGAGTGCAGCGAGAGGCGCGTTTGAGGAATGGGCTCAGGAAGCCGGAATCCCATACACTGATGTTGGATTGGAGACCTTGTCCGATGATGGCACCTTTGCGACAGTGCGCGTGACGGCGCTCTTTAGGGAGAGTGCTGAGGGTGGCTGGCACGAGATGCAGGCCGACATTGAATGTCGCCAGGTGGCTGGCGAGTGGGAATGCAACCAGTACTTGCACTTCACCTTGAGCGAGACAGAACGGGAACGCATTGCTCAAGCACAGGAAGCAACTGATACGGCCATCCTGACTACCGAGTCAATGACGCCTGCCCCGCCAGCCCCGGCGACGCCGATGGCGGGAGAAGAACTTCGACTCATAGCGGCAGAGATTCGCCAAGAGCCATCGGAGGCTGGATATCAACAATACTCTGTGAGACTGGTTTTCGAGAATCACGGAAGCCGGTTTGAGCCCTTGCCGGGCGAGGATATCCTACGAGGAGGAACAGTTACTACCGCTGATGGCTACTCGTATCCGGTCCAAGTGGCAACTGACACAGGGTGTCGGTGGCCACGGGAAGTAGATGCAGTCATCCCTCCAGGATTCAGGTTAAGAGGCTTGGTGCTCTATGACTATACCGTAGAGACTTCGTGCAGATCTGAACTGTGGGCGGAGTTTGAAGTTGGTGCCGCTCTTGTGCCTGCTACTATCAATCTAGGCACATATGTGATTGATCTTCGTTCGCCGCCCCAAGCTTTGCAATACCCGCTCATTGCTGGTCCTCCGCAGCTTGAGTCGCTACCCATTACCAGGCTAGTCGGCTCGATGGAAGTGCATATTGGGCCCGCCGAAGCCGGGCCGGTGAGCACATTGATCGATCTCCAGTATAGAAACACCGACTCAGCATATTCACATGAGATCGTTGACCCTGTTGTGGAGATAATAGATGACGAGGGTTGGTTGACCAGTCCTTCGTTGGCCGCGGGACTAGGTTGGACGGAGCCTGTTTGCCCTTACACAGTTGGTGCCGCCGAAGAGCTGGGTCCTCTCCAGACGGCGATGTACCAATCCTGTGTTCTGGAACTCCCGCGACAGGGAGAGGCATACTACCTCGTCATCGCTTCAGATTCAGGCCAATTGACCGTCCATGGGGGAACCTACCAGCCCTCCCAGAGACTGCTTCAAGCCGCTTTCGAAAGAGGCATGGCCGCGTATGCAACAGATGACTGGATAGGAGCTGCTCGTGCCTTCGAGGAGATGCTGCTTATCCAACCGGATCATCCAGAGGCTTCCACTAGGCTTGAGCAAATCCGGCAGGGACTTGGAACAATTTCGTATGTTGACGATGACGTTGTCTACGCAGTCAGTCCCCTTGGTGGCCAGCCAGTGGAGCTACTCTCTCTTGATGGCAAGCCTCAGGCGCTAGAATGGTCCCCAGACTACAATAGTGTAGCCTACATCAGCGATGGTCAACTCATTGTTGTAAGGCGTGATGGCTCAAACCCGCGAACAATTGTGGAAGGCGACGCGTATGATTTTGATGACCTGGCTTGGTCCCCTGATCAGCAGAATATCGCTTACACCCCGTACCACAAGGGCCTTTGGTCTGTAGGCATCGAGGACAGAATAGCCCGACCCCTCACTTGTACTGCCGACTACACTCCGGTACGCACAGAGTATCATGGTCTCCCGATGGGACAACCATCGTTTTCACCCCACACTCTCTATTTCGTACAATGGCAACTGATATCCTAGGAGCGAATTGCAGGGTTGTGACTTCTGAGGATGCTTATGACTTCGTGTGGTCCCCATCCGGTCAACAAGTCTTAGCAGTTAAACTGGGGGACTCAATCCAACTCGGAGCTCCGGACGGCAGCGGGATGAGAGTATTGGCCACCTCGTTCTACTTCGGCGGGATTGGTAACGCAGCCTGGTCTCCTGATGGGAAGTACATTGCATTCCATTCGCTTAATGCCATCTTCGTCGTGCCCCTCGCACACATCGGCGAAGAGCCACTAGATCATACAGGTACTATCTACAGGATCGTCGAAGATGTGCATCCTAGGTTGCTAGGCTGGGCAAGTTGGATTGCGGAGTAGCACCCCTATGTTATCCATTAGTGCGGCCGCTGGGCTCTTCTCTGGGGCCGCTTCTTTTTGCTTCTCATGCAAAACCCTCGACCACTGAAAATCCCTGGTCTCGCCCTTAATGCTTTCCACACAACCCCTTCGGTTTCTGGCACTCTTTCTTCGGCAAACTACGGTTAGGCGAAGAAGACCCCCTGCGCGCGGTCACTCTTCCTACTGCCAAACGTTCTCAAGTCAGCACTACCTGAAGTGACCACCTGCAATCCGTCTCCAACGCATCCATGATTTTGGGATCTCTTCTCTTGCCTCTGCTGGCGTGCAGGAGAACTCAGAGAAGCCATCCAAACTTCCGGAACAGGTGTGCCCACACATCCAAGAGTCAGGCTGTAGTTCGATCCTAGCCTAGGAGGCCAACATGCAAGGACCTGGCTCGCGCCTCGGTCAGCCCAACCAGAGGAAGAAGGAGGCTGTGAAGGGACCGAGATACTCCATTCATTGATTCTTCATACAGCTGTCCCATCTCGAACTTGACAAAGGGATGGAGCTGCGTATGATATCGATGTGACGCACGGACTGATTGAAGCACGATGAGTTTCCTTGATGCTTGCAGCGAAGGGAGTAACCGGACAGATCTCTCGAGAGTGCGGACTCAAACCTCAGCGGACTTCTGACCAGGAAACCTCAGAGGACTCGTGAGAAACGGTATCCGGAGGAGGTCAAGAGCATACTATATCTGGTAGCCAAGCTCGTCAGATGCCTACGTGTTTTGGTAGGCCTTGAAGAATACCTCAGATGACTGAAAATCCGCTGGAGTAATACCGTCTCCGGCTTTGCATGTGCCTCGGCCGGTGCGCTGCATTGGGGGGCTCCGCCCTAGTGGACACTGCTCCAGAGGACAGGCTGGGCGCGCTTGGGGTCTAGGTGTCCAATTCATCCACGAAACTCGATCCACAGGAATAGGAGATCTCAAAGCCCAACCGCATCCCCTAGCCTATGGCGGTTCTACCGATCTACTGCGCTTCCCGTCTGCTTGAACGGCTGGCACTACGACCGTCTTGATCCTCAAAAGGCAGACTTCGATTCGGTCGAACGCGTGGAGGAGCTCCTCGATCCACGCATCACGCACCAGCTTTCCTCTGCCCGCTCCGGTTCCTGGCCCTTCGAGGAGCGTCTCCAGCCGCTTCATTTCCCGCAGTAGACGCTGCTTCCAAGTGGCCAGCTCTTCCTCTGCCCCTCCCTCGGGTGCGCCAAATGGAGGCCCGGGTACTTTCCTGCCCCTACTCGCTGCTCCCTCGCGGGCCTTCGCCTTGCGGCGGGAGGCCCTCACCAGATCCCGCGCTGCAGTGGCGCTGAGTCCGCCACTCTGCACGGCTTGTCTAACTTCCTCGTCTGTAAGCAAGAGAAGCCGGCTACTCACCTGGGCCTCGGAGATGCCCAGCGTGTAGGCGATCTCCTGCTGGGTAAGCCCCCTCTGTTCCTTCAGGAACTGGAAGAACTCCGCTTCCTTGATTGGATCGAGGGGCCTGCGGATCGAGTTCTCCTCGTAGGTGCGCATCATCCACTCGTCCGCGGTGAGGTCGTGCACGAAGATGCAGCGCACGTATCGAAACCGATCAGCCTCCTCCGGGAAGATCTCCATGGCCAAGAGATGAGCATCTCTACGGGCAGTCCCGGAGACCAGGCGGATCTCGCCCTCCCTCGTCTTGGTCACCATCAGCGGGTGGTAGAGTTCACCACGCCGGATGCTCTCAGCCAGCCTTAACAGGAAGCTCCTCTCTTCTTGGGACTCGCCCGCTGTACGTGGTTGGTCGCGGAACATCCCCTGATAAGGGTTATCCTTGATCAGGGTGACATCAACCCGCTTTATCAGCTCATCCTCGATGGCGGGCGGCTGATCACCGTAGACGCTCTTCGTTCCTCTTGCCACGTTCCATTTCTCCCCGGGGAGCCTGCCCTGGCACGTGGCAGGCCAGGGGCGGCCTCGATGAGAATCCTGGCCAACTCCCGGTATGCAGCGGCCTGTGTGGAGTGGGGCATATACTCCAGGATCGATATCCGACGGCCCATCGCCCTCTCCAGAGCTACCCCCTTGTTGATCGAGGGGAGGATCCTTAGCCGCGGATAGAGGCGCCGAATACGATCCATCTCCACCCGAGGGACTTTGGTCCTCGTATCGACTATGCTGGGGATGATTCCGAAGACCCGCAGCTTAGGATTCAGGCGATAGAGGCGATCCATGGTGCTGAAGAGGTACGGCAGGGCCGCGGTCGATAGGGGCGTGGGCAGATAGGGAACTAACACCTCGTCGGCAGCTACGAGAGCGTTCACCATGAGGGTCCCCAGACTGGGTAGACAATCGATGAGGACGAAATGGTACTCAGATGCCGACCTTACGTTGACCTGGTAGGCCAAGCGTTTCTGCGGTTCCAGGACCGTCAAGAGTTCGAGATCCGCTTCTGCGAGTTTTGGATGGGAAGGAATCAAGTCCACCCTACTCATTTTCGTTGAAAGGACGACATCGCCTAGGTGCAACCCCTCATCAAAGAGAAGATCGTAGAGAGACCTCTCCAATTCCAAGACGCTCACCCCCAGGGCTGTGGTGAGTGATGATTGTGGGTCGCAGTCCACCAGGAGGACTCGCTTGCCGTTCGCGGCCAGGGCCGCCGCCAAGTTGAAGCAGTTAGTGGTCTTGCCCACACCCCCCTTCTGGTTCGCCATGGCATAGATATGTGTCATCGGCCCCTCCTTATCTGGATAACGCCGCTCAGCCCTGGGGACGACTCGCCGATCCTGCTGGGACCCGCCCGCAACGCCCTGACGAATGTTTCCGTGAGCCGAGGGTCCCATTGCTGGCCGTCATCTTGGATTAGTATCACGAGGGCTTTCTCGGTCGACTTCGGCGGTCGATAGGATCGAGGGTTGGTCATCGCGTCATAGGCATCGCAGATGGCCACGATCCTCGCCCCAAGGGCGATCTCCTCGCCACGAAGGCCGTCGGGGTAACCCTCCCCGTCTATCCGCTCGTGGTGGCTGCGAACCACCTTTCGCACCTCATCCCCGATTGGAAGAGGCGAGAGAATGCGCTCTCCGAGTGCAGGATGTGCTCGAATGGCAGCCGTCTCGGCTTCGCCGAAGCTCTCCCCCTTGCCCAGGATCGCATCGGGAAGGGCCAACTTGCCCAGATCGTGGAGCCACGCGCCGACTTCTAGTTCCAGCTGGGTTCTCTCCGAGAGGTCGAGCGCCTGTCCGAGGGCAACGGCCAGGGAAGCCACTCTCAGGCTGTGAAGATATAGATCCGGCGACCTGGCCTCCATGAGTAAGGTGAATGAGCGGAGGATCTTGAAAGGTAGATCATCGATGCGGCTCACAGGTGTCCTGCTCCCTTTCAGTGGAAGGGTTCTGTGTGGGCAACCAGGGGATGAGGTCTTTCGATGTGGGCGTAAGCCAGATGGGAGCCAGCGGGCCTTCGGCGGCGATCAGTTGCTGTGTGGTCACATAGAGCGGGAGAACGGCCACACCCAACCAGCCGGCAACTCGCTGCAAGGTGGAGAGGACACTTCTCGCCCGGCCCAGGGTGGTGGTCACCACCAGGACCGAGGGAAAAGCGAAGCCATGCTCCACGAACTCCCGGCTGCGCCGGAACATGTAGTAACTCTCCGCTTTTCTCTCCAATGAGCGCCCATGCACGGTATCCATGTCCACCTCCAGGAAGAAGCGATAGCCATGATCTCCCAGTCGGAAGACGCCATACGCATCCGGCGCAAAGACCCGCTTGAACCCCCGATACTCGTACCGTCGATTCTTGCGGAACTCGCTCTCCCAGAGGTGCAACCCGCACGAACCAGGAGGGCTGCCCTCACCTGTGAGATCGGAAGCTGCCAGGATGGCCATGCACTCGTAGAGGGCTCGGGTGTGCCGAAAGTGGACCAGCATCCACCTCACCGTCCGTTGCCAGTGGTGCAGGAGGAAGGTCCGGTAGCTCTCTCGCCGCCGCTTCACCAGCCACCTCACTCCCCGATCCGTCAAGAGGAACATGGCCTCACCCTGGAAACCACTTGGGGGCTCAGCCCGCTCTATCAGGCCCAGCTTCACCAGGCGGGGGATGTCCCTCTGGATCGTGCTCTCTCGGTTCCCCATGAAGAGGGCCAGGAGTCTCACCGTGAGAAGGGGGTGGTCCCCGATCCAGAGGAGCACCTCCTTCTCCCTGCGACGCAGGGCCAGGTTGACCAGGGCAATCTCCTCTTCGCCTGCGCGTGGGAAGAGGCTCCTCAAGGCTTGAGCCCTCTCGAGGAGAGGATCGCCCAAGACCTTGCGACGAGACCGGCGGGGGATCTCCGCGGTTGAGAGACGCTCCTCCCGGAAAGTGCGGTACTCCTCCCAAGGGAAAGAGGGAGCCCCATTCAAGAAAGGTACCCGCTGCCCTGCTCCATCGACCCAGACCGGACGGAAGAAGTTCCACTCTTCTCCCTCGGGCCCGGGGCGCAGGTCACGCCTCAACGTGAGATAGAGGTGCGCATCTGCCGACCGGCGCCGGATCGCCGAAAGACGGAGCATCCGCTGCCACTCGAGAAGCCGCCAATGATCGGTAGTTACAACGGCCACGGCCGGAAAGCGGCGATACTCTGCCGGGAAGGGGTAACGATCCGCCTCTCTGAGGTCATGGAGCTTATCTACCCTTCCACGAAAGTGGCTGACTCGGCCGTAGCCCGCGTCCCACAAGAGGATGAAAGGGTAGGCGGCATCCCCAGCCCGATAGACGGAGAAGACATGGGGGCGAAAACGGCCCTCACGCCCGCCCCTGGTGAAGCGAAACAACGGCTCCTCCTCAAAGAGAGCCACCTCATGCCCGTGCCGACGGGCCGCTTCTCCCAGTCGAACCATGAAGGTGCGCAACCCGTAATAGATGGGGAGGCTGTTGATTATCTTATAGAGACGACCCTTAGTCAGCCGGCGTCGTCGGACAGATGCCACACCGGATAGCCCCTCCGCCTCAGCGAGAGCCCTGATCCCCTCGTCCGTGGGGATGTAGGCCTGCACCCCTTTTCGAAGCGCGGGGTCTGCAAAGGGCAGCCGCTCGAGGAAGCCCAGTTCATCCGCCAGGTGTCTCAGGTACTCGTTGACTGAGCCCCAGTCCAGGCCCAGCCCGACCGCGAGTTGGTAGGCGCTCATCAGAGGATAGCTGACGAGCCAGTGGAGGATCTCCAGTTCGATGTTGAGCAACTTATGCTCTTCGACCTTGACCTCCTCTATTCACAGAGACGATCATTTAGGGGTCTTCTTCAGCCGCTGGCGACGTGCCCGGCTGCGGCCCCGTCGGGGGAGTTCCCCCTCATCGAGAGTCGACTCGGCTGTGGTGCCCCCTACGTGATGGGGAGCCTCTACCCGCTCGCCCGCAGCTTCCGCGCGATCACCCCTTCTCCCCGTCTCCCCTTCGGACGCCTTACCGGGATAAAGGCGCGACTCAGAGGGGGTCTTTGCAACCACCTTCTCCGCAGGGAGGGTCACAGGGTAGTAGCGCTCTTGGATGCTGCTCCTTCTCTCCGCCTCCACCTCGGCCCTATCCCGCCCGTACCGCTTTCGGGAGAGGAGTTGCACTCGCTCGGCCTGCTCCGAGGAGCCTTGTTGAGGCGGGAGGGTCTCCAGGGTGAAGACGGGCATCCGCTCCTCGCCGATCATTGTCTTGACGTAACAACGAAACGGGCCCAGGTTGATCAGGTCTGCCACCGATACTGGCCGATCCAGCTCCTGGACCAGGTAGCGGGCGTCTTCGGCACTGGACTCGAAGATGAATAGGGTGCTCGAGTTGGCGAAGATGGCTCCTTTCAGACCCGGTTCCATCGTCTCTATCATAGCCAGGCTCTGGGTACCCAGGACCACGTTGGCCCCGAACTTGGAAAGCTCCTGCAAGAACTCCTTGTACTTCCCTCCCGACCCCTCGATGGCCTGGATCTCGTCCACGATCACGGTGGCCAGGGCTCGCCGGCCTCGCTCCTCTTGGGCCTGATAGCGGAAGACCGAGGCAAGGATATCGAGAATCGCCGAACCGAGAAGGGAGGCCGTCTCCTTCCCCACCAACCCCGCAGCCAGGTTGACCAGTATGACCTTTCGTTCTTGGATCTCCCTTCCGATGTCCACACTAGACCGGGGCTGTCCCAGGACGTTCTTGGCGATCCTGGAGGCCACGAAGCGGTCGATCTTGGTCTTTATGGGAGAGATAACCTCCATCAGGAAGCGGGAGTGTCTCAATCTCAACGGTTCGTACTCCTCCCGCCACCAGCGGTGGATCTCCGGATCCCTGATCTGGCGGAGGATATCTCCTCGAAACCTCTCATGCGACAGGAGGAGGTTGACCTCCAGGATGGTCATCTGGCGTTGGGCGGTTCGATTGTATTCGGCCAGGGTCAAAAGGGCCCATCTCAAGTAGATCTCCATGCGGGGACCCCAGAAGCGAACCCAGATGTCGGAGAAGCTGTCGATGATGTCTGCCACAACCTTGTCTCGGTCGATGGGGCTCTCTCGCTGGTACTCCAGGAGGTTGATCCCCACCGGAAAGTCTCGATCGAAGAGGTCTATCAGGATCACGCGCTCCTCGTGGCCAGAGGGGATGCGAGCCTGCAGAGAACGAACGAGATCCACGTGGGGGTCGATCACCACCACCGCTCGGTCGCCCGCGGCCATGGCAGCCTCCGCCAGGAGCTGCATCAGGTTAGACTTCCCCCGCTGGGTCTTCCCCACCAGGAAGATATTGTGATGGAGGATCTCGAAGGGAAGCCTCACCTCCACTCGCCGGCCCTGATGGACCGAATGGCCCAAGGGTATCCCCTCTCGTGACTCCTCCATCACGGGGAGAACCACTCGCGCGGGGGCACGCCTCAGCCCCTGGACCTCAACCTCTCCCAGGGGCAGGTGCCATAGGCTGGCCAACTCCCTGATGTTGAGGATCGGCTTTCTCGCCCACCAAGCCCTTAGCTCTCTACCCAGGAGGGGAAGATCGATGGCCAGGGGGTCTGTACGTATGTCAGTGGGGTCGAGGACCACCTTCCTGGCCAGGAAGCCGTTCCCGGCCGGGAGGTTGTACAGCCTGTATGCAGAGACTATGTCCCACATCCTCTCTTCCAACTCCACCTCCTCTTCCGTGAAGGCGGCAATCCGCAGCCAGGTCTCGAAGGCAGGCAGGTGGACCTTCTCCCGTACGATCTGGGGATCATCCTCCCTGGTCAGAGCGCGCAGCGGATGGAACAAGACCACCTCGCCCAGGAAGAGGCCCATCCCAGCCAGAAGCGCATGGCCCCTCAACCCCTCCAGCCACCAGAAGAAGGCTCTCAAGAAGAGAAACAGGGCCCAGAATACCATTAGAAGGAAGATGCCCACCGCGGCTTGCCCCCGGGGAGAGGCTTTCCGCTCTTGCCAATGCCGCTGACGAGCGAGGTCGAGGTACCTCTCCGACCAGTTGTCTGGCGCGGGTCGAAGAATCAGCTGGGTCAAAGCGCGTCCTCCACCCCCTAGTGCCGAGAGGAGCTCCAAGAGGGGATCGGAGCCCCGAACTCTTTCGTCTTGGTAGGTGACATAGGTCTTTATGGGGAGGTGAGGACCCGTCCGGAGACAGAGTTCCATCGTCAGAGCCCGCTCCCCAGGACGTGGTCGGGCCGGGTCGCGACGGGGCTCGCGAGCGGGGTTCACCACCTCCAAACCAGCGTGAGGGTAGATCCCCGCCAGGCGCGACCGCAGATGCTCGATGGCCCGCGCTGAGCCCCTGGCCAGGAAGCGCTTCCTTCCCGCCTCGCCTGCGATCTCCAGGGAAAAGGGCTCGCTCAACGAGAGGGCAGCCAGCATGTCCTCCACCGCAGCAGCATCCCGCTCGTTATCGCGAGGTGGCGTGATCTCCAGTAGCAAATCCCCCTCGTTGCCCGACCTGCTCGGGGTCACACTGGCGAAAGACATCCTGACCTCCTAACTGGACAAGATCTCATACTCCTCCAGCTCCCTCAGCCGCTGCAGTGCCTGCTCCAGTCTGTTCCCCGTAGTGTCCTGCGCCAGCCAGGCCAGCTGTCCCATCACGTAGTGAAGGGTGACTTCATCCTCATCGGGCAGGCCGCGTAGGGCTTCCTCGAAGTCCCTGGTCCAATTCTCTCTCAGGAAGTCAAGCACACGGTGGAGGCGTGGTCCCCAGAGCCCCTCCTCTCTGAGTCGCTCTTCCAGGGCGAAGAGTAGCGGCGGTGTCGCAACCATCTTCGCCAGCTTCAATAGGAGAGATAGGGCTCGGGATCGACTGGCCATCCACGGTATCGCACCTCGTAGTGAAGGTGGGCACCGGAAGCTCTCCCTGTGGATCCCACCGTCCCGATGGTTTGTCCCCACACTACCCTCTCCCCTGGCGAGACGCGGATCTCGTCCAGGTGGGCGTAGTAGACGGAAAAGGGTCCCTTCTCGATCACCACCAGGTTCCCGAAGCTGCCCGCTAGAGTGGCGAGGGTGACCTCTCCCTCCAGCGTTGCCATCACCGGCGACCCTGCCACAGCCGCGATGTCGATCCCGAAATGCGTCCTCCCCGTGCTCTCCCTGTAGGATGGATCGTGGAAGGGGGCGCTGATCGGACCTCGCACGGGCCACCCCCGGGGCCCACCTTCCAACGGGGGTTGTATCGAAAACATCCTCGGAGGGCCCAACACCCAGGCCCACGCCTCCTCCTGTCCTGCGGGCAGGGCCTGAATCACCATCCCCAACAGAGCAAAGTAGACGCAGCACAAGAGGACCCCTATACTGCCCAGCACCGTACCCAGGCAACCGATGAGCTGGCGAGGATCCAGCGGCTCCCACACCGAGCCGAATCACCCTTACAACACCCCCAACCGCCTGGCGCTGGTGAGAGCCAGGTAGAGCGCCAAGAGCAGGGCGGGGATGGCGATGACCAGGAACAGTTTCATATTGAAGCGAGGTGGTTGCACGATCTTCCTCCAAGGAATACCGATAGCTACTTCTCTCCTCCCTCCCTGAAGGCGATCACCTCCTGGGGCTTCGTGGTGTAGAGAGGGTACCTCTCCTTCGGGATGGGTATGTAAAGGGGGATGCGGTGGTGCCGGGCGAGAAGAAGGGCCTCCCCCGGGTGAAGGACCACCAGCTCTGTCGACTCCGCGCCGCTGAGGGCGAAGCGCGTCTCAAGCAGCGGTATGGCCGATGGGTTCTGAGCAAAGAGGAGCACCACGGAGGCCGTATCCCGGATGAATTCGGCATCGGTGTTGCGGGCGAAGTCCTCGGCATGTTGTGTGCTCAACCAGAGCCCCGCATACCGCTTGCGGAAGCGCCGCGCCATGGCCGAAAGGTCGCGAGCCGTCTCCAGATCCTGGAGGAGCCACCAGGCCTCATCGACGATCACCAAGGTGGGTCTCATCTCCCTTAGCACGTTCGACCAGATGAAACTCTGGATCTGCCGCACCCGTACGGGCTTCAGTTCGTCGGGGACATCCTTGAGGTCGAAGACCACGAGCGATGAGTCGATAGTCACGTTGGTCTGACAGTCGAAGGCCTCGGCCAGGAGCCCCACGGCGTAACGGGCGATCCGCTCAGCGAGCCCGTCCGCGTCCGGCGTTCCCCTCTCCCGGAGAACCTGGTACCAGGCCGATAGCGTCGGTGGGGGGTTATGCCAGGTGGAAGGATCCTCCTGCTGGATCCCGGCCCGGGCCATGGCCTCCTTGTAGGTGGTATCGACCAGGTTCTTCTCCCTGGCGGAGAGGGACGCCTCCCCTCTTCTCTCCCGGAGAGCCACCTCCAGCCAGCCCAGGAAATCGTAGTACCCTTCGGTCAAGGGGTCGCGGTCCTCGGGGTTGATGTCCAAGACGTTCATCTTGTGCTCTGCGGCTGTGGAGAGGTCGAGATAGGTTCCCCCCAGGTCCGTGCAAAGGGGGCGGAACTCCCCCTCCAGATCGACCACCATGCAACGCGTGCCGGTGATCACCGCCTGCTCCACCTGGTACTTGAGGAACATCGACTTTCCGCTCCCCATGTTCCCAACCGTGATGAGGTTGGTGTTCTGCTCCTCGAAGACGTCCATCGTGACCAGGGTGCCGTTGGCTCGGTTGATCCCCATGAAGTGGCCCCTGGGCGCGAGGTAGTCCGAAGAGATGAAGGGAAACATCGCTCCCAGGGCGTGAGAGTCCATGTTCCTCGCCTGGTTGAGGAGGTTCACTCCCAGGGGGAGCATGCTGATTATCCCTGCCTCCTGCTTGGCCATGGCCCGATGGGCACGCAGCCCAGCGTCCAGGAAGAGGTCCTCCAATTGACGCGACGCCTTGTTCAGTTCGTCTAGCGACCGAGCGAAGAGGCAGACGTAGAAGGAGACCAGGAGGATGGGAGCCCGCTCCTCCTGGAGCTTGCGAAGGACCTCTTCGGTGCTCCGCTCCGTGGCGATAACCCCGTAGTCCGGGATCTTGCCCTCCTGCTGTCCCGAGAGCCTCTGGGCCCGCAGCTGGGTCAGCTCCCGCTTGACGCTCTGTACAACGAGGCGGGGATCGAGGGGACGGACGAAGATAGAGACTCGCAGGTTCCCAGGAAAGCCGTAGATGTCGTGGAGATAGGTCAGGCCCAGCCTCTCGGGCCAGTCCTCCACAAACCAAACCCTTCCGTACTCCGTCGTGGAGAAGTGAAAGTAGTCCAGCTCCAGGAAGAGGCCACTGGGTGCGATACGATCGATGATGCTCCGTCCGCCGATCTCCAGCGGGCTCCCCTGAATACGAGGCTGCTCTCCTCTCAGTCGACGACGGATCCTCTCCAGGCCGAACATGGGATCTCTCAAGCCTCCTCACCTACCCCCAGAAGGGGGGAGGCCACCAGTCGGAAGTCCACCGAGACCTCCTCTGGGATAGTCGGGAAGTAGAAACGGAGGATCTCCTCGATGATCGCCTCATCGTCCTCCAAACGCGCGGGCAGGCCGATCCGGGCCAGGCCCCGCACCACCTTATGCACCCGTTCCATCAGCAGTTGCTGTGCCTCCCGGAACTGCTCCTCCGTGAGGACCTCTCTCCCCGTCACACGGCGCTGCATCTCCACCAGGAACGGGTTGTGGGGGATCACCCAGTGATATGTCCTCACCAGAGCGTTCACCCCCTGGGCCAGGGCCTCCAAATGAGCCATCTGGTGGTAGAGGAGGTCGATACGAAGTTCCAACCTTTCCCTTTCCTGACCCGTCTGAACCCTCTCCATCTCCTCCTCCCATCTCGAGAGGCGTTCTTCCAGGTAGCGAAGGTAGGTCCGCATCTCCTGTCTCTTGGTACCGACGACGACCTGGTTTTCGAAGCGAAGGCTCCGCCACAGGTCATCCAGCTGCATGATCTTCGCCGTACGCTGGTCTCGATCGAGAAGCGCAATGTCGATCGCGCCAACCTCCAAGACCACCGCCAGGGTGCCGTTCCGAGCGATCGTGATCCCATCCAGAATCGCCTTGAGGTAGATGTGCTCCTGTGTCGGTGGAAGATCCATCCGCTTCTTCACGAGACCCCTTCCTCCTACCACAACCCCCAGATCGACAGATCAGCCAGCCCACCCTTGGCCCCATACACGATGAGTGTCGAGAGGGAGAGCACAATCCAGAAACCGATGAGGAGACCCAGCGGAGAGTACTCCACAGCGATCGCTGGAGGGGAGAGAACCGCCGGAGCCGCCTCCTCACCGGTCACCAATTCGATCCTCTCCTCTCCTATCTCTTCCCATATCGTCTCTCCTTTGCGCCACACCCGGCGGCGGGGCGATACGTAGAATCGAAGGAGGGCTGGCACCCAGGAGTCCAAGGGCTTGCCCCAGAGGGGCATGAAGGAGATCACCAGCCCAGTCCCGGCTATGACCCCTCCCATCGCCAACCTGAGCCACAAGTGAGCTCCGCCCAGATGACTGAGAACCAGGATGCCGGCGATGCTGAAACTGCTCACCAACCAGAGGATCTGTCGCAGGCTCAACCCCTTGTAGGGGCGAAAGCCGAAATCGAGTCGCCTGGGGAACCGAATGCTAGCCATCTCGAGATCCTCCAGATAGAGCTCTTCTCAGGATCCGCCACAGTGGAGAGGGATCCTGCTCGTCCAAGTCAGCGATTGTCTGCTCCAGCAACCTCGTCAGCGATCGGGAGCCCAGCTGAGTCGCACCTCCCTTCTCCAAGCCTTGGCTGGGACACTTCGCGCTTTCCACCAGGGCTCGGAGGGTGCCAGGATTCTCTTTGCGCAGGCGGAGAACGAGAGCGGCGAGGAGGGGAAGGAAATGCATCCGTCCCATCCCTTGCGCAAGCAGGCTCGCCTCCTTCCAGTCCCTGTAAGTGGGATACTCCCCAGCCACCGCCGACTTCCTCACTCCCTCCCCTGCGCTTGGATGGCGGAAGATGACCTCCGCCTCTCCCTCGTAGGCCCCCCGAAGCTCCTCCTCCACCTCAGAGCCCACGAAGGCCCCCACTGTGGGGAAGCCCCGCTCCGAGGCCAGCGAGGTGAGAGATGATGCCTTCGTCACGGCGGCGAGGAGGGCAAAGGGACGCTTGACAGCGGCCAGCACCCGCTCCGTGCCATAGGCCTCTTCAAGAAGCAAGAGAGCATCCAGGATCTCCTTCACGGAACCCTTGTCCTTCCCCCATCTCCCAGCGAGTCGGAGGGCCAGCACCAGGTAGTCACTGCGTCGGGAAGCTACGTGGTGAAGATCTCCACCTATCCGCGGCGCGGAAACTAGCTCTACTTTCTCTCCACCACGGCGTAAGAACCGGTCCACGACCAGAGCCTTCGCTCTGAAAAGGATCTCCATCGAATAGTCACCTGCCAGCGTGCGTGCGGCTGTAGCGCCGCCAGGCCGCGGGCAAGGAGGACTCCGAGAGAACCCCAAGCAACTCGGGTCGGGATACGATCTCGTTCACCCTCTCTACGAACGCCCCTCCCGGATCTCCCTCCCACCCCTCCTCAAGGCAGAGAGCGTGGACATCTTCCGCAGCCCTCATCAGCTCTTCAGCGAGATCAGTGCCCCACCGGGAGAGCTTCCAGTGGAGCAGACCATGAGCCTCGATGCTCTCCCGCCCCTCCCCCAGAAGATCTGAGATCCTGGCCCCGCGCTGGAAGTCGTAGTAGTCCGGGCGACTACGGTAGCCCAACTGGACAGATGGCTGACCTTCCAACGGTCCGGGAAAGAGTCGGCCCAACTTCTCCCCCGCTCGGCCCGGCCGTCCACGAATGGCCTCCTCGATCTCCGTTCCCACGAAGGCTGCGGGATCCCCTTGCAACCCGTCAGCCCTCCGGAAGCCTCTTCCCCTTGCCATCGTGGCCAGACTTTCCCGGCCAGCCCGCTTGCGGTGCTGGCGAATGGCTTCTGCCACTCCACGGGCGCTGGGCCAGAACGCCTCCGGGCCATAGGCGCTCTCCAGACGGGACATGGTTTCCTCGATAGGCCCCTGGGTGCCAGCGTCGAGTTCAGGGTCTACCATCCTCCGAATGAGGGGAGCAGCCTGGCGCCCAAATCGAGTTCTTGCCTGCCTCTGGTCACGCTCCTTCTCCAACCCCTCGAAGAGTGCTGCCCTTTTGGCCCGATCGGTGCGGAGGGCTTCTGTCCGTCCCTCGAAGTCTTCTTGGGTCTCTTTCCGACGGAGCCCAAAGAGCCTCTCCCTTCCCCAAGTCCGTATCCCCGCTCCCATGCTCCTCAAGAAGCGCGATTCGCTCTGGAGGAGGCCGGTGCCCAGGGCCTCAGCGCTCGCCGCACGGGATCTACTGACGCCGCCCAGTGTGGGGGCAGCCCCGCCTTCCCCTCCTCCGACCACGCCTCCACCGCCGAAACCCGCTCCCGCTATGAGCGCTCCACCTGCCACCGTCGCCAGCCGAACCACGCCCGAGACGGTGCTCGTTGCTCTCTCTCGCACCTCGTTGATGGCCCCGAAGACCAGCTTGATGACGGTGAAGTTGATGGTCAGGAGAAGGCTGAGCACCCCCGCCGCGACCACGAACCTCACAAAGACACCTACCGGATTGACCGTCTCCGTCCATGCCCCCTGGGCCATCAAGAGAACCAGGACAAATAGGAGCGCATTGATGGGCTGAAGGAGCTCCACCAGGATGAAGCCCCGTAACCAGTTCCTGGAGATCCACTTGGTCATGGGGAAGATCTCCCCCAGGAGAGCCAGTGGGGCGATGGCCACCAAGACGTAGATGAGGGCGTAGCGGGCCACATACTGAAGGATCAACGCCATTACAATCAGGAACCCCATTATGGCCATCACCAGCGTGAGGAGGAGAAAGGCCACGGCAGCCCCTGGGATCACCATGCCGAGGATCCCCACCGTCCCCAGGATCAAGAGATTGACGATGGCGTTGATGAACGCCTCCGGGCCCAGGCCACCACCTGGAATGGCAAGGAAAGCCATGGTTAGGGCGTTGGCGATCCGATTAGCGCCATCACAGAGGTAGATGCTCGCGCCCGACAGAAGCACCACCACGAACCACCTCAGCACACCCTCGCCCATGCTATCAGCAAGCCCCACGCTGAAAGCGTTGCGAGAGACGATGGTAGCCCCCAACAAGGCCAGGCTTATCGGCCAGAAGAGGGCCGCCACCCACCGGACCTCCCTCCACGCCCGCTCGATGGTGGGCGACTCAGGGCCCCCGACTATCTGCGGTGAGGAGAAGACGGTCGCGGCTAGTGCGGCGCGCAGGGGATCGGCCAAGCCTTCCAGGTTGGCCTCCAGCATGGAGATGAACGCCTCCTCCAGAGCCACCCGTAGGTCGAAAGCCGGGAACACCATCTGCAGGGTGAGCACTCCGTCCTTCAGAGCTTGGAGGATGCGACACACGACGTCCCCCTCATCGCACCCTTGCTGGGGAGGCGCCTCAGCTGGCCATGAGCGGGGCGATAGAACCCCCTCAGATGCCGCAGCGGGAGGAGTTCCCACAGGAAGGCATACGAGAAGAAGGGCGACCAAGGTAGCCACTATCAAGGCCTTGCCCACTGGGCTGGAGGTATCCTTTCTACCTGAGCGCATCCACATTGATCGTCTGACTGGGCGCACTAGAGACGATGGCGTCGATCAGGGCGTTGGCCGCGGGTATCGCAAAAGCCACCCCCAGGAAGCAAAGCACGATGCCCGCGATACGGACCCAGGTCTGAGAGAGCCCATAGGGGCTCCCGGCCATCACGGCGATCTGGCCCTGCACGAACCCCGTGGCAAATCCGATGGCCAGAAGCAACCCTGATGCGATCAACAGGCCGTCGATCACCTTCTTGGCCAGGGCAGCGAGAGCCCCGGCGATATCCCCCTCCTGTCGGGCGGGTGCCGCCCATGCATCTCCTGAGGGAAAGATTAGTGTCACCAACAGCCCGTAACACACCATCAGTAGCACAGCCCGCACTCTCCGATCCAAGAGAACTCCGCAGATGAGAGGAAAGATCGTCCTTACTCTTTTCATCGTCACCTCCAAGTCTATAGGCCCATAGCTACGAGCGTCTGGATCACCCAGTCGCTCAGGAGCGGTGCGAAGATCACCAGTAGAAGACCGAAGATCATGGCAACCACCCGTACCCATAGCCGACTCAACCCCAGCGGGTTGCCCGTCAGAGTCAGGACCTGCTGACCTACGAAATTGGCCGCGAAGCCCACCATCACCAGGATGCCCGTCACCACCCAAAGGAGGGAGAGAACATCTCTGGCCATGGTACGGATCTCCTCCATTTGAACGCTCCTCTCTCTAGGATCTCTACTCCACCAAATGGACCGGGAACCAATGCACCTCCCAGTAGACCAGGTTGCTCCTGAGCCCGATCTGCGGCAAGGACGCTTGCGCCGACCAGGTCCCCAGTTCCCTCGTTCCGAAGTAAGGATCCCCTGCCTCGGCCGGGCTAAGGAGGAAGTTGCCTTCCACGTCGGTCCAAGTGAGAAACGCCTGAACGGCAGATCCCGGCTCGGTCACCTCGATTCCCACCGTGGTGCCCTCGGGCGGTGGAGGGAGCACGTATCCTCGCAGGGTCTGCGCAGGCTGGCCCAGGAGAGGCCCGTAGTAGACGAGCCACGGGTAGTCCGCCTCCAAGACGAGCTCCGAGGGCCGGGGAGTCGGCGTGGGGGTGGGTGTTGCCGTAGGCGTGGGCGTCGGTGTGGGCGTGCGAGTAGGGGTAGCAGTTGGTGTCGGTGTAGGAGTAGGTATCGGTGTCGCTGTCGCCGTAGGCGTCGGCGTTGGAGTAGGTGGCGTCCAGGTATAGTTGGTGTTGGCGCAGGGGCTCCAGTTCCATGCCCTGCGCAAGCTTCCATCGGGCGCGTACATGTTGACCGCCAGGCGGTGAGTCCCTGTCCTGGGCATCCATCCCGGCGCCCTGGACCAGTCCAGAGTAGCGGAGCGGGTTACCTCAGCTCCACCTCCACCCCAGACGGTCGCGAAGTTCCACCACCTCCCCGACGTACTCCCGTCGGTGGCGCTGTTGATGTAGAACCGCAAACTCCCCACACCTATCCCGTCCCATGCCCGCGCGTAAACGGTGATGTTCGTACCCTCCAGCTGAGGGCTGCGGGGTGAGACCCCCACTATGCAAACCCCAGCGTCGGTATCCACATCTACGTAGTCCACCCTGAGGGTCGGATAGCGCCCACGCCAGGCCTGGACCGTGAAGTCCCCCATGATCATCTCATCGGGTCGCTCAGGATGGGTTCCTCTGTTCACCCGGTCGCCCCTCAGTACGCCGTCCACCCACAGTCGCCACCGGTCGCCCGTCTTCCAGACCTCCAATGTATGAATGGCCGTGTCGATGGGTCCCAGCCAGATCTCATCCGACCAGTTGCGCGGCAGGAGACGGGCTCGGAAACCCAGATCCCGATGCATGTAGACGTTGAAGTGTCGGCACCTGGGGTTCGAAAAGGCACAGTTTCCCGCGCCGGCCCAGATATCCACTCCGTACCCGGCCACATTTGGTGGAAAGCCATACCGGAAGCGGACTATGACCCGAACGTTGCCAGCTGTTGGAAAGAGCCGACCTTGATCACCGGCGTAGCCGTTGTGCCGCTCGATCCAAGGTGCACGCCTCGTGTTACTCGGGGTCCTGAGGCGCACCCAGCTCCCACCGATGATGTCGATGGCTCCTCCCCGACGATGCTGTGCCCAATGGGGGCTGGACAGGTTCTGAAAGGGGCTCAAGTGGTAGGGGAGCCAGTCAGCACCCGTCTGGGCTTGAGCCAGAGCGGCTCCCAGAAAGAGCGCCAGAACCAGTGCCACTGCCAAGCCTATCCGCCGGAGGAGTGAACTTCTGCCCATGGCTTTCACTATCTACTCCCGTAAGCCGTGGCCACGCCAGCCGCGGCGAAGACGTGCACCTGGATCGATTGGTTGCCGTTGATCAGGCCGAAGAGGTAGGTCTCCACCGGGACGACCAAGAAGACGCCCACGCTGGGTTCACTCTCAGTCCACGAGGAGGCGTTCCACTGCGAGGCTCGCGGGACCGGGGGATAGCCGGGGATGGTCCCTCCCTCCGGATCAGGCAGGGCACGGATATCGGCCACGTACTCTACGATACCTCTCGCCGCCATCTCCTCCTGGACCCGCTCCCCGGCCGCTTGGATGGCCACCCCTTCATCGAGGGAGATCATGCCTGTGGCCATGAAGTAAGCATAATCGCGTCCCGAACCCACCCCCACCAGAGCGGCGTCAGAGGCTGCCTGGTAGGCCCACGACCGAACCTCCTGAAGCCGATAGAGATCTACCAGGCCCGCCGTGATGAGGATGAAGATGAGGGTGGCCATGATTCCGGCCACGCTCGCCTGACCGCGTTCCTTGGATAGCGTTGCGCTCACGGGAACTTCTCTATATTCTGGGAATGAACCGCCACGATCGTTCGAAGGGGGAGGGGAAGAAAGGGGACCGTCGCCTGGTAGTCCACCTCGGCCCGAACAGTGAAGGTGGCTCCAAAGGAGGTGGAAGGCATCTCCACCGTGACTCGTGCCAGATCCCCGTATCCGCCCCCCAGGAGATTGTTGTCAATCTCATCCCGGATCATTCTCTCGGCCGTGGACTGGTCTGACGGGTCTATGGACAGGTACCGTGCCGCTCGATAGATCCCCACATCCATCGAGTGCTTGATGGAGAGAGCCCTGCCGAGCTCCACGGCCGCAAAGAAGCTCAGAACAAAAAGGACCAGAAAGAAGGTCGCTTCCAGGGTTACGCTGCCCTTCTCATGTGTTCGCCTTCTTCTCATCTTCAGCCTCACCAAAGAAGCCAAGCGTAGCCTATCCCTGCCAGGGCGAAGATCCATGTCGTCGGCTGGCCTTCCTCTTTCAACTCCCTCCCTGTGGGAAAGAGGTACCCCGTCCATACACTGTGGGCGAGACCCCTGACCAGGACCAGCGGTGACCTGCCCCGATACTTGAGCACCAGCATGGGGACAGTACACGCCAGCGCGATGACACTCAGAGCTACGAGGAACCTGGGGCCGGGAAAGAGGGCCGTTTCCACCATCAGTATCTTCGCGTCCCCGCCGCCGAAGAAATGCGCCGACCAGAGGAGGAATATGGCCAGCCAGCTCGCGAAGAGTTCATAGCGACCCTCATGCAAGCGGAGACCTCCCACCAGAGCCATGGCCGGCAGGGTGAGAAGAGGCGGGACCTCCCTGGTTCGCAGATCGCAAACCGCCCCGCTCACCAAGAAGGCGCTGATCAGCCCCCTCAGAAGCAGTTCTTCAGAGCTCACTGTTCACCCCCTGCAAGCTGCTACGCAAGGAGTCAAAGATCCGCGATAACACCGCCAAGAGCATCAGGGCCATCAAAGCGCCAATGGCCACGTATTCGATGCTCACCGTTCCCCTCTGATCATCGATGAATCGAAGTAGTATGCACACCATTCTTCCACCCTTTCCTCTCAAGGAAGGTAGCTCTGGACCGCGGCCTCTGTTCCCTGGCCCCGAACTCTGGCCGCCTCGTAGAGGCGGGAGAAGACCCCCACCAGTAAGAGGATCGCCAGGGCTCCCACGGCCACGTATTCGATACTCACCGTGCCCTCATTCTCCTTTAGAAAGTTCACCTCGCACCCCTCCTTGCCGGGGCAGGGTGGGAGGAAGTCCATCCCTTCCTCCCACCCTCCACTCCTTCCTAGATATGCATCTAGGGACCCATGTCCGTCGCGGGGATGTAGGTCTCGTAGGTGTCGGTGGCCTCCACGTGGCGCGTTCGGGCATCGGTGAAGAGCCGGTCGAAGACGGCGTAGAGGATCAGGATCACCAGAGCCCCCACGGCCACGTACTCGATGGACACCGTCCCTCGGTTGTCCCTTGCGAAGCTTCCAAGAAGCTGCACCATCTCACCTCACCTCCTTTCCTTCGATTTATCGATGGGTGCGCCAAAATCCGTATAGGACCCGACCAAGGCATCTATCTAGCCAGCCCGGTGCTAGCGATGCCGGCGATGAGGGCCATCGCCAAGGGATAGAGCACCAAGACAACGATGGTGGGAAAGAGACCTACCAGCATGGGCAGTACGAGGCGGGTTGGTGCTTCCTCTATGGCGTACTCTGCCGCCTGGACCATCTCTTGCTCCACCCGTTCCGCGCTGCCCCGCAGAGCCTCCCCATAGGAGAGCCCTCCCGCTCGGGCTGCGCTGATCTGTCTCAGGAGAGTAGCGATCTCCGGAGAGCGGAAATCCCGGGCCAGGGCCTCCAGCACCTTCTCTGGCGTAGACGTAGCCAGCTTCGTACGCACGTGGTGACGCAACCGCTCATGGAAGAGGGTCTCTCCTTGTTGCTCCGCGATCCCCAAGAGAGCCTGCGAGATCGTCTCTCCCAGGCTGACCGCTAGGCGGAGGCTGGTGATGAAGTCGCGTATCTCCCTCAGGTATCGCCATTGGTGGGCTCGCCTCTGGGTTCTCTTGACCATCTGCGGGACCAGAGCAGCAGCTCCGCCCAGCAGGGCGAGATAGGGCGTCCCCATCTCGGCGAAGAGGAGGTAGAGCACCGCCATCCCCGCTACCGCGGCCAGAAGACCCGCTCCTCTCCAGTGTGCCTCGCTCCACCCATACAACCTCTCCAGAGGTAGGAGATCGCCGCCCTCCTTCTCACCTCCTCTCCGCCGTCCGTAGAGTTTGAGGAGGGCCAGCCCACTCCTGTGCCGGCGCATCAGCCGCTCCAGGATCTCCCGGCTCAACCCTGCCAGGAGAAATGAGCCGCTCACTACGGCGCCAGCTACCGAAAGGAAAAGGGCCACTCCCACCGCGGTCATAATACCCTCTCCTCCAGCATCCTCACCTCCTGGTCGAAGTAGATCGATGTAGCGAGGACCGCTGAAACGGCGGCCATGAAGATCCCTTGCCGGGCCACGGTGCTGGTGTAGAACTCGCGAAGTACTGGAACGAAGGCAGCAGCACCGATGGCCGCTACGTTAGCCCCCTGCAGGAAGCGCGCCTCGCCCCTCAGGAGAGCCAGGGCGATCCTGCTCCTTCCCCTCAACCTGTGGCGCTGCTCCATTCGCTCTTCCAGATCCCTCAAGGCCTCCTGAAGGGCCTCGCTCGTGGCCTTGTCTGACCGCTCGAGGATGAAGATGAACTGGCAGAGATAGGGGTGATGGTCGCTGGAGCTCCTCAGGATGAGGAAAGCCTGCCTCGGCGACCCGGTCACGTAGTAACTCTTAACCGCCTCATCTATCAGACCCCTCAAGGGCTCCTCCAGCCCCTCGGCCACCTCCTCCAGTGTCCCGAAGACAGAAGGCTTCACTTGGTAACGGCTCCGAAACTCGCTCACCAGCTCCTTCACCTGTTCGTCGATCCTCTTCTCCGTGGTCCGTCTCCCCCGGGGCTTCCCAAAGGGATCCCCTGGGAGCACGTAGCGACTTAACGCGAAGCCTGCCCCCACCAGATAGGCGCCCAGGATAGGGGCCCAGGGGAAGAGGGAGGAAGCGGCTAGGAGAGAAGCGCCGAGGGGGAGGTAGGCAACCCAGCGCTCTTTGACATCAGAAGAGGAGGGCAGGGCCTTTTTGCCTACAGTGGGACCGCTCACCGGGCGCATACGCTTACGACCAGCATAACGCCTTGCCAGCGCCAAGAGCCCCGTCAGAGCTAGATGAATCGCCAGCCCGGTGCCTACCGCCAGAGTCGCTGCGAAGGACCAAACGATCATCCGTCCTTCCCCCCTTGATCAGCCCAGAGCACCCTGACCCGCGGTTTCATCTGCCGCAGGTCATCCCCAGCCCTGGTAGAGAGGGTCTCGACCTGGTAGCGGTTGTGCTCGTCCAGTCCCTCCAGGGCTGCCACCTGAGCGACGTAGCGCTTCCCATCAACCGTCCGATCCAGGTGAACCACCAGGTCGATACCTCTGGCAATCCTCTCCCGCGTAGGCACCCAGTTCAGGGTGGCCTTGTTCTCCAGCACTATGCTCTCTAGGCGGTAGAGGGCGTCCAGGGCCGAATTCCCGTGAATGGTGGTGAAGGCGGTTATCCCTAGATTGATGGCGTGGAGGAACTCGACCGCTTCGTCGTCGACCACCTCACCCACCACCAGGATGTCCGGCCTCATCCGCGTGTAGAGGACGTTCACCACCTCCCGCATGGAGACGCCTCCCTCCTCTCGCTCAACGACCCTCACGACCGCCCTCGCCAGGTGGGGGTGTTGAAGCTGGAGCTCCCTGAAGGTTTCCACCAGGCAGATCTGTGCTTCCCTGGGGAAGTGGAAGGAGAGGGCGTTCAGGAGAGTGGTCTTGCCCGCCCCAGGCCTCCCGGAGATGAGCACGCTGGCCGCCACGGAGGAGGCCACCTGGGCCAGGAAGCCCGCCGTCCGCTCATCGAGGCTACCCAGCTTCACCAGATCTTCCAAGGAGAACTTCCTCTTGGCGAAGACCCGGATGTTGATATTCGTGCTCTCTCCCAGGGGAGGGATCATGGCCGTGAAGCGGGAGCCGTCAGGGAGGTCCACTAGCACGAAGGGGCTGGCTGCTCCGAGAGGCCGCCCTCCGAACTCGGCCACCCTCCTGGCCAGTTGGCGGAAGTATTCATCGGAGGCCAGAGGACCCACATCCTCGATCCGCCCATACCTCTCCACCTGTACAAACCCATCTCTCACGATGATCTCCTCCACCCCTTCGGTTCGGAGGAGAGGGTCTAGAACCCCCAATCCCAGCATCCGACTGGCGGCCTCGGCAGCGACCGCCTGGAGATCCCTCTCCGGGATGCCCAGCTTCAACTCCACGAGGGCTCGCAAGACGCTGGCCGTGAAGGCCCTCCGTTCTCTCCCCTCACCATCTCGCCAACCCGGTATGGGAACACCCTCTGCCAGAAGGCGGTCCTGTAACTGCGGTATGATAAGGTCGAAGTCGTAGCTTCGGGATAAGGTCTCCATCAGTAGCTCCTCTCCAGAACCAGCTCCCAAATGGCCCCCTCTGGTGACACCAGCAAGGCGATCGGTTCGGTCCTGGCCCCTACTACCTCCAGAGTGAAGGTTCCAGGGGTGACCACGAACTCGAAGGTCCCATCTGCTTCTTCCCACGGCTGGGGCTCGATCAGGCTCTCCGGGGGGCAGCAGAAAGCTATCTCCACCCTCATACCGGCGATCAGCCTTCCCTCCTTATCCTGCACCCGTCCCCGGATGTAGCTGGTACCAGGGGAAGGGCTCCAGTTCTTAGAGCGCACCACGAACTCATATATGGGCGTCCGCGTGGGTGTGGGAGGTACCGGCGTCGGGGTCGGCGTCGGGGGCTGAGGGGTGGAAGTAGGTGGAATCTGGGTAGGGGTTGAGGTAGGTGAGGGGGTCTCTGTCATCCGAACCGAGGAAGACCGATGCTCTACCTCTGCCGTTGGCGTTGCGGTAGGGGTAGGCGGCGTCTCCTCGCTCGCGATACCCCCGGTTGTCAACGGGGTCGCCGTCTCCCTCTTCGCCAGGGGAGCCAGAGAGACCCACAGATCATACTGCCCCTGGGTTTCCCCCATCAGCCGAGTTATCTCGCCAGCCACCTGCGGCTCCACGGCCACGGTGAGGATGCTCAAGGGCAGCATCTGCGTTCCGGTCGCCGCCTGCCGTTCCAGCTGCGAAGGGTTGCCCCCAGGGTTCACCCCTGCTGGCTCACCTCTGGTGGAGCGCACATCGACCACCAGCACATGTTCCGCCAGAACCTCCACCGCCGCTCCCGCCTGAGCGATGACCGCCTCAGGGGGTGCTCCATGGTCGATCATCCCCCTGGCGATACGGTAGACGTTGATCCGCTGGAAGGGGCGTACCTGCCCCCCCACCGCCTTAGCCGGATCGACGGGGAAGCTGATGATCTCCAGGTATTCGTCCTCCACGTAGCGAAACTCGCTGGGAGGGACGGCGAACTCCTCGTAGAAGAGCGCACCTCTGGGGATGGGTATGGTGGTCATCTTCCCCAGTACCGTCTCCTGGCTCAGATGGATGGGCTCGAACTGCAACGTTCTAGGCATCTCTCGCAGGGTAACCATCTCCTCGGAGATGAGGGTGTAGGGAGGGATATCCTCCGCAGCCACCGGTATCTGCCGGGTCGCAACCAGTCGCTCAAACCGCGCCCTGGCGTACAGCCCTATCACCGCTGCCGCGACCAAGGAGATGACCAAGAGTAGCCCTGAAGCCTTTCTCGTCATGTCGCCTCCAGCTCCGATATATATGAGAGAGTATCTCTCCGCCTAGCCGGCCCCTGAACTGATCGGGATTTGAGACATGGGGGAGATCGAGCTCCCTCTCCACTCCCAAGAGCAGCACACTGTCCCTTGCCCTCTTGGCGTTGATCACCAGCGAAGCCCGGGGAGCCAGCTCCTCTTTCAGCTCGAGCCCGTTGAGGATGGCGTCGTCCCGGGGGCTAGCCACCACGAGCCACCGCAGAACCTCCTTCCTCACGGCTTCCAGGAGAGCGTGGGGATAGCAGGCGTCTATCACCGTGAGGATGTGACCAGCCTGCTCTTTCTCCAGGTACTCCCTTATCTGGTCCAAGGGCAGAAGCTTGGCCAGGTCGTAGTCCATAGGAAGCAAGGTCACCCCTCGCCACTCGGCGGGCTTGGTGCCTTGAGTAAGGCAGTCGTAGAGGTGGGGGGCCTGCATCGGTGAGAGGATGGCTAGCGCTGAGATCCCGTGGCAGAACTCAACCAGGAGGGTGGGTAGCTTCGTCACCTCGGCGAAGTGGATAGCCGTATCCAGGGCCAGTGTGGTGCGACCGACCCCTCCGCTGTAGCTGACGAAGGCCACCGTCTTCGGCGGGAGATGGGGTATCCGGGCGCTGACACCCCTCCCCGTCTCCAGCCAGGTTTCCGGGTTAGCGAGGAACTCATCCCCTGTCGTCAGTGGGACGGCCGCCTCCTGAAGCAGGCCGGCGAGAGCCTGGCGGGACAAGGAAGATTCCACCAGCTCCTCCAGGTCCACGATGGCCAGATGGGCCTGGGCGAGGGCTTGATACGCACCCTCCGTGGAGACGGCCTCCAGGAGCTGCGCGCCCTCACACTTGTCGAAGAACTTGTACACTTCCTCATTCCGGGTAGCCACCAATACCTTCACCCCTCCCTCTTCATTATTACCTCTCATCCTGAATCACCCCCTGAACCTCGATGATGGGCACCGGCTCCAGTACCTGGCGAGTGAACCACCAGGTGGGGTTCCCGTATTCGCGCAGGTCGAAGACGTGCCAGCCATCGAACTTGGTCACCCACTCCCGCCGCAGGCACGTCGTCACCACCTGCCAATATGGATCGTTAGCCTTGTCGGGCTCCAGATCCCCGCAACCTGAGTAGTTGGGCTGGGCCCGCTGCACGCATTCCCTCTCCTCCTCCACGCACTCATAGTGCTCGTACCTGATCGCCCACTCCGCGGCCCAGTAGGTCTGGTTCGTCACCTGATAGGAAGGTAAGCCGTCTGGACCGTTGCGGGGCTTTCCCCACGAGCTGGTGAGGTAGGTGTGGGTGGCGGTCTCCGAGTGCACCCCCTTCTCGACGCCCGCGGCGATGTTCCACGGCCTCTCGTCCCAGTCCCAGGCGGTAGCTGGCGGGGGAGGGTCAAGGATAGGGACGTTAGCGAAGGGCGGATAAAGTCTGCGCCACCGCAACCCCAACTGCCAGTTTCTCGTGTTCTCATTGGGTATCCCTTGGGGCAGCTTCTCCGACCAGGCCACTCCCCCGATCTCGGGTGCCACCACCCAGAAACTGTTGGGGACCCTCACCATGCCTCGAGGGTAAGGGCTCCGACCCACCTGGGGAACGGGACAGGTCGATTCCACGGAGATCTCATACTCGGAGATACACTCCATCCCTTCCTCCCCGATGACCACATCCTCGCACTCATCCTCCTCAGGAGGCTCGGGAGGCCTGGGCGTGGGTGTGGGCGTCGGCTCGCAGATCTCACACGTCTTCCAGAGGATGGCGATGGGAGCTCCCCGGCAGTCCACCAACCAATAGTCCACGATGTATACCCACTCCACGACCCCTATTAGACATCGTGTGTCGGTGCAGACCCGCCGCACGAAAGTCTCGGTGCAGGGGGTCGGCGTAGGGGCCGGTGTCGCCGTTGCCTGCGGGGTGGCCGTCGCTTGCGGGGTTTCCTGGGGCGGTGGGGTGGGTGTGTCTTGCGGCTCCACCGTCTCCACCACCTCACACTTGCATTCGCAGTGAATGGTGCCCGTCTGGGGATCAAACCAGCAATCGGAAGGGGAGCAGCCAGGAGGACACTGTCCATCTCCCAGCGGACGCGCCTGGGCCTGGAGGGGCACCAAGATGATGCAGACCGCCAGGAGAAGGATCATGGCCAAGAGCCAATGTCCCCCTGCAGACTCAGATGATACTCTTTCCTTATTATCCATCTCCCTCTTCTCCGCCCTGCAACCTCATCTCTTTGAACTCCAGATAGCCAATCTTCCACCTCCCATCCTGCCCATCGTAGACCATGGTAGCTATGAAGACCCCTTGGGGGAGCTCCATCTCCTCTTTCACGGCCAGAGTCTCCCCGTCGTAGTACCGCAACAACCGCTGCGCCCTCTGGCTGTCGGAGACGTAGGTCGACTGGCCGTCGGGGGAGAAGTTGCTCACCACCACATTCCTCTCGCCATCGTAGAGATGCAACCGGAAGAAGACTCCTCTTTCTCGATCCTCCTCGAGGGTCTTCTTCATGGCACTGGCGGCCAGAACCCCCGTCCTCTCGGGGTCATCGATGAAATACCTGGCGGTCTCGTCCGGATCGGGCTTCACGTTCTCGTAGAGCCATCGGTAGGCTTCGAGATAGTCCGCTATCACCATCTCCACCACCCGCTGGTCACTCACCATCCCCACGGGGATCCCCTCCGGGCCCGCCTCCATGCGGACCGTCCAGGCCTGCGGGCGATCCTCCACAGGCGTATCAGGCTGTCCAGTCTCCGAGGTCGACAGTTCAGCCGGACCTCCTCGGGGGAGCTCAACACTCACCGCCGATATCAGTTCAGGAGCCTCGGTGACCGGTCCCTGGTACCCTGGAACCGGGCTCCTGAGCCTGCGCCAGGCGAGCCCCAGACCCGAGACCAGGAGCAGGACCATCACCCCAACGGCCACGTAGACCAGTGGATGGCGTGGCTTTCTCTTACGTTTCTCGACTATCCCATCTAAGCGTGACACGGTACCCTCCTTCTATCGATAGGTGATCACTGGGGCGCGCTTTCGATGCCATACCTGGGCCGGGCGACCCCGCGAGCGGCGATCCTCACCTCCGGGATGCCGACCACCTGCATGAAGATGGTGGGCATCCTCTCCTCCACATCGACAGCCACTCCATCGGCCCAGACCACAACCCTCGTCACCTCCATCGCCCCCCTGGAGTTGACTTCAGCGTAGTTGAGAGCTATCCCGGTGGCCCTGGCCACGTCCAGCCGTACCTCGTTGGTGGCCGCGAAATGGGCCTCATCTACGGCGTGGCTCGCCGCCTGGGCGGCCAGGGAAGCCACGTTTCGTACTCGGCGGTACTCCCTGAACATGAAGCCTCCATCGATGGCCAGGCCCAATAGGACCACCACCAGAACCAGGGCCATCGCCGTGTAGACCAGATACTGCCCTCTCTCATCCGCGAGAAGGACTCTTGCTCTGGTAATCAATCTCTCCCTCAAAGTGCAACTCCTCTCCTACCAGGCCCACCGGGACTTGAACTCCTCCACTCTCAGGAAGACCGTAGAGTGGAGGCGCACACTCTGGTCGGGATAGAACCACCCCACGAAAGGGATATCCCCCACGTATGTCCTGTAGGAGAC
>DAOULQ010000179.1:0-10976 GCA_034419095.1 Anaerolineae bacterium | reverse complement strand
CCGGAGAGCCGATCACCTTATGGCAGTTGATGCGCACGCTGGAGGTGGAGCGAGAACTGGTGGAGGAGGCGCTCCGCTCTTTAGCCCAGGAGTACGAGGGGCGGGGGTTGCGGATCCAGCGGGAAGGAGATGAGGCCCAGATGGTCACCGCTCCGGGCTGTGCGGGTTATGTGGAGCGGTTCTTGGGCCTCCAGTTCTCGGGGAAACTCTCCACCGCGGCTCTGGAGACCCTGGCTATAGTAGCCTACAGGCAGCCGCTCACCAGGGCCCAGGTGGAGGAGATCCGGGGCGTCAACTGCGAGGGGGTGCTACGCAATCTAGTGGCCCGGGGTTTGGTGGAGTAGTTGGGCCGCCTGGATAGGGCGGGACGTCCCATCCTCTACGGCACCACCTTCGAGTTCCTCCAATATTTCGGCCTCTCGGACCTGACAGAATTGCCCCAGGTGGAGGAGGCCACCGATTCGTAGAGGAATCAAAAGTGTCGTTACCTTCGACTATAGCCGTAGATGGGCCGGCCGCCTCGGGGAAGAGCACCATCGCCGGACTCCTGGCGGAGAGGTTGGGCTATCTCTATTTCGATACCGGGGCCCTCTATCGGGCCGTCACTTGGTTAGCCTTGGCGAAAAGGCTTGAGATCGGCGACGAAGAGGCGATAGTGACCCTGGCCCAGGCTGCTCAGATCACCATCACTAGGCCCACGGTCCAGGATGGGCGGCAGTACACCGTCTACGCCGATAGCCGAGATATAACCTGGGAGATACGATCTCCAGAGGTGGATGTCCACGTCTCACCCATTTCGGCTTATCCTGGCGTCCGGGAGGCCCTCAAGGGGGCGCAGAGGCGGATAGGGGAGGAAGGGCAGGTGGTGATGGTGGGGCGGGATATCGGGACGGTGATCATGCCCCATGCCGATCTGAAGATATATCTCGATGCCTCCCTGGAGGTGCGAGCCCAACGGCGATATGAAGAGGTTTTGGCCCGGGGCGAGGAGGCCTCCTATGAGGATCTTTTGGCCGATATGCGACGCCGGGATGAGATAGACAGCCATCGCCTGGCGGCTCCCTTGAAGCCTGCCCAGGATGCTATCATCATAGATACCGATCATCTATCCATCGAGGAGGTATGGGGTCAGGTGATGGCTCTAGTGGAGAAGTGGCAGCCTGTGAAAGAGGGGTGAACCGGAGAGATGCTCTTTCACCGCTTTGCCAAGTTGATATTGCGAGGCCTTCTGGCCATCCTTCTCGATTATGAGGTCGTGGGGCTGGAGAATATACCCCCGAAAGGCCCCCTCATCGTGGCCATCAACCATATGAACTTCCTGGACCCCGTCCTAGCCACGGTCTTCATCCCCCGCGACATCGCGAGCATGGCCAAAGCCGAACTCTTCGGTTCTCCCGTGGTGGGGTTCTTCTTCAGACTCTATGGCGCTTTCCCCGTGCATCGGGGGGAGATAGATCGGACGGCTCTTAGGGAGGCGATGGCCGCGCTGAAGGAGGAGAAAGCGCTTCTCATGGCTCCAGAGGGGACCAGGGGCGGCGATTGGCGGCTAATGAAGGCCCGCGACGGGGTGGCCTACGTGGCCCTTAAGGCGTCTGTTCCCATCCTACCTGTGGCTATCTCTGGGTCCGAGCGGTTTTGGAAGGAGTTAGCCAGGCTGTGTCGCACCAAGACCAGGATAGTGGTGGGAGAGCCCTTCCTCTTGGTCCCCAGGGAGGGCAGGATGAGTAGGGAGCAACTGAGCGAGATGACCACCGAGGCTATGTATCGGCTGGCCGCTCTCCTTCCTCCCCAGTATCGAGGGGTATATAGCGACCTTTCGGCGGCCAGGGAAGAGCGCATAAGGCCTTACAAGGGGGCTTTGTGACCTTTATCGAATGCACCATGCTGGCGCGGTGACGGAGATCGGGCTCGAAGCAAGATTCCGCTAGGCAGGGGTGCACTTCAAGGCTTAACTAAGCATTACCCTGAGAAGCGTTTGACCACATGTACTTCATGACTAATCCATGAGCCTCGTATTTGTTATTCTGCTAAGATTCATCATCCCTCTCTTGATCTTCAGACGTCCCCTCCTGGGAGGAGTGGCATCGATATTGATCGATGCGTTCGATGCCAATATCGTACACCTTATGGGGGGGGCTTTCCCTAACTATCAGCAGATAGACAAATTTCTGGATACCTATTACCTCTTCCTTGAATTCGTTGTCTCGCTGGCATGGCACCATAAGATCGCTAAGCAAACGAGCGTGATACTTTTCCTTTACAGAGTTGTGGGGGTCGTACTCTTTGAGGTTACTAATGCCAGGGTTTTTCTCCTCCTCTTTCCCAACCTCTTCGAATATTTTTTCCTCTTCTTTCTCGTCTTTAAACGTAGATACTTTGATTCGAATAAGGCCCATAGTTGGTCAAAGGTCATCCTCATTCTGGTGCTGCTATATATCCTAAAACTGCCCCAAGAATATCTTCTTCATTACAAGCAGGTTTCACCTTGGCTATGGTTTACAACTGAAGTGTTACCTAGTTTGAGGTAATGGGGTCGGAATGGGGTCGTGGTCATAGCAGCCCTCATCATCTATGGGTTGCGGGGGTAGTTATGAGTGGTGGGGTCATCTCCTCGGTGCGACGGGGGAGCCCGGCGGATATGGCGGGGCTCTTGCCGGGCGATGAACTCCTCTCCGTCAATGGCCACCGGTTGAGGGATGTCATCGACTACCGCTTCTACGCTGCTGAGGAAGAAGTGGAACTTGTGATCAGGAGAGAGGGCGAGCTCTTCACCCGTAGGCTCCGGAGAGAGTATGGGGAGGATATAGGCCTCGACTTCCAAGAGGTGGTCTTCGATGGCTTGCGCCGTTGTCGAAACCGTTGCCCCTTTTGCTTCGTGGATCAGTTGCCCCCGGGGATGCGGAGCAGCCTCTATATCAAAGATGACGATTACCGTTACTCCTTTCTCTGGGGGAACTTCATAACCCTTTCCAATTGGAGCGAGGAGGATTGGGAGCGAGTAGGGGAGCAACGGCTGAGCCCTCTCTACGTATCGGTGCACGCTACCGATTTGGGGTTGCGCCGCAAGATCTTCGGGAACCCAAAGTTGCCGGATATACGAGAGCAACTTCACCGTTTGAGCCATCTCGGCATCCAGGTTCATGCCCAGATAGTGGTGGTGCCCGGTCTCAACGATCTTCATCTGGAGAGGACGATCTCCGATCTGGTAGAGTTCTTTCCCACCGTGGGATCGATCGGGGTGGTTCCTGTGGGGCTGACCAGATATCATGGTGCTGGGCTGCGGTGTGTGACGCCGCAGGAAGCCAAGGCCCTAGTGAAACAGGTATCCCTTTGGAGTAGGGAACTTCGAGAGCGGTACGGGCGGTCTCTGGTCTATTTGGCTGACGAGTTCTACCTTCTGGCCGGCCCTCTTCCTCCGCCAGCGGAGGAGTACGACGGCTTTCCCCAACTGGAGAACGGGATCGGGCTCGTCAGGAGGCTCTTGGACGAGGTGATAAATAAACCCTTAGCGGCTAAAGCTAAGAAATCGTTAGCCTGTGGTACCCTCATCGCTCCCCTTCTGGAGGAGATGGCAAGCGAACTTAGTGCTCTCCTCTCTACCCAGATAGAGGTAATCCCCATCGAGAACCGGTTCTTCGGCCCCACCATCACCGTATCAGGGCTTCTCACTGGTCAGGATGTCATAGAAGCCTTATCTGGTCGCCGTCTGGGGGAGTCTCTCTGCCTCTCTCGTTCCATGTTCAACGCCAGGGGGGAGATAACTTTGGATGGGATGACGGTGGAGGATATAGAGGCGGCTTTAGGGGTGAAGGTCACGATGGCTGGGACCATGGGCGAGGTTTTAGCCTAGCAAATGCATCTCTTATCCGGCGTGCCACACCTTGACTGAAGGTCAGGCGCGCAAGGACAACTGAAAGGGGCCATAACAATGGGAGATATTCTACTCAATTGGGGCACGGGAGTCGTGCTATGGTTACAGTCCTTCAGCAGCGGCCCCCTTGATGCCTTCTTCAAGATGGCCACCTTCCTGGGAGAGGAGCAATTCTACCTCATCATCCTTCCCCTCATCTTTTGGTGTTTAGACAAAGGGGCGGGGGCTAGGCTCGCTTTCCTTTTTCTTTTCTCGGCCTACACCAATAACGGCCTGAAGGAGATCTTTCACGCCCCGCGCCCCTTCCAGTTCGACCCCAGAGTGAGAGAGATTGGAAAGGCCACAGGCTACGGATTCCCCAGCGGCCATGCTCAAGGGACAGGGGTAGTGGGGGGCTATCTAGCCACTCGGTGGCGCGAGGGGTGGGCCTGGGCTCTGGGCATCGTTCTCCCCTTTCTGGTCGCCCTCTCGCGGGTCTACCTGGGGGTACACTTTCCCCACGACGTCGTCGGTGGCCTGCTCGCAGCCGTGCTCCTCATCCTCATCTACAATCGGCTCCTCCCGGCCACGGAAGCGCGGATCAGGACCCTTCCCTTGGGGGCGAGGTTGGCCCTGGCCACCGTCATCCCCCTCATATTGCTCTTCCTCCACCCCGGCGAGGAGATGGCCACCCCTCTGGGGGCGCTTCTGGGGATGGGGGTGGGGTTCACCTTGGAGGGTGAATTGGTTGGCTTCTCCGCTGACGGCCCCTGGTGGAAGCGGGTGTTGCGCTTCCTCCTCGGTCTGGCCGTCACCTTCGCCCTCTACCTGGGGCTGAAGGGGATTTTCCCGTCCGGTCTCCCTTTCCGCCTGCTTCGCTATGGCCTTATTGGCCTGTGGGCGGGCTTCTTCGCCCCCTGGCTCTTTGTCAAGACAGCCTTGGCTGAGGGGAGCGCATAGAATTCTGCGATACTCGATCGCACCGTTAGGGATCTGGGGGGCCGATATAGCGACTTGCCTCTACACCACAGACTGTGCAGTTGACGAGGCGGAATGCAAAGGGGGGAGGGAAAATGTCTGAGACTTTCACTCAAAGCCAGCGAGGGGGTTGGGCCTTGTGGTGGCGGTGGGTATTAGCCACTGCCGTGGGCGAGTTCGTGGGTTTCGCCGTGCCCGCTGCCGTAGGTGCTGGTGCGGCCTGGACCATAGAAAAGATGGTCGGTTCCGTCGCTGCTCTCGCAATGCTTAACGTCATGGTTATGGTCTTGGCTGGGGTTGTGGAAGGGGCTATGCTGGGATTTGTCCAATGGCTGGTCTTGCGGCGCTACATCCAGAATATGGCCCGGCGGGAATGGGTGCTGGCCACCGCCCTGGCAGCGGGTGTGGCCTGGACCATAGGGATGCTGCCCAGTACCCTCGGGGACTTAACCACAGTCATCCCTATGGTCTTGGTTGGTGGGGCGGTTCTGCTGGGGGCTGTGTTCGTGGCCTCGATCGGATTCGCCCAATGGCTGGTCCTGCGGCGTTACATCCAGAACGCGGGCTGGTGGGTGTTGGCCAATGCCGTAGCCTGGCCCCTGGGCGTGGCTGTGCCCTTCATCGGTCTGGCCATGGTCCCAGAAGGGGCCCACGTCGTGGTTTGGGTTGTGGTTGGGGTTGTGAGCGGGCTTCTGATGGGGGTTGTGGTGGGGGCTATTACCGGCATGGCGCTGGTTTGGCTGTTGCGAACTCACCTTCCCCGCTCCGGCAAGCATATTGTCTAAACACAACGATTGGGTGAGAGGCACCAGGACTTGTCAAGAGGGTTCTTTTGTTGTATAATCGCTTTGCGAAAGGAGGTGATGACAGGGAAGTTAAGGCAGGGGGAAGAGAGCGCTTGGGCTCTTTTAGAGTTGACGAGGTGGAGGTTCCCCGACCGCGAGGCGGGGCTAATCCCGATGTCGTTGAGGGAGAAAATCGAGAGATCGGCGGATGCCTCCAGGGTTGCCACACCCTAATCTTCCCCTCCTGAGTTGAAGGGCTCCTCCAAAACCGTGGGGCGACCGATGGGACAAAGGGAGCCCGGTGGCGACGGCGGCTGCTGCAGGGTATAGGTGCCACCCCTGAGGGGCAGTCGTCAGATTTTCCCCCTTGTGAACGGACATATCGTCTTGCCGTTCCTCAAACCTAGATTCAGGAGGGAACAAGTGACCAAGAGGGTACTGAAGAAGATCTCCACCCCTTTTCAGGCTTTCAACCCCCAGGGGGCGATCTTGATGGTAAACATGGTCGACCCCCAAACGAGTACCATGAGGGTCTTTCTGGAGGCCATCGAGGAGGCGGAGATCCCTTTTTTCACTGTAGCCAATAAGATCGACATCACTGGACGGGGAGAGGTCAAGAAAACCCGGGAGGCGCTGGGGGTGGAACTGATCCCCGCCTCTATGCTAACGGGCCAGGGGTTGGAAACGGTGAAGGGGAGGATCAAGGAGGCCTTCTCGCCAGGAGATAGGATCGCCGTTTTAGGTGTCTTTAATAGCGGGAAGACGAGCCTCATCGCCAATCTAACGGGCCTGGATTTGGAGATCGGGAATTTGCCAGGGACCACCTTGGAGTTTATAACCTACGAATATGAGGGCTATACCCTCATAGATACGGTAGGCCAGATCATCGATGTCAATAAGCCTCTCATGGTGAGCATCGACCTTTCGGGGTGCGAGACGAGGGAGGAGAAGATAGCCCGCGTCCTGCGCCAGGATGCAGAAGCCATACTGGCCACTTTGGAACTCGCCGTCCCCAGCATAGAGGAGGTGGCGGGAGTCATAAAGGGGCAGGTGGAGAGGGGGAGAAAGGTGGTGGTGACCGGGGCTGGCGCTAGCGCCCTGGTGGCTATGGAGATGGGAGGGCAAGGGCTGGAGACCGGGCTCCCTATCATGGTCTTCAGCAACAACCTGAGCGAGGGGCAGCCGGTCAGTTTCGCCAAAGGCACGGCCGAGGAGGAGATGGGTCTGTCGAAATATATCACCTTGGCCCTGAACGAGGGCGATGTGATGATCGGGATATCCGCCTCGGGAGGCACGGGGTTCGTCTATGATGCCTTGGAACGAGCGAGGGGGAAGGGAGCCATCACTGTAGCCATCACGGAGAACGTGGATACGCCGCTGGGCCAGGCGGCTGACTATATCATCAAGAGCAACGCCAAACCAGAAGGCCCCTCCTCGAGCAAGATCCAGGTGGCGCATCTAGCCATCGTCCACGCTTTGCTCCTCACTTTGGCCGATGAGAGGGGGATCACCGCCGATGAGTCGATAAAGTTCATGCTTCCCGAGGTGGTGCCCACCAAGAAGATGGGGATTAAATAGTTGGCCAAGAGGGTGCCTGAATTCCCCCACCACCGGGGAGAGTCAGATCGGAGAGGTGGTTTGGTAGCTGAGCCGCGATATCGATAAGCCCAGAAACTTGGCCAAGTCGGTAACCGTAGAATAAAAATGGCGGGGGTAAGTAGGGATCGCTCGTCCTTCTGCTTTTTGGGTGGTTGGAGTGGATAATCTTCGATCCAGAGTCAACCGCTGGTTGCCGGTCCTTTTGTGGATGGGCCTTATCTTCTTCCTCTCCTCGCAACCCCATCTCCCTAGTTATCCCCATCACCTCATCGATCTCCTCCTCAAGAGGGCAGCCCACTTGTTCGAATATGCTGTCCTGGCGATCTTGCTCTATAGGGCTATGCGGAATGACTATGGCTGGAGGGCTTTGCTCATGGGGGGGTTTTACGCTGCCTCCGACGAATTCCACCAGAGTTTCGTTCTGGGGCGGAATGCGGAGTTATCAGATCTGGCCTTCGATATCCTAGGGGTAGTCTTGGGGCTCTATATAGCCAAGATGGTTATCTCCCCAAAGGGGCGATCTTGTTGAACGACGATTTTCCGTCGCTTAATCAGTTGCAATAGGGCCAGGAAGGTGACGATGATCTCCAGGCGGGATTGCGCTCTTCTCAACAAGTGGTCAAAGTTCAAGCGGCGGTGGCGGCGGATTAGCCTCTCTAGTCCCTTTATCTTGGCTGGAAGGGAGATGGTTAGGGGGGCGACGATCTCCCCCACGGAACCGACAGGCTGTTCTTGCAGAGCCTGGCGAAGCACTTCCACCAGATCGTTCAACGATACCCCTTCGAGTTGCAGAGGGGGCCTGGGCTGCGTGGCTATGGCTCGGGGGTAGGTGCGGAGCCCCTCCTCCTCTCGGCTGCGGAGTTCCTGGGCCGCGGCTTTGAACTTCTGATATTCGATGAGCCGTCGGACGAGTTCATCTCCTATCTCCTCTTCCTCTTCGAATTCCCCAGCCGGCGGCTGGGGTAGGAGGGCCCGGGATTTGATGAGGAGGAGTTGGGCCGCCACGACGATGAAGTCAGCTAGGCTTTCCACCTCCAGCCTCTCCAGATGGCTCAGGTAGGCCAAATACTGGTCGGTAACCTGGGCCAAAGAGATCTTGGTGATCTCTAGTTCTCTCTCCTGGATCAGGTGGAGAAGGAGATCCAAGGGGCCTCTGAAGAGGGGAAGGGTCACTTCATAAGTGGGCGTCTTCACGAGCCGATTATACAAAGGGGAGAGGAGGCTGTCCAGGCTGGCCGGTTAGTCTCATTAGAAATGCGACAACTGTGGTAGAGTTGAATGTGCCAGCCAGGCCTACACACATAAGTGGCGATGAGAACCTTTCCCCAGGGATCCTTGATGGAAACGGAACCTGAGTTTGCATGAGAACTCCATAGGGTGGGGGTTATTGAGCCCCCGGCCTGGCGAGTACCGGGGCAGGCTGGTACGCCTTGGGGCAGGCGGGATGCCGAACCCACAACCTCACCCATATCTCTCTGTTCATATCTCTCCATCATCATAACCTCGATCCACAGTCCAGGCTTGCCACATACCTGAGCAGACGAGTCCTACTGGGTGCAGCAAAGCACCTCCTTTGAATCAAGGGGATGCTTTGGTTGGCCTCAAAGAGTGGCTAAAGAGCCGGCCCGGCCAGCATCTTTATCTGCTTCTCCTTTTCCCGCCAGGTGACCTTGGAAAGCCCCAGTTTCTCTCGTAGCCTGTCTGAAACCATCCCGGCCCGATAGTCCTGCACAGCAGAGGTCATCCGTAACCGTTCGAAAGAGAGGCCATCTTTGATCTCCGCCTCCTCTGCTACATCGACTAGCACATACTCCAGATTGCGGGCTGTGCACTCGAAGAGATGCTCTTTAGGAGCGTACTCTTCTAAGTAGAGCGAGAGGGTCTCTGCGAAGTCGGGGGGCAGCCGCAATTTTCTCTCCTTCTGACGCTTTCGGGGATCTTCGTACCGGACATAGAGGACGGAAGCAGCGGGGTCAGAGGTATCGATATGGCTAAGTTTGACATTCATACACTCTTCTTTCTTGAGTCCTGTATGGAGGAGCAGAGTAACCAAAAGATGGGGGCGAGGGTCGCCCTTCTCACCCTCCATGCGGCTCTTGGTCACTTCAAGCAACCTCTCCACCTGGGCGTCGTAGAGGATCTGGGGTAAGGGGGAGGAGGCGGGCTCATGGACGAGGGCCGCTGCTGGGTCTGAGGGGATGACTTCCTCTTGGGCCAGCCACTTGAAAAAGACCTTGAGGGTGGTGACACGGCGAGCGTAAGATTTGGGGGTGCAGGGGACACGACGGTGGTATTTCAGGTAGGTGAGGAACCCCCTAAGGGTTTGAGTGCCTATCTTTTGCACCGGCTCAGCCAGGCTAGTGTACTTGCTGAGCAGGCGCAAGTCGCCTAAGAAGGCTTTTATGGTGTTCTGGGTGAAGCCTTGGCGCACCATGTGCTCATGAAAGCCGCCTATGGCGGAAGCCAGAGAAGATTCTGGGGTGAGGGCCCGGGTCTTCAGGGGAGGGAGGATAAATTCTTCACCTTCGCCCTCGGTGGGGAAGAGAGGCAACTGCTCGGCGCGCATGGCGACCCCCTTCGTGTAGTAATAAGACTACACCATTTTACCACACTAGGCGAGGTTGTCAAGTACCACGCTCACAAAGAAGCCGGAGGAGGAAGACCGTTTTGGCCAGTCTAGTAGAAACCTTCTCCAAGAACGCCTCATCAGAGGAGGCTAGGGGGATGCTCTCGGGGATTCGGGTCCAACCTCTATCCCAGCGTTCCCGTTCTACGCTCTTGCCCAGTTGGGCCTTTATTTCGATGATGTATCGGTCGAATCGTTGAAGGCTCTGTCTTTGCTCTCGGAATGGAGGCCGATCTCCAGGCGGCCTAGCCTCCTGATGGACCAGACCTCAAAATGGATCGCCGGCTGGCGGAGAAGGTAGTTTGGGGCGGAGGGCTCCGGGGATGCTTCGCATGAAAGCAGCGCTGGAGAAAGGCCGGGTGCGAGGCATCACGGCTTTCGTGCTGACCACTCTGCCAACAAATTGGCGATCTGCTGAAGGTGGTCCCGCTCGTGCCAGATGAAGCGGCGAAGGACCTTGCGCAGGGTCCAGAGTTCACCCTGCGGGGCGTATACTTGGGCCCTCTTATGGGGCGGGAAAGCACGGATCCGTTCCCTGGCCATACGGCGGATGGAAGCCAGGCGGGCGACCTCACCTTTCATCTCGTGGTCACCGGGGTCGATACCTAGGCGACTAATGTACCACGCTTCGGCGTCGCCGATGTGGCGCAAGATGCGCCGGAGGGACCAACTCTCCTCATTGGGTTGCCAGTCTAAGGCCTTGTTGGGGAGATCGGCGATCAGGGCTAGAAGATCGACCCGGCTATAGTCTAGGAGCCGGAGCGCTTCCTCGATCTCTACCTCTTGGGCCTCTGGAGTAACGAGATCGCCATGGCTGGCCCGCCAGGCCCAGTAATCAGTTATGGCTGCGGGCAGGCTGGCCAAGGCCTCCTCTACCGTAGCCCCATAGTTATAGCAGCCGGGGTAGGCCAGGATCCAGGCCAGGGCTCTCCCCTCAATGCCATCTTCCAGGTAGACTTGGTAGCGCATCTTACCCTCTCTCTGGGTTCATTTTAGGGGCACTAGTGGCGAGAGTCAAGGCATGTAGGGCCTGTCAAGCAATTTAAACATGTAACCGAACCTTGCTCGGTTGTGCAACATATTTTGTAACCAAGCGCGGTGACTGTTTCTTAAGCGGATGGACGGTACCTGACTGGGT
>DAOULQ010000178.1:0-3279 GCA_034419095.1 Anaerolineae bacterium | reverse complement strand
TATATTCAGTTCCACCTGGGGTTGCGGGTGGAATAGGTAGTGATGGAAGACGCTTCTGACGATTCCGATAGTAATCGACGAAACTCAGATTGAGATGGGCTGAGACTTCTCTTCGTGGTTGGTGGGGTCTCGGCCTTTTTGCAACCCATGAGGGGGTATGGAGGTATCAGCGGTCATCCTGGCCGCAGGCCAGGGCATACGTATGAAGTCCAAGAGGCCCAAGGTGCTGCACCCGGTGGCTGGCGAGCCCATGATTAAGCACGTGGTTCGGGCTCTCTCTGGATTGGATCCCCGTCGGCTCGTCGTAGTGGTAGGATATGGAGCCGAGGAGGTGCGCCAGGCCTTGGGCGACGCATATCTATATGTGGAACAAGAAGAGCAATTGGGCACCGGCCATGCGCTCCTCCAGGCCCGCCAACTCCTGGAGGGCAAAGGGGATGCCGTTCTCGTTCTCTTCGGGGACCATCCTCTTCTCACTACCGAGACCCTGCGCCGGATTCTGGATGAGCATGAAAAAGAGGGAGCGGCTATCACCATCCTCACCTTTCACCCCGCCGATCCTACAGGGTACGGACGCATCCGCCGAGATAGAGCGGGCCAAGTAGTGGGTATCATCGAGGAGGCAGCGGCTAGCGAGAAGGAGAAGGGGATCGGGGAGGTTAACGACGGAGTCCTTTGCTTCCGGGAGGGGTGGCTCTGGCCTCATCTGGAGAAGATCAAACTTGGGAGCCAAGGGGAGTATTACTTGACCGATCTTTTGGCTCTAGCGGTAGGAGAGGGTGAGAGGGTCGTGGCTCTATGGCCAAAGGATGAAGAGGAGGCGCTGGGCGTAAATAGCCGGATAGATCTGGCTCGGGCGGAGGCAGTGATTCGTCAAAGAGTACGTGGAAGGTTAATGCTCTCCGGGGTCACCATGGTTGATCCCCCGTCCACCTTTGTCGATTCTACCGTTCGAGTAGGGCAAGATACCGTCCTTCACCCTCAGACTATCCTCGAGGGGGGAACGACTATCGGCGCCAACTGTTCCATCGGGCCGGGGAGCCACCTTCGGGATACCAAGGTGGGCGATGGTTGCACTATCCTATACTCTCTGGTAGAGGGAGCGGTGCTGGAAGAGAAGGTCGATGTGGGCCCCTTCTCCCATCTCCGGCCGGGGACGCATCTGGCCTCGGGGGTCCATGTAGGCAATTTCGCGGAGATCAAAGAGTCGTATATCGGTCCGGGGACGAAGGTGGGCCATTTCTCATATATCGGCGATGCTACTTTGGGCCGCGAGGTCAACGTCGGCGCAGGCACCATCACCTGTAACTACGATGGGGAAAGGAAACACCGCACTATCGTGGAGGATTATGTCTTTCTGGGCTCGGATACCATGCTGGTGGCGCCAGTGAAGGTAGGCGCGGGTGCTAAGACCGGGGCTGGGTCGGTGGTGATTAAAGATATACCACCGGGAAGTTTGGCCTATGGAGTGCCTGCTCAGGTGAAGGGGAAGATGAAAAATGAATTAAAGGGAGAGAGAGATCACTCTTGACGGTTCATAACGAGCCCTTCGTTCTGTTTCATACCGAAGTTGGGGATCGCCAAGGAGGATACCAGGTGGGAAGGGGATCGAAGGGTTTGCGATTTAGGGATATGGAGGATGAAAGGTGGGTAAGATTAGACGGTTGGTGCTCGATATCTTGAAGCCTCACCAGCCAAATATCATAGAATGGGCTAGGCAACTGAGCGATCTCGAGGGCGTCGATGCGGTCAACCTTAACGTCTACGAGATCGATCAGAGGGTGGAGAACGTGAAGGTCACCGTCCAGGGTAGAGATATCTCTTACGACGGGATCCTGGAGGTTATTCAGGAGAATGGGGGCTCTTTGCACTCCATCGATGAGGTGGTGGGGGGCGCGCTCATCATCGACGAATCGATCACCCTGCAAGATCACCTACGAACGGGAGGTTAGTCCGCACCTCTAAGGGGCCGAGATCTGGGCCCTCGCTGAGGTGTGTTGGAAATCTTTCACCTCTTGGCGCATTCAGATTATTAAAAGCGTATCTGGTAAATGAGTTCTCTGAGAGGGTGGCTGCAACAACTTAGGGAGTACGAGGATATCGCCGAGGTAGGCGAGATAGCCCGCCGCTACTTGGCCATGAACGCCTTTGATGGTGTATTGACCATGATCGGTGTGCTCATAGGGAACTACTCGGCTGGGGTGGAGAGTGCCAGAGTGGTCATCACCACCGGCTTGGCTACCTCTATGGCTATAGGGGTGTCGGGTTTCTGGGGGGCGTATTTCACCGAGTCTGCTGAGCGGAAGCGCGACCTTAACGATCTGGAGAGTTACACCCTTACTGACCTGAACAAGACCAAGATCGGGCGGGCCTCGCGGGCAGCGGCGATCGTCGTCTCCCTGGTAGATGGTCTTGCCCCCTTTCTGGCGGCGCTGGTCGTGCTCTCGCCCTTCTTCTTGCAGTCCCTCTGGGGGGAGATCTACCGCAGTTACTACCTCTCTATGGTCATGGCTCTAGGGGCCCTCTTCGCCTTGGGAGCCTTGCTGGGAGCGATCTCACGGGAGAATATCGCCCTCACAGGGGCGAAGATGATCGGAGCCGGGTTGCTCTCTATGGTCCTGGGTTATCTCCTGAGGCTATTCGAGGGGTGATCCGGGTCTGCGAAGGGTAGAGTAGTTGAAACAAGGAGAGGCAGATATATGAAGGAGGAGGATCTCGTCGCTCTCGCTCTTGAAGCGAGAAGGCAAGCCTACGCTCCCTATTCGCATTTCGCTGTGGGGGCGGCGCTTTTGGCAGAATCCGGCCAGGTCTATACCGGTTGCAACGTGGAAAATGCTTCTTATGGGCTCTCTATCTGCGCGGAAAGGGTAGCCCTCTTCAAGGCGGTAGCGGCAGGGGAACGGCGGTTTAAGGCCATAGCGGTGGTTACGGAGACGATGGCTACCCCTTGTGGTTCCTGTCGCCAGGTTTTGGCGGAGTTCGGGGAGGATGAACTGCAGGTCATCGTCGCCGACCCCGAGGGCCAGATGGAGATCTACACTTTAGGCGAGCTTTTGCCTGCCACTTTCACTTCCAAACATCTCCCGCCTTTCAGGTAGTGGCCTCCCAAACGATTGTGGCTGCATCCGAGCCTTGGATGCGGCTTTTTCGCAGGCCTGTCAAGCAATTTAAACATGTAACCGAACCTTGCTCGGTTGTGCAACATATTTTGTAACCAAGCGCGGTGACTGTTTCTTAAGCGGATGGACGGTACCTGACTGGGTTTTGGCACCATAGATG
>DAOULQ010000177.1:0-47643 GCA_034419095.1 Anaerolineae bacterium | reverse complement strand
ATCTATGGTGCCAAAACCCAGTCAGGTACCGTCCATCCGCTTAAGAAACAGTCACCGCGCTTGGTTACAAAATATGTTGCACAACCGAGCAAGGTTCGGTTACATGTTTAAATTGCTTGACAGGGATTACTCTTGACAAATAAGACCAAATATGGTATTATTATTTCCGACTATTTTACTAGGAATTATTTATGCGCATCACCACTAAAGGGGAATACGGACTTCGGGTGATGGCCGAGTTGGCGCGCCATTTCGGCCAGGGTCATACCCCCCTCTCCGAGGTGGCACGACGTCAGGGCCTCTCCCTGGCCTATCTGGAACAGATCATCGCTCCCTTAAGAAGGGCCGGTCTGGTGGAGAGCAAGCGCGGGGCCAAGGGCGGCTATGCCCTGGCCCAGGAGCCTGAGGCCATTACCATGGGAGAGATAATGCGGGCCTTGGAGGTAACCATTGCCCCCGTGGAGTGCCTATTGGGGCCGATGGAGTTGGAGTGTTGTGAGATGAGCGAAACCTGCTCTACCCGGGTGGTCTGGAAGAAGGTGCACGACGGTATCGCCCAGATATTGGATTCCACCTCCCTAGCGGACTTAGTATAGAAATGGTCGAATGCAACGGGGTCGAAAGCCCCAACTTAGAATACGCCCAAGAGAGGGTTTCTCGCTCCAGAGGTATCCTACCAAGGATGTTCGCTTTGCTGCGAGAGGATATCGAGACCGTCTTCACCAAAGATCCAGCAGCCAAAAGCACGCTGGAGGTTCTCTTCTTGTACCCCGGTCTCCACGCCATCTGGATACACCGGACAGCCCATCTCCTCTGGGAGCGTAACTGGCTCTTCTTGGGCCGTCTCCTCTCCCATATCAACCGCTTTCTTACCGGTATAGAGATCCATCCCGGGGCCAAGATCGGCCGCCGTCTCTTCATCGACCATGGGATGGGCATAGTGATCGGGGAGACGACGGAGATAGGCGATGATGTCCTCATGTATAAAGGGGTGGTATTGGGGGGCACATCTCTGAAGAAGACAAAGCGTCACCCCACCATCGGGGATTGTGTAGTCCTGGGGTCGGATGCCATCGTCTTGGGGCCCGTTACAATTGGGGAGCATGCCAAGATCGGCTCCGGCTCCGTGGTGGTCAAGCCCGTGCCCCCGGGCGCGACGGTGGTGGGCGTTCCCGGAAGGGTTGTGAAGGGGGAGGGGGCTGAGGAGGCCTTTATGACCCTGGAACATGGCAAACTCCCCGACCCACTGGTGGAGGCGATCAACGGTTTAGCATCGAAAGTTGCCACCTTGGAAGAGAGGGTTCACGAGTTAGAGAACGCTCTCGCCAGCCAAGAGAGAGCAACAGAGCAAGAAAGTGAGGCCTAAGCATGGGAAGGATCTATGAAGATATCACTAAAACGATCGGCAATACACCTCTCGTGAGGTTAAACAGAGTCACAAGGGGAGTGGAGGCTACCATACTCGCCAAACTGGAGTCCTTCAACCCCCTGGCCAGCGTCAAGGATAGGATCGGGGTCAGCATGATCGAGGCCGCAGAACGGGAGGGGCTCATCAAAGGGGATACCATCATCTTGGAACCAACCAGCGGCAATACGGGCATCGCTCTGGCTTTCGTCTGCGCCGCGAGAGGGCATAGGTTGGTTCTCACCATGCCCGAGACGATGACCGTGGAGCGCAGAAAGTTGCTTAAGGCTTTGGGTGCGGAACTCATCTTAACCCCTGGAGCCGAAGGGATGCCCGGAGCGGTGAGGAAGGCCCAGGAGTTAGCCGCCCAGGATGCCAGGTATCTCATCCCCCAGCAGTTCAAGAACCCCGCCAACCCGGAGATCCATCGCCGGACCACGGCCAAAGAGATCTGGGAGGATACGGAGGGGAAAGCGGATATCCTCGTGGCTGGCGTAGGAACGGGAGGGACTATCACCGGCGTGGCGGAGGGGATAAAACCTCTCAAACCCAACTTTAAAGCCATCGCCGTGGAGCCGGCCGCCTCTCCAGTCCTCTCGGGCGGAGAGCCCGGGCCTCACCCTATTCAGGGGATAGGTGCTGGCTTCGTCCCCGACGTCTTACGATTGGACCTCGTAGACGAGGTCTTCCAAGTAAAAAACGAGGATGCCTCAAACATGGCTCGGCGGCTAGCCAAGGAAGAGGGGATCCTGGCAGGCATCTCCTCCGGCGCGGCGGTTTTCGCCGCGGTAGAGGTAGCCAAGAGACCAGAGAACAAAGGTAAACTGATCGTGGTGGTCTTGCCCGATACAGGGGAAAGGTATCTAAGTACCGAACTTTTCGAAGGAGTCTGAAAGACGACCAAGCGTACGGTATATATGGAGCGGAAGGTTCACGAGTTAGAGAACGCTCTCGCCAACCAAGAGGGAACAACAAAACGAGAAAGTGAAACCTGAACATGGGAAAGATCTACCAAGATATCACCAAAACCATCGGCCACACACCCCTGGTGAGGTTAAACAAAGTCACAAGGGGAGTGGAGGCTACCATACTCGCCAAACTGGAGTCCTTCAACCCCCTGGGAAGCGTCAAGGATAGGATCGGCCTCAGCATGATCGAGGCCGCAGAACGAGAGGGACTCATCAAAGAGGACACTATCATCTTGGAACCAACCAGCGGCAATACGGGCATCGCTCTGGCTTTCGTCTGCGCGGTCAAGGGGTACCCTCTGGCCGTCACTATGCCCGAGAGCATGAGCCTAGAGCGGCGGAATCTGCTAGAAGCCCTGGGGGCGGAACTGATGCTGACCCCTGAGGCCGAGGGGATGGCCGGAGCGGTAAGGAAGGCCGAAGAGTTAGCAGCCCAAGACCCCCGCTACTTCATCCCCCAGCAGTTCAAGAACCCAGCCAATCCGGAGATCCATCGCCAGACCACGGCTATGGAGATATGGGAGGATACCGACAGCCAAGTCGATATCGTCGTGGCCGGGGCGGGCACGGGGGGTACCATAATCGGGGTGACAGAGGCGATCAAGCCCCTGAAGCCATCCTTTCAAGCCATCGCCGTGGAGCCGGCCGCCTCCCCAGTCCTCTCGGGCGGAGAGCCCAGGGCCCATACCATTCAGGGGATCGGCGACGGCTTCATCTCCGAGGTCTTGAGGTTAGACCTGTTGGATGAGATAGTGAGGGTTAAGGACGAGGAAGCCAAGGAGATGGCCTGTCGCTTGGCCAGGGAGGAGGGAATCCTGGCTGGCATCTCCTCCGGCGCTGCCGCCTTCGCCGCCCTGGAGGTAGCTAAGAGGCCGGAGAGCCAAAGGAAACTCATCGTAGCGATCCTCCCTGATACCGGAGAGAGATACCTCACTACGGGACTATTTGATTAGGAGATAGAAGATGGAGAAGAGCAAGCGAAGCGTATATATGGATCATGCGGCCACCACCCCGGTGGATCTTCGGGTAGTGGAGGCTATGCTCCCCTACTTCACCGAGCGGTACGGCAACGCCTCCAGCGTCTATCGCCTGGGACAGGAAGCGCGCAAGGCGATAGATGAGGCCCGGGCCGATGTGGCCCAGATCTTGAACTGCACCCCCAGGGAGATAGTCTTCACCAGTTGCGGCTCGGAGAGCGATAATTTGGCCATCCGAGGGGTAGCCTTCTTGAACCGGGATAAGGGGACCCATATCATCACCTCTTCCATCGAGCACCATGCCGTGAGCCATACCTGCAAGCAACTGGAGAAGCGTTTCGGCTTTCAAGTGACTTACCTGCCCGTAGATAAATACGGCTGTGTCGATCCCGCCCATGTGGAGAAGGCTATCACTGAAAAGACGATCCTCATCACCATCATGTATGCCAACAACGAGGTGGGGACCATCGAGCCCATCGCCGAGATAGGGAAGATCGCTCGAGCCCACAGGATACCTTTCCACACCGACGCCGTCCAGGCGGGAGGGGCCTTAGACCTGGACATAGAAGCCCTCAACGTAGACCTCCTCTCCCTTTCAGCCCACAAGTTCTACGGCCCCAAGGGGGTGGGGGCTCTCTACCTGCGGCGAGGGGTGCGGCTTCTCCCCAACCAGACCGGCGGGGCTCATGAACTGAACCGACGGGCTGGGACGGAGAATGTGGCGGGCATCGTAGGGTTGGCCACAGCGCTCAAGTTGGCCCAAGAGCACCGAGATGAGAATAACCGCAAACTCATAGCCCTCCGAGACCGCTTAATCGAAGGCCTCCTCTCCTCCATACCGGATACCCAGTTGACCGGTCACCCTAAAGAGAGGCTGCCCAATAGCGCCAGTTTCACCATAAATTACGTAGAGGGGGAAGGGCTGCTTCTGGGCTTGGATATGATGGGCATAGCCGCTTCCAGCGGTTCCGCCTGTACCTCGGCTTCCCTTGAGCCCTCCCATGTCCTTTTGGCCATGGGCATCCCTCCCGAGGTAGCCCATGGCTCTTTACGCCTGACGTTGGGCCACGAGAATAGCGAGGAAGATGTGGATTACCTCCTCTCAGTCCTGCCGGGGATAGTGGAGCGGTTGCGCTCCATGTCACCCCTCTACACCACCGCTTCATAGGAGAAGATGTCCCTTCTGGATCTAGACCGCGACGATAAACGTGTTCTCATGTTCGGAGGGAAGGGCGGGGTGGGGAAGACGCCCTGCTCTGCGACCACGGCCCTTCATTACGCCTTGGCGGGCAAGAAGACCCTCATCACCTCCAGCGACCTGACCCCTTCCCTCTCCGACATATTTGAGATGGAAATAGGCCCGGTGGAGAGGCAGATAGATGGGGTGGAGAACCTCTATGGGCTGGAGATAGGCCCGGAAGAGGTAATGAAGAGGTGGAAAGAGAAGTTCGGGCCAGAGGTGTATGAGGCGGCCTCTGCCATTGTAGATATGGAGTATGAAGAGGTGATAAACTACGCGGCCATAGCGCCAGGGATCCAGGAAGAGTTCCTGTTAGACTATATCGTGGAGAGGGTGAGGGATGGAAGGTATGACCTGGTAGTCTGGGATACAGCCCCCGCCGGGGACACCCTGCGCCTCCTGGGCTTGCCCTACAAATTCATAGAGCATCTGCGCATGGCTCCCAAGTTCTACCTAGAGGTGCGCGACACCCTCAACCTGAAGAAGGTGCCCTTCTTGGAGATAATAAAGAGTTGGAGGGCGCTGGCTGAGGAGGTCACCGATTTCCTAAGGGACCCCAAGAAGACAAAGTTCATGCTGGTGACCATCCCCGAGGCCCTGGGGGTCTATCAGACCCGGAGGCTGGTGAGGGAGTTCAAAAGACAGGGGTTCGATATATCCTATCTCATCATAAACAACGTGATAAAGGAGCCCGATTGCGCCTTCCATAGGAAGAGAAGGGAGATGCAGGTCGCCTATATCGAGATGTTAGTTAGGGAATATGGGGAGGAGATGGAGATCATACGGTTGCCCCTTTTCCCCTATGAGATGAAAGGGGTAGAAAGGTTGAAGGAGTTAGAGAGGGTGCTTTTCGCCCCTTGATCTAGCCTCATCTAAGAGGGAGAAGATTATGTACTCTGAAAAGGTGATGGACCATTTCATGAACCCCCGCAATGTGGGGGTAATAGAGGATCCGGACGGCGTGGGGAAAGAAGGGAACCCCATCTGCGGTGACCTGATGGAGATCTTCATCAAGGTAAAAGATGACCGCATAGAGGATATCAAATTCCGCACCTTCGGCTGCGGCGCGGCTATCGCCACCAGTTCCATGGCTACGGAGATGGTGAAGGGGAAAACTATAGAGGAGGCGATGGAGATAACCAACAAAGCGGTAGCCGAGGCTTTGGACGGCCTTCCCCCCATCAAGATGCATTGCTCTAACCTGGCGGCCGACGCCATCCATGCGGCCATCGAGGATTACTTGGAAAAGAAGAAGGCGAAAGAGCCAGCGTAGTGAAAGGTCCCTCTTAAACCTGCTTTTAGAAGCCCCCTCCTATTTGGGAAGGGGCTCTTTCTCTCGGCGATATCTACACCTTCTACCCAAGGAGCAGTAGGTGCAGGGCGACTCCTCAATGGAAGGAAGAACTTTCTCTCCTAGTCCCATGGCCAGAGAGAGCGATTTCAGAGGGGTCATCTGATAACTCTCTCTTAGCCGGAGGCCTATCTCCTCCGCGGGCAAGAGAGCGAAGAAGACTCGTTGCTCCTCCAGGCCCCAATCCAGGTTCCCCGGGCTGAGGGGGGCGCTGGCCTCCCAACCTCTCCCCCTGGCCACCTCCGCTATGAGGCGGCATGCCTCCTCGGCCAACTCTTCCAGGGCGGCGGTCCCTATACTGTCTAGGACCAGACCCCGAAGGGGCTCAGAGGCGACGAAGTAGGCGGAGACCTGCTCATCCAAGTGAGACCCCAGGGTGAGAAGCGCTAAAGCCACCTCTTGGGCCTGGGTCCAAAGTTTGGCCAACCCCTTGCTCCTCAGTCTCGCCCCTTTCAACACCACCTCTCCCGGGCGTACCCCCTCCACGGGAAAGAGGTCGTAGAGGATCACCGGCTCCAACAGTTCCCGTCCTCGAGGCAGTAGTTCCTCCACCAGTTCCAACCACTTCTCTTCTTTGGGAGGGACGCCCAAGGCCTGGAGAACCCGCCAACTCTCCAACTGCAATTCTAAATCTAAGAGTATCTCCAACTCTGGCCCTTCTGCTTCTCTGGCGGTTCCTCGCGGCGGTAGGGGAGAGGGATATATTCCACCGAGGGACGTCGTCCCGCTGCTTGGGGGTAGAGGTCCATCAACTGGTAGATTTCGTTCGGCAGGTCCGAGGAGACAGGCAACCCCAACTCCTTCGCCTCTTCGAAGGTGATGGGGTAATCATGGGTCCACTGGCCACAACTCAAAGTCGTGGCTATCTTCTCCGCCTTCTCCTGAGGCATCTCGTTGCCCACGAGGGTCTCCACCAGACAAGCGTGCACCTGCTTCTGGGCTTTGCGAGACATATCGGAGAGGATGAGAGTTTCGTCGTCTATCTCGTTTATATCCTTAGCCTCGGAGACGGTGAGGATGGAAGCGGCAGGGTATTTCCCCAACTGAGGGTCGACGGGCCCCAGAACGGCGTTCTCCTCCATCACGATCTCATCCGCCGCCAGGGCCACAAAGGTCCCTCCCGACATGGCGTAATGGGGCACGAAGACCGTGACCTTGGCTTTATGCCTCACCAGGGCGTGGGCGATCTGCTCCGCAGCCAAGACCAAGCCTCCCGGCGTATGGAGCACAATATCTATAGGCAGATCCTCGGGGGTGAGGCGGATAGCCCGCAGAACCTGCTCCGAGTCCTCGATGTCTATGTACCTAGAGAAGGCTATCCCCAAGAAACTCAACGCCTCCTGGCGATGGATGAGGGTGATGAGCCGGGAACCCCGCTTCTTCTCGATGGCCCGCATCAGCCGCTGTCGACTCATCTCCACGAGCCTGCGGTTAACGGCCGGGATCAAAGTCATGATGATAAAGAAGATCCATAGTAGACTGAAGAAATCTATCTGCATCAAAGGCCTCCCTTCTGACTCTCAGACTGACAACCAAACCACCATTATCAAGTTCACGCCTCTCCCAAGAACCTACGTTTCTATCCCCAGAATCTTCGCTAACTCTTCATCTGAGGGCTCGGTAACGATACGTCCCTCGATATCCAGCGTGGGAGTGGAGAGGAAACCGCTGTTCCATTCCCTTACCTTCCGGGCTGCCTGAGGATCTTGGTCCACATCGACCAGGGTGTAGGGAACGCCATGGCGGTTGAGGAAACGCCTGGTGCGCATACTATCGCTACACCAGTATGTACCATAGACCACGATGCGAGGCCAGGGGCTGTCCTCCTCCCGGATAGGTGGGCTCTCCATCTTTGGCGCTCGATAATCATCGCTCACGAAGAGATGACAGATACAATGGCTGGTCTCGGCGATATCTTGTTTGTGGCGATAGCAAGGACAGATGAACTTCCGATCCTCCACGGGATCGCCGGTCCGCTCCTGTCAAGGACAGTAGGGCCAACCGAAGGTATAGGCCTGCCGACCTATCCCCTTGACGATCCCCTCCCAGATATCCTGGTCGGGGTTCAGGCGGTAGGGACTCACCTGGGCGTAGCGGAGGGCCATCCGTCTAGTCCGATCTATCAACTCCTCCAGGCTCTTGCCTGTGCTGGGCGTCCTCTCCACATTATCCTCCTCAAAACTCTCAAGGCCGCTCTGAGATAGATTTGGCCTGGGTGAAGAGCAAGAGGTAATCTCGACCTCCGGCTTTGGAGTCGGTGCCGCTCATAACTCGTTAGCGTTGGCTACCGCCCTCGGCAACTCAAATCTTTCACAACCTTCATATCAGGTCTCAGCCCGAACTTTGTCAGATTCGATGCAGCAGACTCCTCCTGCCCATTATATCACAAATGGCCCTGCTGACATAAAGGGGGGCTCCCTCGCTTGAGGGAGCACCCCTCGTAGGTAACTTGATGGCTGCTCGTCCAGAGGTGGCACCACCGGGATATACTACAGCCTGTCCCTCCTATGGTCGATTCCCGCAAAAGGACTGGGTCAAATGCCCCTACTGTGGAAGCGAGGTCCTTTAAGCCAGCGAGCAGATGAAGCGTGCTAAGGCCGGGTTTGGGGGTCCTGGTGACCTTCCTGGTGGAGGACGAGGAGGTTCTTGAGGGTTAAACCCGTATTGGGGATCTGGGACGGAGGAGAAGCTGAAGTAATAACAAGTGGCAGACGACCAACCTGACCAAGAGGACAATTGCTCGTGATGTGGGAGGTCGCCGGCCTAGTGTTTGAAACTGCGCTCTCCGGTGAAAACCATTGTCGCACCGGCTTCGTTGCATGCCGCGATGACCTGGTAGTCGTTGAGCGAACCGCCAGGCTGGATTACCGCCGTCACACCTTCGCGCAAGCCGACATCCACGCCATCGCGGAAGGGAAAGAAACCGTCTGAAACCATCACCGCACCGACCAGCCCCCCGTGTAACGCGGCGACCTCCTCGTCTATCTCCCTGCGTCTGGTTTCGTCATCCAGGGTGCTATAGATCACCCCGTAGCGCTCGAAGGCCAGTCGGTCGGACAGCTTGCGGTACGCCTTGTCTCGGGCGATCTCAGCCACGCCCACGCGGTCCTGCTCACCGGTGCCGATGCCCACCGTGACCAGGTCCTTGACGTAGATCACTGAGTTGGAGGTCACGCCGGCCTCCACCAGCCAACCAAACAGCATATCCTCGTACTCTGTTTCCCTCGGTTCGCGATCAATCCTGTACGTCTCTCCCTTGTAGAGTGCCTCGGCCAGTTTGAAATCGGCTTTGGTGCGCGTCTGCGGCACGAAGGAGAGTTGAGCGACGATCGAACCGTCTATCAGGCTCTTAAAGTCCACAAAACGCTCGGCTGCGAACTCGGACAGGCGCTCGATGTTGCCGATGCGCATGATGCGCAGGTTCTTGCGCTGAGCCAGGATGCCTACCGTGCCTTCCTCGAACTCCGGCGCTACCACCACCTCGGCATAGCGCTCCGAGATGGCTTGGGCCGTGGGCACGTCCACCGGCCGGTTGAGAGCGATGCAGCCGCCGAAGGCAGCGACGTGGTCGGCCAAGTCGGCTTTGAGATAGGCCTCCAACAGGCTGTCAGCCACCGCCACCCCTGAAGGGTTATTATGTTTCATAATCGCCACCGCCGGCCGGTCGGGCAGGTAACGCAGGATGTTCAGCGCGTTGTCGGCGTCGGTCAGGTTGATCTTGCCCGGGTGCTTACCGGATTGTAGCAGTTCCACGTCGGATACGAGGTAACGGCCTGGGGCGATCGTTTTCACTTCCCCCAACGTCAAATCCCCGTTGATCAACCTGTACAACGCCGCCTCCTGGCCTGGGTTCTCACCGTAGCGCAGCCCCTTGCGAACACCGTCAACCACCCAGGAGACCTTCTCGTAGACGAGCGTGGAGCGCTCCTCCCCAAACACAAAGGCGATTTCCATGCGTTCGGGAAAATGGTCGTCTATAATTGTGTGATAGGCCTTTTTCAGGTTTTGAGCCATCGGCAATTCTCCTGTACGTACCTTCTCATTAGGTTTGAGTTCCCCCATTCCCGCAAAACCGCAACGGATGGAGAAGTGCAGGAATCGAGGCTGACTCTGCTAGAGATCGTTCTTGCCAAAGATGTGCTGTCTGTACCACGCAACCTCGCGTTCTAGTCCCTCTCTAGGTGTGGTGGTTAGGTGATAGCCCAATGCCCTCCCCGCTTTATCGGTACTCCCCCAAGGATGTTCATGAGAAACCCTCTCAATGACGGATTGGATAACTGGCCGGCACAGCCTCTGCATCCCGCCCCGCCAGGAATTCACTGATGGCGGCATCGTACTTGGCGGTGTGGGCGAAGGCTTTGCGAGCCAACTCGAAACGCTTGGTCAGGTTCAGCTGGCCGTCGTGAGTCTGCAAAAACCCCACCAATGAAGCGTAGTCCGTCGGGTCAACCACCGAGGCCACCCGCAGGTAGTTTTTCGCCGCGGCGCGGATCATGCACGGGCCACCGATGTCGATGTTGGCCCGGGCCTCTTCCGTGCTGACCCCTTCACGCGCGATGGTCGCCTCAAAGGGGTAGAGGTTGACCACAACCATATCCAAGGGCACCGCACCTGTGCGCGACAGGTCCGCCTGGTGGGAAGCGTTGTAGGTCTCGGTCAGCAAGCCCAGATAGATCTTAAAGTCCAGCGTTTTGACCAGGCCTCCTTGGGTCTCCGGCTGCCCGGTGTAGTCCGCAACCTGGGTCAGATGGATAGCCGCTTCTTCTAGCCCCAGGATTTGGGCAAGGTGGCGAAATGTGCCCCCTGTGGAGTAAAAGTGAATCTCCGAGTTGATCTCGACGAGACTGGGGATGAGCAGATCTAGCCCCGATTTGTCCGACACGCTCACCAGGACGCGCTGGATTTTCACCCAGTCGTCCACCTCGTGCACGATATTGACAGCCACGGCAACTCCTCCGACAGCTATAGTCAACTGAACACTCTAACACATCAGATCATGCAACGCCTGCACCAGCAGGCGATGCTCCACGGCGTGGATTCGCGCCTCCAGGTCCTCCAGGCTGTCCCCAGGGTAAATCGGCACCTCCTCGCGGGCCACGACGGGGCCAGCGTCAACCGCCTCGTTGGGGACCAGGTGGACCATGACTCCGGTGTGGGGGATCTCGCCCCGTTGATAGGCGTCGTACGCCCGGTCGATGGCATCTGTTCCTGGAAAAGTACCCGGCAGAGCCGGGTGCAGGTTTACCACCCGGTTGGGGAAATGGGACAGAAAGGCTTCGCTAAGGAGATGCATCCAGCCGGCCATCACCACCCAGGAGATGTCGAAGGCCCGTAGGATAGCCGCCAGGTCAGCGTCGTACTCCTGGCGTGGCCGGCCAGCCTGGCTGTACGGAATCAGGGGAAAGTATACCACCGGCACCCCATGGCGCACGGCCCGCTTGATGCCGTAGGCCTCCCGCCGGTTGGAGATGACCAGGGCCACCTCGACGCCGGGAAGCCTACCCCCTTCAACAGCGTCCAGGATCGCCTGCAGGTTGGAGCCGAACCCTGAAACCAGCACAGCCATACGCGTCATGCGCTCACTCCCATCAGTACAACCTCTGTACATCTCTAGCCGGGGATAGGAAGCCCTCAGCGAAGGGGTTCTCAACGGCATAGAAGGGTGCTCTCCCTAGCGTGGCAGGAAACAGGTTCAGAGACGAACGCGAGGTTCGCTCCCGTCCCAGGGAACAGCCTGCCCCATGACCACAGCCTCCCCCGACAGGGCATCCAGCGCCTGTTGCACCTCCTCCGCAGCCACCAACAGCACCATCCCGATGCCCATGTTGAAAACCCAGTACATCTCCATCTCGTCTATTTGGCCCCGCTCTTGTATGAGACGGAAGATCACCGGTACCTCCCAGGCTGTTCGGTCGACCGCCACCCCCACAGCCGAGGGAAGCACTCTGGGGATATTATCGATGAACCCGCCGCCGGTGATGTGCGCCATAGCCTTGATGGTCACCCCAGCCTCCACGAGCATCTCGAACTCCTTCAGGTAGGCTTTGTGCGGGGTCAACAGAACCTCGCCCAGGGGCCGGCCCACTTCGGGCAGCACCCTCTCCCAGCCCACGTCGGCGAAGATGCGGCGAACCAGGGAATAGCCGTTGGTGTGGAGACCGGAGGAAGACAGCCCCAGGCAGACGTCACCGGGCCGGACTTCGCTCCCATCCACAATGGCATCGCGCTCGGCCCAACCCACCATAGCGCCGACCAGGTCGAAGGTACCCGGGCGGTACACCCCGGGCATCTCGGCCGTCTCACCTCCTATTAAAGCGCAACCAAGGGCCTTGCACGCCTCGGCGCACCCCCCAACGATGGCCGCGATCTGCTCGGGATCGAGTTTGCCCGCAGCGACGTAGTCCAGGAAGAAGAGGGGACGCGCGCCCTGTACCAGGATGTCGTTCATACAATGGTTGACGATGTCATGACCCACGGTGTCGTAGCGGCCCATTGCTCCGGCGATCATCGTCTTGGTGCCGACGCCGTCGGTGGAAGCCACCAGGACTGGGTCGCGGGCTTGGAGCACCTCTTCCAGGGCGAACAACCCGCCAAAGGAACCGATGCCCGCCAGGACGGCAGGGGTGTAGGTGCTGCGGACGGCTTCCCGCATCAGTTCGACGGCGCGGTTGCCAGCCTCGATGTCTACGCCGGTGGCGGCGTAGGCGCTCTTGGGAGAGGAAGGCGCTTGTCTCCTCGTCATGAATAGATCCTCCAGATAGTTAAACTGAGGCTATAGTTTTGCGATATCTGAGAACATCCTCATCATTGCTTCGATGATCAAGGAAAGCGAGGCGTTTAATGTTTCTGTACGCTAATTCTCTTGCTTCTTCTAAACTATTCCCGCCAGCAACAACATGTAAGACCCTACCCCCTCTTGTTACAAGTCCCTTTTTGGGGTCTTCACCAACACCAGAATAAAAAATCGCTACACCCGAATCTATTTCATCTAAACCAGTTATCTTATAGCCCTTTCCATAACGCCCAGGATATCCCGGGTACCAACGCCCACCTGGATCTCTTGATCTTCCTACCATTGCCACAACATCAACATAATGACGAGGGTTCCATTCTACTTCCCCTTTTGGAAGAGTTCTCTTGAGTTCATCGACCCTTCCTTCGCAGGTCGCCAGGGCTATTTCAAAAAGATCTGTTTTCATTTTTCTTGCTATTACTTCCCATTCTGGATCCCCATGTCTAACGTTAACCTCGAATACACTCAGACTATTGTCTGGATTTAGATTTAAACCAAAATACAAAACGCCCCTGTAATCCCAACCCAATTCATTATAGACAATATTCACAAATGGGTTTACTACCTCTCTTAATATCTTGTTCGTCACCCATTCTTCTCCTACTAGCCTATGGGGACAATAGCAACCTGTCCCCCCTGTATTGGGGTTTGTTAGTCTCATGTTTTCATCTTTCAATGGGGAAGCTAGAATTTGGTCTCTTTCATCTTCACTCATTGTTGCCAGGTTTTCAGGAATTCTTATTCGATTTTCTTGCAATCCTCTTCTTATACCGCGAATGTCTCCTCCATAGCGATAGCAAAACATCCTTAGAAGATCATATGGATCATATGCTGGTTTGTAATCTTGGGCGAACATCTTTAATGGCAAGCATGTTTTGCCATCAAGATAAACAAAAAACGAAATCTCTCGATGTTCCTTTCTTTCTTCAACTATGGCTCTCAAACTATTGGGTCCATAAGCCGCGAATTCTTTCTCTACAATTATCCTATCAATTGCTTCTTCAGCCTCTCTTGGATTATTACAACAGAAACCCGATTTTCCAGCCCCTAAACCACCTGCCTTTACTACAACTTGATAACCAACATCTCTAACATATCTTTTTGCATCTTCAGCAGCCTTTTTTCTTCCTTCTTCTGTTGCCTCTGTTCCTGGGTCAAAAACACGCCATTCGGGTTTTACTCCTATTCTTTCAAGTATTGTATTTGTGAATGCCCTATCACGTTCTATTCTTGTGTATTTCCTTTTAGGTCCTACACAGGGTATTCCAGCCTCGTATAAAACATCAACAAGTCCTTGACTTAAAGGGTTTTCTGAACCAACGTCAACCAATCTCACGCCATTATCTTTACAGAATCTTACGACATCCTCAAAACCTCTCACCCGAGGAACTTGTTCTATATATCCTCTCTGACCTTTGCTTGTATAATTGACTCCAGGATTGCCAGGTGCAAAAAAAACCTTATCCACATGGGGACTTTCTATGTATTCATCTGCAAGAGCATGGTCCCTTCCACCACTGCCATAAACTAAGATCTTTTCTCCCAAATTGCCGCCCCTCTTTTCGATGAGTCTTCTTATCACGCACTGACGTGGCAATATGATTGTTTGCTTATTCGTAGAGTCGATGCAGCCTCAGCCCACTCCGTCCCAGCAATAAGTACAAACTTTCTCCTTTGGCAGGCCGATGGCGTCGATCATATGGGGCATGGCCTGGTACCTAAGGGAGGTGAAGTTCAGATGGTGCCGAACCCGTTCGACCATGGCACGGTACTTTTCCGAACCCGGGCTGGCGTATTCTTCAAGAGGTGCGTTGTCGCGGCCTTCCACTTCGCGAATGGCCCGACGAGCGGCCAGTTCCAGTTCGGACCGTGACTGGGTGAAGCTCAGGAACCTACAGGCGTAGATCAGCGGTGGGCACGAGGGGCGCATATGCACCTCCCTCGCGCCGTAGTCGTACAGCCGCTGGATGGTTTCTCGCAACTGCGTGCCGCGGACGATGGAATCCTCGCAGAAAAGCAATCGCTTGCCCTCGATCAGCTCGCGGATAGGGATCAGCTTCATGCGCGCCACCAGGCTGCGGACGGCTTGGTCGTGAGACGTGAAGCTCCGTAGCCAGGTAGGAGTGTACTTGACAAACGGTCGGCAGTAGGGGATATGAGCCTGGTTAGCATACCCGATGGCGTGGGCGGTGCCGGAATCGGGAATGCCGGCGACCATATCTACCTCCACGTCGTCGTTCCGGGCTAAGGCCGCGCCGCTACGATTCCGCATGACCTCGACATTTATCCCCTCATAGGAAGAGGCCGGATAGCCATAGTAGACCCATAAGAACGCACAAATCCGCAGCGTATCTCCCGGCGAGGCCCTCTGCTCGATGCCCTCTGGCGTTAACAGCATGATCTCACCCGGCCCGAGTTCGTACCTGAAGCGATACCCCAGGTTTGGGAACGCGCACGCTTCCAAGGTTACACAAGTTGCGCCGTTCTTCTCGCCAATCACCAGCGGCGTCCTCCCTAAACGGTCGCGGGCGACATATAGTCCACGGTCCATCAGGAGCAGCAACGAACAGGACCCGTCAATGGCTTCCTGGGCCCGGCGGATACCGTCTTCGATTGTTGCCTCCTGATCGATCAGCGTGGAGATCAATTCGGTTGGGCTGATCTCCCCGCCACTCGTCTCCGTGAAGTGTGCAGCGCCCTTGCCGAAAGCCTGATTTACCAACTGCTGGATGTTATTGATACGCCCGACCGTGGTGATTGCGTAGTCGCCCAGGTGCGAGCGGATGATGAGGGGTTGGCTTTCGGTATCGCTGATGCAGCCGATCCCCATGTTGCCGGACATCTCCTGGATGTCGCCCTCGAATCTTGAACGGAACTGAGTGTTCTCGATGCTGTGAATGACTCGTGTGAGGCCCCTACCACTCTGCACAGCCAGGCCGCCGCGACGGGTACCCAGGTGCGAGTGATAGTCCGTTCCGTAAAATAGGTCCTCTACGCAATCCTCTTTCGAAACGACGCCGAAAAGCCCACCCATTAAGAACTCCTCCTTAGATGATTAAGGGTTCGTTTGCCCTGACGGTCAGATCCTGCCTCTTGTGAATCTGGGCCAATAGCGCGCCTCGCCGGTTGGCCGCTCCAGTTCAAACACCCCCTTGCCGATTCCGGCCACGGCCGACACGGGGTAATCTCCAGTGAAACAGGCAAGGCAATGGTCTTTCTCTCCCGATCCAACGGCCTCCAATAGGCCCTCTAAAGAGATGTAGCCCAGGCTGTCCACCCCCAGGTGGTGGGCAATTGCGTCTACATCCATGTGGGCGGCGATCAATTCCTCCTGACCGGCCATGTCCACACCCATGAAACAGGGATGTCGAATGGGCGGCGAAGCCACCCGCATGTGCACCTCGATGGCTCCAGCCTGCCGTAGTAAGTTCACGATGGGACCGCTGGTGTTGCCACGTACGATGGAGTCGTCCACCATGACAATGCGCTTTCGCTTACCCACTAAATCCGGCAAAGGGTTGAACTTGAGCGCCACCCCCAGACGACGCAAGCGATCATCTGGCTGGATGAAGGTCCGCCCGATGTAGCGATTCTTGATCAGCACCTCGCCAAAGGGGATGCCAGCCTCATGAGCGTAGCCGATGGCGTGGGCTGTGGCCGAATCGGGTACGCCGATGACCATATCCGCGGCGACGGGGTACTCCCGGGCCAATCGTTCTCCCAGCCGACGGCGCACCTGATGAACAGAACGCCCTTCCAGCAACGAATCGGGGCGGGCGAAGTAGATGTACTCAAAAACGCACAGCGCCGGTCGTTCCGCCACCGGTACACCTTGGCAGGAAGTCAGACCATCCTCGTCCAAGCGAACGATCTCACCCGGCCGTACCTCGCGCAGAAAGGTCGCTCCAATGGTCGCCAGGGCGCACGACTCCGACGCAACAACCCATCCTTTGTCATTCAACTTGCCCAGGCAAAGAGGGCGGAAGCCCCAGGGGTCCCGGAAACCATAGATAGCTTCCTGCGTGAGGATCGCCAGCGAGTAAGCTCCCTCCGCCCGTCCCATAAAGGCGGTAATACGTTCCTCCCAGCTCTTCCCTGGCACACCGGCCAGCATCTGGGTGATCACCTCGCTATCGGTGGACGAGATCAGCCCCACCCCTTTGTCCAACAGGCCCCGCCGTAAAGCAGGGGCGTTGGTGAGGTTGCCATTGTGGGCTATCCCCAGGGGCCCCAGCGCGGTCTCGATCAGGTAGGGCTGAGCGTTGCGCAGGTGCGGCGCGCCGGTGGTGGAGTAACGGTTGTGGCCGATGGCCAGGTGCCCGCGCAGGTGATGCAGGTTTTCCTCGGTGAAGACCTGAGAGACCAGGCCCAGCCCTTTGTGGATGTGAGCCCCACGGCCATCGGAGGTGGCAATCCCAGCGCTCTCCTGCCCTCTGTGCTGCAGGGCGTAGAGGGCGAAGAAGGACAGCCGGGCTACCTGGGCCCCAGGGGCATAGATTCCAAAGATACCACACGCTTCTCGAGGTTTACCAGTAAACGGGTACATATTGCGCTCACCTCTGCAGCGCAGCATCGGCGTCGAGCAGCCTCCGACGCTGCTTCTCTTGTGCCTCCTGCACCCCCTGGCGCAAGTCGGGTTCGGCTAGCCCCAGCATTTTGGCTGCCAACAAGGCCGCGTTTTCCGGCTCCAGCACCACCGCTGGGGCCACGCCCGAGGGCGTGCGCAGAGAGGAGAGCAGGTCGCCCCCGGCGAACCTCTCCGAATATGGCGGACAGGCGATGACCGGAGCGGTCACCTGCGCGTCCACTAAGCCACTGAGGGCGTCGCTCCTGCCGGCCACAGTGATGTAGACCTTGGAGCGAGGATCAGCCTCGTACCTATCCAATAGGCCCAGGAGATGGTGGGGTGTCTTGTGGGCGGAAGCCACATGCGTTTCCCAGGGGATACCGAAGGTCTCCAGTGCGCGAGTGATCCGCTGGCCCACAGGCTCATCGCTGGGCGATCCCATAATGATAACGACCAACATTCGGTTCGGCCCTCCTTACGCTTCTGGCAGGTATCCCCGGAGCACCCTGATGATACGGGAACCGGCTGGATACAAACCTGGCTCGAAAGATCGACCGGTGAGCCTCTCATAGAGCGCGATGTAGCGCTGACTGACTTGGACGATCAGATCCTCGGTGGCGGCAGGCGGCTCACCATCGCCCCGATACCCCCGCTCGGTATACCACAGACGCAAGAATTCCTTGTCGAAATTCTCCGGTTCCAATCCACTCGCAATCCGTTCCTCGTAGCTCTCCTCCACCCAGAAACGGCTACTATCCGGCGTGTGGACCTCGTCAATGAGCATCAGGGTGCCATCCGGCGCACGCCCGAATTCGTATTTGGTGTCCACCAGGATCAATCCACCCGTCCGGGCGATCTCCTGGCCTCGCTTGAAAATAGCCAGCGCTGCAACCCGAACCTCTTCCCATCTCTCCCCATCCAGCAGTCCGCGCTCTACTACTTCAGCGCAGGTGATGCGCTCATCGTGTTCACCTGCACGGCCTTTGGTAGTGGGTGTGATAATCGGCTCCAGCAGCGGATCGTTCTTTCTCATGCCATGGGGAAAGTCGTATCCGTAGATGTTCCGTTCCCCCAGGGAATAGCGATACCACAGGGCGGTCTTGGTTACCCCGGTGATGAAGCCGCGCACGACCACCTCCACCGGTAACGCCTCACATTCGCGCACCACGCTGACGTTGGGATCAGGCACACCCAAGATATGATTGGGGATAAGATCGGCGGTGCGCTCGAACCAGAAGGCGCTGAGCTGGTTAAGCACCTGGCCCTTAAAAGGGACCATCGCCAGCACGCGGTCGAAGGCAGAGAGGCGATCGGTAGTCACGATGATGATGCAGCGGTCGCCGGGCAGGAAGAAGAGATCCCGCACCTTACCCCGCTCCCGCCCAAAGGGCCACTCTAGGTCAACTGTGTTGAGGGCTTGGGGGATATGCTGGAGCAGTATGGCCTGGTCAAGCATTGGCATCTCCGTTCAGGGCTCTTGGACCCTCTGGCGGATTCGGGCGGCCAGCGCACGGGCCCGTTTCGGGGCATCGCCGACGTATCCAGTAGCATCCAGGAGGGTACGGACGCGCTCCTCAGGCAGGTAGCATAGAACCTGGGGGTCGGAGGAGAGGGCCTGAGAAAGCATGTTGGGCCGCCCGGCCCGGACCTCCTCCCAGGCAGCCATGCTGTGCCGGCGGATCAATTCGTGCATCGCCTGCCGGTTAGCCCCCGCCTTGGTCAACTCCATCAGCAGACGCTCGGTGGCAGCAAAGGTGCCGTAGCGTACCAGGTTTGCGGCGACGGCCTGCTCGTTCACCTGCAGGTTCCGTACCAGCCACAGCACCGATCGCAGCAATTCGTCGGCCACTAGGAAGGCGGCCGGCAGAATCTCACGGCGGTTGGCCGAATCGTCCAGGGTGCGCTCCAGGAGGGAGTGGGCAGCGTTGTCCCAGGCTACACGGGGCAGCGTCGCCAGGAAACGGGCCAGACTGTCCACCTTCTCCGCCGTGATCGGATTGCGCTTGAAGGGCATGGCCGAGGATCCGACCTGTTCCTGCCCGAACGGCTCACTCCACTCGCCAAAGGGAGGCGCTTGCAACAGCCGCAGGTCGAACGCCGACTTGTAGAGCGCTGCACCGAGACCGGCCAGCGCGGTCAAAACCTGCCACTCCTGTCGGCGGGGATAGGTCTGCCCAGTCACTGGGAAGGCCTCCAGGCCTAGCAGCGCCATAACGCGAGCTTCCAGCCCCTCGGGGGTGACATCGGTGCCCTCCAGGAGTTGGGCGAAGGAGGCAGCCGTCCCCACTGCTCCCTTGATCCCCTTGCCCCGGATGCCACGGTGAAGGCGGATCAGGTCCTCGTAATCGTTTAGAAGATCCTGTGCATACACGGCTAGGCGGTAGCCGACGGTCGTGGGCTCGGCCGGTTGGAGGTGGGTCCAGCCCATACAGACCTGCTCGGCACGCTCCTCGATCTGGCCCGCCAGCGCGGTTAGCAGTTCGGCCACTTTTTCCAGGATGATCTCCAGGGCCTGGCGCAAGCGCACCGCGTCGGCGTTGTCCAGGATATCGGTGCTGGTCGCCCCCAGGTGCAGGATCGGCCCGCCGACCGGGCACCGCTCGGCAAAGACTAGTAGTTCAGCCACGACATCGTGGCGCGTGCGCGCCTCGATGGCCGCAGCCCGCTCCAGGTCCACCTCATCCTGGTGAGCCTCTAGGTCGGCCACCTGCTCCGGAGTGACCAAGCCGGCCTCGACCTCCGCCCGGGCTAACGCCACCCAGACCCGGCGCATCAGCCGTCGTCGGTGTTCCTCCGACCAAACCTGGCGCATCTCCGGACCGCCGTAGCGCCAGGCGAAGGGTGAAAGGAACTGCTCATGGGTGAAAGTCATCACACTCTCTTGCGGCTCCTCTGCGCCGCCATCCCCAGGCTGTTTCGGCCAGGGCCTCCGGGGTCTCTCTGGCCTGCCTGTTACGTTGCCTCCGAAGTCATCTCCGCGACATTCACAGTTCTGCCGCGTAGCGCACTCCCCCGGAGAAAAGAGCCAAACCCAAGTTACCGCCCTCACCTCGGGTCCGCCGGGGGTGCTGCCAAGGGATAATGTGATCCTCCGGATGGGGCATCAGCCCCAGGATGTTGCCTCGCTCGTTGCAGATGCCGGCGATGTCGGCGACGGAGCCATTGGGGTTGGCGGGGTAGGTGACCGGCCCACCATTGGCGCCGACGTAAGTCAACGCGATCTGCCGGCGTATCCGGAGCCCCTCCAACATGGCTTCGTCACCAGGGACGAAACGTCCCTCCCCGTGGGCCACCGGACAGTAAACGTGCTCCGTGAGGCCCCGGGTAAAGACGCAGGGACTGGCTGGGTCCGGCTCCAGCCAGACCCAACGGCACTCGAAGCGGTTGGAGGCGTTGCGCGTCAGGGTAGCCTGGACGCCAGCCTGCGGGGGCCCGGGGAGCCAACCGCTCTTCACCAGAGCCTGGAAACCGTTGCAGATGCCCAGGACCGGTTTGCCCCCCTCGACGAAGCGAGCCAGTTCTTCTTGAAAGAGCCAGCGCAGGTCGGAGGCCCAGAGGCGGCCGGCGCCCAGGGCATCGCCGTAGGAGAAACCGCCGGGCAGTATGAGCATCTGGAAATCGTGCAGTCGAGCCGGCCGCTCGCGGAGTTCGTTGACGTGAACGATGGCCGGCCGGCCGCTGGCCTGCTCGACTGCCCAGGCGGCCTCACGGTCGCGGTTCGTCCCGGTGGCGTGAAGGATCAATACCTGCGGCTGGCTCATCTTTATATAACCTCCATCCCTTGCCAGGCCTGGAGGAGGTCAATGACACTGCACTCTATCACAGTCTCCCCCTGCAGGCCACGCACGCGAAAGAGGTCCTTCTCGGTGACGTAGCCCAGACGGGCCACGGGTTGTCCTGATAGCGCCTCCTCGAAGGTAGTGGCATCGTCGGGTGCCACCTCGACCAGGAAACGACCACTGCTCTCGGCGAAAAGGGCAACGGCGTCCGTCTCCACATCATGCATTCGCAGCAGAGCAGTTATCTCCAGATCAAGCCCCAGTCGCCCGGCCAACGCCATCTCCGCCGCCGCCACGGCCAGCCCCCCCTCGGAGCAATCGTGGCAGGCGCGCACCAGCCCTCTGCGCATGGCCCGGTGCAGCGCGCGCATGGCCTCGATGGCGTCGGGCACCGGCGCGGGAACGCCGTTCCCCATGGCCTCGTGCAGCCGGTAATAGAGCGAAGCCCCCAGTTCGGCCCGCATCTCCCCGACCACGTAGAGCAGGTCGCCTGTGCTCTTCAGGTCCATCGTCACCACTTCTCGCACGTCGGGGACGATGCCCAAGGAAGAGATCAGCAGCGTGGGTGGAATGGCCCGCTTTTGCCCCTGCGGATCCACGTACTCGTTGTTCAGGCTGTCCTTTCCCGAAATGAAGGGGGTGCCGTAGGCCAGGGCGGCGTCGTGGCAGCCCTGCGCTGCCCGTACCAGCCCGCCCAGTCGGTCGGGCAGGGCCGGATTGCCCCAGCAAAAGTTATCCAGCAAGGCGATGCGGTCGGGGTCGGCCCCCACGCAGACGACGTTCCGCACCGCCTCGTCCACAACAGCCCAGGCCATAGCATAGGGGTCCACCCGCCCATAGTGGGGGGTGATGCCGCAGCCTAGCGCCAACCCCTGCGATCCTTCTATCTCCAGAGGACGCAACACGGCTGCGTCGGAAGGGCCGTCGTCAGCCACGCCCACCAGCGGTTTCACGACCGTCGCGCCCTGAACCTCGTGGTCGTACCGCCGGATCACCGGTTCCTTGCTGGCTACATCGGGATGGGCCAGCATGCGCAACAGGGTGGGGGTGAGGTCCGCCAGTGGGGTGATATCAGGCTCCGGGAAAGTGGAAGGCTCCCACTCAGCACACATAGTGGGCCTAGGCCAACCCTTGTGTACGAATTGCATCTCCAGGTCAGCCACGATTTGACCGCCGTAGCAGATGCGGAGCCGGCCATCCCCGGTGAAGCGCCCGATGACGGTCAACTCCACGTCGAGATCCTCACAGATCTCTCTCAGGCGGGGCAACTTCTCCGAGGGGACGGCCATCACCATGCGCTCCTGAGCCTCCGAAAGCCATATCTCCCAAGGACGCAAGCCGGGATACTTGAGAGGGATGTCGCTCAGTTCCACCTCTACGCCAACCTCCTTGCCCATCTCCCCGACAGCCGAAGAAAAGCCGCCCCCGCCACAATCGGTGATGGCATCGTACAACCCCTCGTCGCGGGCGCGGATGGCCGCCTCCAAGAGCGACTTCTCGGTGATGGGATCGCCGATCTGGACCACGCTACCAATGGTCTGGCCGGTCTCGTGGGTCAGTTTGGCTGAGGAGAAGGTGGCCCCGTGGATGCCATCGCGCCCGGTACGCCCACCCAGGGCCACGCACAGGTCGCCCGGTTGGGGATCGCGTCGGTGCTGTCCCTTCCGGGCCAGACCGACACAGCCACAATACACCAAGGGATTGGCGGCATAGTCGCGGTCGTAGAGAATAGCCCCGGAGACGGTGGGGATACCCATCTTGTTGCCGTAGTCCTCGATCCCGGCGATGACGCCTCGGGCAATGCGGCGAGGATGGAGAATCCCGCCTGGCATCTCCTCCCCGGACATGTCCAGTAGGCCAAAGCAGAGGATGTCGGTGTTGGCAATAGGCCGCGCGGAGACGCCGATGATGTCGCGGATGACGCCACCGACGCCAGTGTTGGCTCCACCGAATGGCTCGAGGGCCGAGGGATGGTTGTGCGTCTCCACTTTGAAGGAAACCACAAAATCGTCGTCAAAATCGATGATGCCGGCGTTGTCCACAAAGGCCGAACGCACCCACTCGCGTCCCAACTGTTCAGTGGCCCCCTGGATGTACGTACTCAGCAAGCCCCTGATCATCTCCTCATAAGGTGCGGAGATCACCCTCTCCGTGGGTAGGACGCGGGGCATGCCTCCATGGCAGATGTAGTGGATATGGCCCTTGAAGGTCTTGTGCTGGCAGTGCTCTGACCAGGTCTGAGCCAGGGTCTCCAGTTCCACATCCGTGGGGTCTCGTCCCAGGCGGCAGAACTCGGCGCGGATAGCCTGCATCTCCTCGAGCGAGAGAAAAAGGACCCGCTCCACACTCATGCGAGCCAGCTCTTCGTCGCTGGCCCGGCGCAGGGGGATGACCTCTACCTTGGCGCGGGGTTCGGCGTGGGGTACGAAAGCCGGCCGGAGGGGCCCCAGGGCGTAGTTCTGGATGACGTCGTTGCAGAGGATCTCGCGGGCGATCCGATGCAGGTCAACCGTAGAGAGGTCCCCTTCTAAGATGTAGCGGGTGCCGGTGGCAGCGGCCTCAACGGAGCCGATGCCCAGGAGCCAGGCACGCCGCAGGAGGTTCTCGGCCACCGGGTCGGTGACGCCAGGGTGGTAGCCGACTTCCACGACCAGGCCAGACGCGCCCGGTGGAGGTGAGGCATCGGTCGGCCGGCAGCGATACCCCTCAACGACCGGGTCAGCCAAGAGTTCCTCCGCCAGGCGCTCCAGATCGGTAGGGGAGAGATCGCCACGCAGGAAATAGAGGTCGCTCACCTGGACTCGCCGGACACGGTCAAGGCCCAAATGAGCAACCTGAGTGAGTAAGTCCGCTGCCCGTCCGTCAGCCAGATCGGCCTGCCAAAAGACCTCGATGCGGTGAGCCACCTCTCGCTCTCCTCCTTGCTGGCTGCCGGGTTCGGCGAAACACAATATGTTGCGGTATCCTGCCTCGTTGAATACAAGATATAGTACAATAAGGGGGGCGATTTGTCAACCCGGGGTAGAAAATTCCACGGACCTCGGTACCAAGTGAGTGCGTTTGGCATCCTGAGGGTAAGAACCTCATCTTCTGGTATCGCAGAGATGACATATCCTCTACGGCGAGGTCCGTCCTTCGACACTGGGTCTCAGGACGAAGTGTATCTCACATATTACCACCTCTGGAAAATGAACCCCAGAGAAGCTCGAAACGGGTTGATTTTGCCAAGAGTTTGTGATATAATTCTCAAGGTTTCCCGACAGTCCCTAGGCAAGGGAGGGAAAGAGGAGGAGCTGTTGTTATCAGACTACGCTTTCCTCGGTTTGTTGCTCATCGCTGCAACCCTCTTCCCCCTTGTGGCGATGTTCATGGCTTTTCTCATACGCCCTAATAAGCCCGACCCCACCAAAAAGTCCACCTATGAGTGCGGTCTGGAGACCATAGGCGAGACCTGGGTTCGATTCCGAGCTCAATACTACATCTACGCCCTGGTATTCGTCATCTTCGATATCGAGACCGTCTTCTTGTACCCCTGGGCGGTGGCTTATAACCAGTTGGGGCTCTTCGCTCTAGTGGAGATGTTCATCTTTTTGGGGATATTAGTGGGAGGACTCCTTTACGCCTGGCGAAAGGGCGTCCTAGAATGGCTCTAAGATGACCGAAGAGGAGTATATAGCAGAACAGATCAGGCGCAACGTCCTCATCACTACCATCGAGAAGATATATAACTGGGGGCGGCGCTCCTCGGTCTGGCCTATGGGTTTCGGACTGGCCTGCTGTGCCTTCGAGATGATCTGCGCCGCCGCCTCCCGCTTCGATTTCGCCCGCTTCGGGATGGAGATGATGCGCCCCACGCCTCGCCAGGCGGATTTGATGATCGTAGCCGGTACGGTCACCAACAAGATGGCCCCTCAGGTGGTGCGGCTCTACGATCAGATGCCAGAGCCCAAGTATGTCTTGGCTATGGGGGCCTGCGCCATCTCCGGCGGCCCCTTCAAGGATACCTACAACGTGGTCAACGGCATCGACACCTATCTGCCCGTGGATGTCTATGTGCCCGGCTGTCCCCCGCGACCTGAAGCCCTCATAGAAGGGTTCATCAAATTGCACCAAATGATAGAAGGGCAGACGATACTCGCCTCCCCTTGGTACCGAAAAGAGATGGAGAGGGAGATGCCGGTTCCCATCCTGGGGCCGAGGGGATTGGTGCTTCCAGGAGAAGAATGAGTAGAACGATCTACGAGCGGTTAGTCGAAGAGCTCCCAGAGACCTCCCTTGAGTATCTAGAGGGGAAAGACCCGGCGATATCAGTTAAGGCTGATGACCTCTTTAAGGTGGCGAGCCACCTCAAAGAGAAGGAGGGATACGACTACCTCTCCGCTGTCACCGGGGTCGACTACCCCGACCGCTTCGAGGTGGTCTATCACCTCTACTCCATGAAGGAAGGGACAGGGCCTCTAACCCTCAGGGTGTCGGCCTCCAAAGAGGAGCCAGAGGTCCCCTCAGTAACCCCCCTCTGGCCCGGAGCCAACTTCCAAGAGCGGGAGGTCTACGACCTGATGGGGATCCGCTTCGCAGGCCACCCCGACCTAAAGCGGGTCCTCCTCTGGGAGGGGTATGAAGGCCACCCCTTACGCAAAGATTTCCCCATCGAAGGGTATCAAGAGGAGCCTTCCTGAAAATGCAAGCGGTAGAGACCAGGCTAAGGACCGAGACCATAACCGTCAACATGGGCCCCCAGCACCCCAGCACCCACGGGGTCTTCCGCATGATCGTCACCCTGGATGGGGAGACCATCGTCGATCTGGAGCCGGTGATGGGCTACCTCCATCGCTGCCATGAGAAGATAGGGGAAAAGAACACCTATCTTCAGAACATCCCCTACACCGATCGCCTCGATTACATCTGCTCCATGTCCAACAACCTGGCTTATGTGATGGCCGTGGAGAAGTTGGCCCAGATAGAGGTACCTGAGCGAGCGGAGTATATTCGGATCATCATGGTGGAACTCACCCGCATCGTCAACCATGCGGTGGCCATTGGAGCCCTCCTTAACGATCTGGGCTGTTTCTTCACCCCCATGCTCTACGCTCTTGAGGAGCGGGAACGTATCCTAGACCTCTTTGAGATGGCCTCCGGATCGCGGATGATGTGCAACTATATGCGCTTCGGGGGAGTGAGGTACGACCTGCCGCCGGAGTTCATGCCTGAGTTGAAAGAGGTCGTGGCTGCCCTCCCTGCCTTCATGGACGAGTTCGAGAGGCTCCTGACCGAAAACGAGATCGTGCGCATCCGTTGCCAGAAGGTGGGGGTCCTCCCACCGGATATGGCCATCGCCTACTCCTGCACCGGCCCTCTCCTTCGCGCCTCCGGGGTGAATTACGATATCCGCAAGGTGGACTCATATTCCATCTACGACAGGTTCGATTTCGATGTGCCTTTGGGGAAAAACGGGGATGTCTATGACCGGTATCTGGTGCGCATTGGGGAGATGCGACAAAGCGTGAGGATCTTAGAGCGGGCCATAGAAGAGATCCCCGAGGGCGAGTTCTCCGTCAAGTTGCCCCGGGTCTTCAAGCCCTCAGAAGGGGATGTCTACCATCGAATCGAGTCCCCCAAGGGGGAGTTGGGCTTCTATCTGGTGAGCGATGGCACCACTAACCCCTACCGCTACAAGATCCGCTCCCCCACCTTCATCAACCTTACCGTCCTGCCGGAACTATGCAAAGGGCATAAGGTGGCTGATGTGGTGGCCATCCTGGGAAGCATAGATATAGTTTTGGGCGAGGTGGATAGATAGTGGAGTTTCTCAACGACCTATTCGTCAACCTCAATCACTGGATTCACGGCTTTCTGGCCCGTTTTCTGCCTCTCTGGGCGGCGGATCTGATCATGATATGCCTCACCATCGCCTCCTTCATACTCTTCGTTCTCGTTACCATCATGTTCATCAACTGGATGGAGCGGAAGGTGGCAGGGCGGGTCCAGGACCGGTACGGGCCAAACCGGGTGGGGCCTCTGGGGATATTGCAATTCGTAGCCGATGCTATAAAGATGCTCACCAAGGAGGATATCACCCCCGCCAACGCCGACCGGCTGATCTTCAACCTGGCTCCCGTCATGGTCGTCGTTCCTACCTTCATGATTCTAGCCGTCCTCCCCTTCGGCCGGGGAATGGTGGCCGCCGATCTCAACATCGGCTTTCTCTACATCGTGGCTATCTCTTCCTTGGCCACTATAGCCACCCTCTTGGCTGGCTGGGGGTCGCGCAACAAATATTCGCTTCTGGGTGGGATGCGGGCGGTGGCACAGATGATAAGTTACGAGGTCCCCATGGTGCTCTCGGCCCTGGGGGTCATCATGCTCACCGGTTCCCTCTCCATGGTCTCCATTGTGGAGGGACAAAGCCGGGTGCCCTTCATCCTGATGCAACCTCTGGGCTTCCTCATCTACTTCATCAGTGCCGTAGCGGAGGTGAATCGGGCCCCCTTCGACCTTCCCGAGGCGGAGTCAGAGATCATCGCTGGCTACCACACCGAGTACAGCGGCATGAAATACGCCATGTTCCTCTTGGCCGAATATATAAACGCTTTCATCGTCTCGGCCATCGCGGCCACCCTCTTCCTGGGCGGCTGGCAAGGGCCCTTACTCCCCCCCTACGTCTGGTTCATCCTTAAGGCCTACGCTATCTACTTCCTCCTCATGTGGTTGCGGTTCACCCTGCCTCGCTTACGCATCGACCAACTGATGGGGTTGGCCTGGAAGTTCCTGGTGCCTTTGGCCCTGGTGAACCTCCTGGTCATGGCTCTGGCGATAACTCTAACCCAGGGGAAGGGACTCTTCTCCCTGGTCCTTGCCTCCTTGGTGGCTAACGGCCTTATCGTGGCCGCCGTGGTCATACTATATATCCTCACCATTTGGCGAAGAAGCGCGGTAAAGGTTGCGGTCTAGATGCTAGGCCTAGGGATACTCAAGGGCTTGTCCGTAACGCTTCGACATTTTGTGGAGACCTATCTGAGCGATCTGAAGCGTTTCCCCCGCCGGTATGCGCCGCAGGCTCGAGCCAGGAGGCTACACCCTACCGAAAGGGGCATCTTCACCGTTCAATACCCCGAGGAGCGGCTGGAGATGTTCCCCCGCTTCCGGGGGGCGTTGATGCAACTTATAAACCCCGAGACGGGTATACCTAAATGCACCGGCTGTGGCATCTGTGCCCGCTGGTGCCCCGTGGGAGTGATCGAGGTGATGCGGGCGGAGGAGAAGAGGGATGGCCAGTACGTCCCCCAGAGTTTCACCTGGGACCTCTCCGCCTGCCTCTTCTGTGGGCTTTGCGTGGAGTCTTGTCCCTTTGGGGCTCTTTATCATACCCCGGAATATGAGCTGAGCACCTATAGCCGCCAGAAAGGCGAACTCATATACGACCTGGATAGGCTTTTGGCCTTGGGCCAGAGGTATGCCCCTGACGGGGTTCCACCAGTGGAGAAAGAGAAATGACCCTCGTACAGATCGCCTTCCTGGTAGTCTCGGCGGTGACCATCCTGGCCGGGGTGGGGGTAGTGGTGGGCAGGAATATATTGCGTAACGCCCTGGCTCTTATCCTCGCCTTCTTGGGGGTGGCTGCCCTTTACGTGCTCTTGGAGGCTGCTTTCTTGGCCGCCGTGCAGGTCCTCATCTATGTAGGGGCCATCGCTGTCCTTATCATCTTCGCCATCATGCTCACCGAACGCTTGATGAAGAGAGGGCGCGCCACCAACGAACAGTGGTGGGTGGTGCTTGTGGCCTCGGCGCTTATGGCTGCTATCCTCATCTTCTTAGTAGGAGCCGTGGAGTGGCAGGTCACCTCCGCGGAGATCGGGGGCGACCCCATTGCCAATCTAGGGAGGGCCTTGCTGACTACCTACGTCCTCCCCTTTGAGGTAGCATCTCTTCTCCTTCTCATGGCCCTAGTGGGGGCCATAATCATCGCCAGAGAACGGGAGGAGGTATGATCCCCCTTAGTTGGTACTTGTCCGTGGCCGCTATCCTCTTCTCCCTAGGGCTCTATGGAGCCTTGGCCAGGCGGAACGCCATCGCCATCCTCATGGGGATAGAACTGATGCTTAACGCGGTGAACATAAACCTGGTCGCCTTCTGGCGGTATATCACCCCCCAGGAGTTCATCGGGCAGGTCTTCGCCATCTTCGTCATCACCGTAGCCGCGGCAGAGGCGGCGATCGGGTTGGCTTTGATCATCGCCATCTACCGCCACCGTCAAACCATCAATATCGAAGAGATCGACCTTATGAAATGGTGAAAAGATGCTAAAGTACACTTGGCTAATACCTGTTTTCCCTCTCCTTTCCTTTGCGGTCATAGTGTTCTTCACCAACAGACATAAAAAACTCAGCGCTAGCCTGGCTGTGGGGGCCATCTTCCTCTCTTTCCTTTTAGCCATGGGGGTCTTCTTCAGCGCCCTGGGGATAGAACACCTGGCCGAAGAGCCCTACCGGCGCGCCTTCTCCTGGTTCCCTACAGGGAAGACGAGCCTGGAGATCGGCTTCATGGTCGACCCCTTGACGGCGGCTATGCTGGCTATGGTCACCACCGTCTGCCTCATGATCTTCATCTACTCTCTGGGGTATATGCATGGCGACCCACGTTATTCCCGCTTCTTCGCCTACATATCCCTTTTCGCCACTGGAATGCTGGGGCTCGTAATTGCCGACAACTTGATCTTGACCTTCATATCCTGGGAGATCATGGGGCTCTGCTCCTATCTATTGATCGGCTTCTGGTTCGAGAAGCCAGCGGCGGCCAACGCGGGAAAGAAGGCTTTCATCACCACTAAGGTAGGAGATGTCCTTCTCTTCCTAGGGATGCTCCTCCTCTACTTCCAGACCGGCTCTCTAACCTTTGAGACCATCTTCGAGGAGGTGAACCATCTCCATCCCAACGTCGTCCTCACCGCAGGGCTCCTCATCTTCGCCGGAGCGGTGGGGAAATCGGCCCAGTTCCCCCTCCACGTCTGGCTGCCTGACGCCATGGAAGGTCCCACCCCCGTCTCGGCCCTCATCCACGCCGCCACTATGGTGGCGGCGGGGGTATATCTCGTAGCCCGCACCTTCCCCATTTTCATCGCCGTCCAAGGCCACCAGGCTCTGATCCCAGTGGCCATCATCGGCGCTTTCACCGCCTTCTTCGCCTCCACCATCGCCGTGGCTCAGAACGATATAAAACGGGTCCTCGCCTATTCTACCATCAGCCAATTGGGGTATATGATGACCGCCTTGGGGGTGGGTGGCTTCGTGGCTGGCGTCTTCCACCTCATAATTCACGCCTTCTTCAAGGCTCTCCTCTTCTTGGGCTCCGGCTCCGTCATCCACGCCGTGGGAACCAACGATATGATGGAGATGGGCGGGCTGAGGAAGAAGATGCCCCTTACCTTCTGGACCTTTTTGGCGGGGATGCTGGCGCTTGCCGGTATACCGCCTTTCGCTGGCTTCTGGAGCAAAGACGAGATCCTAAGCCATGCCTTCCACCACAGTTTTGTCATCTGGCTGGTGGGGACCGCTGCCGCCTTTCTCACCGCCTTCTACATGGCTCGACAGGTATTCCTCGTCTTCTTCGGCGAGCCCCGCAACATCGAGATCCACGCCCATGAGAGCCCTCCGGTGATGACTGGACCCCTGGTCGTTCTGGCCCTGGGGGCCACCCTTCTGGGCCTATGGGGTGTCCCCGCCGACATGCCGCTCTTGGGGCCACTTTTGGGGAATAACCCCTTCCACCACTTCGTGGGAGAGGCGTTCGAAGCAACCCCCTTCAACCCCCAAGTGATGGTCATCTCTATCTCCATAGCCCTGGCAGGGCTCGCTTTGGGCTGGCTCCTCTATGGGCGCAACCCTCTATGGGCAGGGGACCCCGATCCCCTGGAGCGCTTAGGCCCCCTCTGGGTTACCTTGAAGAACAAATATTGGATAGATGAGATCTACAGCGCTACGGTGGTAAGAGGCGTCATCCTCCTGGGGGATCTCTTATTTGCCTTCGACCATAGGGTGATCGACGGCCTGGTGAACCTGGCAGGGAAGGGTACGGTGGTCTTCTCCACTCTCAATGAGCGTTTTGACACTTGCGTGGTCGATGGCCTGGTGAACCTGGCGGGGAGGATCACTGTGGCCCTCTCCACCCTCAACGAGCTCTTCGATACCTATGTGGTCGATGGCCTGGTGAACGGAATAGGAAAGGTGGCCGATATTGCGGGTAGGGAACTGCGCCAGATTCAAACTGGGAGGGTACAAAACTATCTGCTTCTGCTTCTGGTAAGCGTTTTGACGTTAACCGGACTCTTCTTGTATCAATGACTTGGAGGGTGTAAAGATGCGATTTCCCTATTTGACCCTAATCACTTTCATCCCCCTCTTGGGGGCGCTAGCCGTCCTCTTGATCCCCAGGAAGTATGAGAGGGAGATGAAGGCTCTGGCCGTGGCCCTTAGCCTCGTCCCCCTCATCTTGTCGGCTATCCTCTGGATCAACTACGATTATAGCGCGGGGACGATGCAATTCCTGGAGGAACATGTCTGGATCCCTACTATCAACGTCCGTTACCGCGTAGGGGTGGATGGGATAAGTCTGCCCCTGGTCTTCCTCACCTCCCTCCTCACCGTCCTCTCCCTCTTCTACTCCTCATACACCATAAAAGAGCGGGTGAAGGAGTACTTCGCCTTCTTCTTCCTTTTGGAGATGGGGATGACGGGGGTCTTCGTCTCCCTAGATTTCTTCCTCTTCTATGTCTTTTGGGAGATAGGGCTGGTGCCCATGTATTTCCTCATCGGCGTGTGGGGTGGGCCCCGCCGCCAGTATGCGGCCATCAAGTTCTTCCTCTATACCTTGACCGGTAGCGTGCTGATGCTTCTGGCTATGTTGGCCATCTACTTCGCTGAGGGGACCTTCGATATCCTAGATCTGGCCCGGCTCCGCCCCTTCGCCGATAATTTCACCCTCCAGAGCCTGGCCTTCTGGGGGATCTTCGCTGCCTTCGCTATCAAGGTACCTTTATGGCCCTTCCACACCTGGCTCCCCGATGCCCACGTGGAGGCTCCCACCGCGGGGAGCGTGATCCTGGCCGGTGTCCTCCTGAAGTTGGGAGCCTACGGCTTCATCCGCATCCTACTCCCCATCTTCCCCCAGGCCTTCCATCACTACGCTCCCATCATCGCTATCATGGCTCTTTTGAGCATAGTCTACGGGGCTCTGGTCTCCATGGCCCAGTGGGATTTGAAAAAACTCATCGCTTACTCCTCGGTGAACCATATGGGATACGTGATGCTGGGGTTGGTCGCTGCGGCCTCGGCCATCGGAGGCTCGGAGAAGATCTTCGATAGCCAAGCCATGGCCCTCAACGGAGCCGTGCTCCAGATGTTCAACCACGGTATCATCACCGGGGGGTTGTTCCTCCTGGTGGGGGTCATCTATGAGCGGGCTCATATCCGAGACCTCAAGGGCTTCGGGGGGCTGGGGGCCATCATGCCCACCTACTATGGCATCATGACCGCCACCTGTCTGGCCTCCCTGGGCCTGCCCGGCCTGGCGGGCTTCATCAGCGAGTTCCTCGTCTTCCGGGGGGCTTTGAGCATCATCACCCCCATCGCCGCCATCGCCGTCTCGGGGGTGGTGGTCACCGCAGCCATGTTCCTCTGGAAGGTGGTTCAACTCATCTTCTTGGGCCCCTTGAACGAGAAGTGGGCCGACCTCCCAGACATGTACCGCTGGGAAGTGATAACCATGGCTCCGCTCCTCTTCTTCATGCTCCTCTTTGGCCTCTATCCCACCCCCATCCTCAACCTCATCAACGGGGCGGTGGTGAAGTTGCTGAGCGGACTATAGGAGGTTTTCCCCTTGCCTGGGTTTGAAAACTTGGCTCTTCTATCGCCGGAGATCGTTCTCGCCCTCTTCGCCCTCCTGGTTTTGGGGCTGGATCTGGCTTCCAAGAGGCTCAAAGACGCCTTGGCCTATGTGGCTATAGGGGGGTTGATCCTGGCCGTCGTGCTCACCGCTCGCCTCTTCGGCATCCAGAGATCGCTCCTCTCAGGGATGCTGGTCTTGGATTCCTTCGCCTTATATTTCAAGATCATCGCTTGCCTCACCACCGGGCTGGTAATCCTCTCCTCCATCGCTTTTATGAAAGAAAAGACCCCCTATAGGGGCGAGTTCTACGGCCTCCTGCTTTTGGCCACCTTGGCCATAACCCTTCTGGCCGGAGCGAGCGATCTGGTCATGATCTACCTCTCCTTGGAGTTCCTGAGCCTCACCTGCTATGTTCTGGTAGGGTATTTGAGGGGAGACCCCAAGTCTAGCGAAGCGGGGATTAAATATTTCCTCTACGGCGCTGTCACCTCGGCGGTGATGCTCTACGGGATGTCGCTGATCTACGGCATCACCGGCTCCACTCAGTTGACAGCCATCGCCGACGCCCTCCTTTCCCCCTCCTCCCCGGCAGCCTCCACCCCTTGGTTGATCCTGCCCGCCGTGGTCTTTATCCTGGCTGGTTTCGGCTTCAAGATCTCCCTCGTCCCCTTCCACCAATGGGCCCCCGACGCCTACGAAGGGGCCCCCACTCCCATAGCCGCCTTCCTCTCCGTGGGCCCCAAGGCCGCTGGCTTCGCCGTCCTAATTCGCGTCTTCTTGACCGCCCTTCCCGCCTATCAGATCGATTGGGTGGCCATCCTCTCGGGCATATCGCTAGTGAGCATGACCTTCGGTAACCTGGTGGCCATCCAACAGACCAATATCAAGAGGATGCTGGCTTACTCCTCTATCGCTCAGGTGGGGTATATACTCTTGGGCGTCGTGGCTGCCGCACCGGGGACGGTGGGGATAACAGGGGTGCTCTTCTTCATCCTGGCCTATCTCTTCACCAACCTGGGAGCCTTCGTGGCCGTGGTGGCCTTCTCCCACGTCACCGGCTCTGACGAGATCGCCGACTACGCAGGGCTCATCCGCCGGGCGCCGCTTCTCGCCACGGCTTTAGTGGTCTTCTTTATGTCCCTCGCCGGGATGCCCCCCACGGGAGGGTTCTTGGGTAAATTATTCGTCTTCGGGGCTGCGATCCAAATGGGTCAGAAGGTATTCTACTTCCTAGCCGTGGCTGGCGTGCTAAACAGCGTCATCTCCCTCTACTACTATTTCAATCTGGTGCGCCTGATGTTCTTCCTTCCGGCCACGGATGAGACCAGCCTCCAGATACCACGCTCTCTGGTGGTGGGCGTGGCCGTCACCATGGCCATGACGCTGGTTATGGGCTTCTACCCCCAGCCCTTCATAGACCTGGCTGCCCGTTCGGCGGCAACGGTGGCCATGCTCTCCCTGCGGTGATGCCTATACATTGACAGGGAGATTCCCTTATGGTATACTCCTGCGGTGTCAGCAGAAGGTGTGCTGTGTAGTGGAAGAGAGCCGTAGAGTGGGCAAAGGAAGGGATAGGCTGAACGTCATAGAGCAACTCAAGGAGGTCACTAAACACCTTTGGATTCTAGTGTTGTCGGTCCAGGCAGCGCTTGGTATCGCCCTCCCCGTCCTTTTGGGCGTGGGCTTCGGATGGTGGTTGGATCGCCACCTTAACACCTTCCCCTGGATCACGGTGCTCCTCACCGCGGTAGGGATCTTTATCGGCCCTATTATCCTCTATCGCTGGGTCACCCGGAAGGTAGAAGAACGGCTGAAGCAGGAGAAAGGGTCATGAACTCTCTCCCCATACCGAGATCGAAAAAGGCCATGCTGGGGTGCATCGGCGTAATCTTCCTCATGCTGGGGTTGTGTGGGATTGGAACTCCCTTTCTGCGCAATTTCGGAGTGCAGAGCGTTCTGGGCCAGCAACAGCCAGAGATCAGCCTAGCCGCCGAGAAGATCCCCCTCCCCTTTAACCTTCCCCTCTTCGGCCACGAGGTGCCCAACACCCTCCCCGCCACCTGGCTCACCATGGTAGTGCTCCTCGGTGGCTCCGCCCTGGCCACCCGCAAGATGGAGATGGTACCTTCAGGTCTCCAGAACGGTGTGGAGGCTATAATCGAGTTCTTCTATGGCTTCCTGGAGAACGTGGCCAGGGAGAAGACGCGAACCTTCTTCCCCCTGGTGGCCACCTTCTTCTTCTTCATCCTCACCTCCAACTGGATGGGGATATTGCCCGGCTATGGCAGCATCGGGATATGGGAGGAGCACCACGAAGAGCGCATTTTGATCCCTTTCCTCCGCTCCGCCAACGCCGACTTGAGCACTACCCTTGCCCTGGCCCTCATCTCTGTGGTGGCTGCACAATATTTTGGTTTCAAGATGCTGGGGGTTTCCTACGTAGGAAGGTTCTTTAGATTCCATAGGCTCCTTACCCCCTTTGCCCGCTTGAGAGGGCGAAAGCGGCCCCAGGGCCGATCCGAACTCATTAAATTCTCCTTGGACTTCCTGATCGACCTCTTATCTGGCGGAGTCGAAGTGGTGGTCGGCCTCCTGGAATTGGCCAGCGAGATGATAAAGATCTTATCCTTCTCCTTCCGACTCTTCGGCAATATCTTCGCCGGCGAGGTCTTGCTCATCGTCATCTCTTTCCTTTTCACCTTCGTGGCTTCATTGCCCTTCATGGGCCTGGAGTTGTTCGTGGGTCTCGTCCAGGCCTTGATCTTCACCATGCTGAGCCTCATCTTCTTCATGATGGCCACTATGGGCCACGGCCCGGAGGAATCGCACTAAACTTCTAAAGGAGGAAACTAATGCCACTGGACCCCGAAATCATCAGGTTGTTAGCCGTAGCGGTAACCATCATCGGCGGCACCATCGTGCCCGCCTTCGCCATCGGATGGATGGGCAAAACGGCTATGGAGGCCATCGGCCGCAACCCCGAGGCCGGAGGCACCATCCTCACCAACATGATCATGGCCATCGCCTTCGACGAGGCCATCGCCATCTACGCCCTGGTAGTGGCCCTGGCCCTCTACTTCGTGAAGTAAACAGGCGCTTAAGAAAGGAGTTGGCTTTTGGAGGCGTTGCAAGGGTTAGGTATCAATCCGGCCTTCTTGCTCTCCCAGGTCGTCAACTTCCTCATCTTGTTCGCTGGCCTCTATTTCCTCCTCTGGAAGCCCATCCTTAAGATGCTCGACCAACGGAAGGAGCGCATCCAACAGGCTCTGGAGGATGCCGAACGGGCCAGAGAAGAGAGGGAGCGGGCTCAGGCGGAGTTCGATAAGCGCCTGGAGGAGGCCGCGCAGGAGAGGGAGAGGATCATCGCTCGGGCCAGGGAGGAAGCCCAAGAAGAGCGGAAGGCTATACTCGCGGAAGCAGAGCGAGAGGCCCAGAAGGTCCTAATCGGGGCTCGCGAAGAGGCTCGATCGGAAGGGGAGCGCATCCTAGAAGACCTAAGAGGCCAGGTCGCTGCCCTGGCTATCGCCGCGGCGAACAGGCTCATCGGTGAAGCCTTGGATGAGGAGAGACAGCGGCGGCTCGTCGCTGAGTTCTTCAGCGGTATCAGCGTGGGACGCGTCCAGATCATAGACGAAGCGGAACTGGCCGTCGGTGACACGAAGGCGCGGGTGACGAGCGCACTTCCCCTCACTGAGGAGGAGAAGGCCACGCTGGCCAGTAACCTGGCTGCCCAGTTGGGCGCTGAACCCGATATGGAGTTCGATGTGGATCCAGCCATTCTGGGGGGCTTGGTATTGAAGGTGGGCGACCGGGTGATAGATGGCAGCGTGGCTGGAAAACTGGGGGCACTTCACGAGAGATTGGCTTAGATGAGCGAGAAGTCCTCCTCTCTTAATTTAGCGATCTCTTCAGTGGAATTGATGGCCTGATGGTATCCTAATACCATTTTAGAGCCGATTGAATAGAAGGGGGCAGTCTCACCTTTAGGTGGATTGCCCTTTGTGCTATACTAGGATAGGAGGTGGCAAGGTGTTGAGCTCGTCACTTCCTGCCCAGGTTGTTCATCCTCAACAGGAGGAAGAGGGCGGGTGAGGCTACAAGCACTCCTAACTTCTCTCCCTTGGCCGAGAACCAGCGAACAAGACATCGAAATCACCGGCATCGCCAGCGACTCCCGCCAGGTGAAGCCTGGCCATCTCTTTGTGGCCCTAAAGGGGTTAGAGTACGACGGCCACCACTTCATACCAGAGGCCCTGGCTCGAGGGGCAAGGGCCTTGGTGGTGGAGGAAGCAGCCGCCATCCCCCAGGTAGACTTACCCCTCATCGTCGTTCCCAACTCTAGGCAGGCCTTGGCCCACCTGGCTGCTGCTTGGTACCGCTTCCCATCCCGAAGGTTACGCCTCATCGGCATCACGGGGACCGACGGCAAGACGACCACCGTGAGCCTTGTGCGTGCCATTTTGGAGACAGCGGGACAAACGACGGGGATGGTAACCAGCGTTAAGGCCATCATCGGCCATGAAGAGGTGGAGACCGGCCTCCATACCACCACCCCAGAGGCCCTAGAGTTACAAAACCTCTTAGCCCGGATGGTGCAAGCGGGGTGTGAGTACGCCGTCATTGAGGCCACCTCCCATGGCCTGGTTCAATATCGCCTTGAAGCCTGCCACTTCGACGTGGCCGCCATCACCAACATCACCCACGAGCACTTGGACTACCATAAGACTTTTGCGGGGTATCGAGAGGCCAAGGCCCTTCTCCTACGCAACCTGGCCACCTCCTTTCGAAAACTCGAAACCCCTAAGGTCGCCGTGTTAAATCTCGACGACCCCTCCTTCGATTATTTGAAGGAGATCCCCGCCGACCAACAGATCACCTACGGCCTCCACCATCCAGCAGATGTGACCGCCGGGGCCATAGCCCTCTTCCCCACTGGCACCCATTTCACCACCCAGACCCCCGCCGGCTCCTTCCCCATCCAGTCGCCTCTAGTAGGTGAGTTCAACGTTTACAACCTTTTGGCCGCCATCGCCGTTGCCACCTCTCAGGAGGTTTCCCCTGGAGCCATACAGGAGGGCATTAGTCGCATGTCTGGCGTGCGTGGCCGTATGGAGAAGATAGACCTGGGCCAACCTTTCCAAGTGATCATAGATTTCGCCCATACACCAAACGCCTTGCGCCACGCCTTGGAGACGGCCCGATTCATGACTAGTGGCCGTCTCTTTGTGGTCTTCGGCTGTGCAGGCTTGAGAGACCGGGCCAAGCGGCCCATGATGGGGGAGATAGCCGGCCAACTAGCCGATAGGGTCATCATCACCGCTGAGGATCCTCGAACCGAGGATTTGAACGCCATAATGGAAGAGATCGCTCAAGGGTGCGAGAAAACGGGGCGAGAAGAGGGCATCGACTTCTGGCGGATCGGCGACCGCGGGGAAGCCATCCAGTTCGCCATCGACAGGGCAGAGCCCGGCGACCTAGTGATCATCACCGGCAAAGGCCACGAGAAGTCGATGTGCTTCGGGACCACCGAGTTCCCCTGGAGCGATCACCAGGCGGTGAGGGAGGCGCTGATGCACCGCCCACGTAGGGGAGAAAGTTGACGAATAATCTCCCGGGAGTAGAATTATGGTTGAGAGGTGGCTTATGCCTGCTCTGGTAATCGTAGTCGATATGCAGCGGGGCTTCCTAGAAGAGGGCTACCCCCTCTTCTGTGGCCAAGAGGCCCCAAAGGTCATACCTAACGTACAAAAGTTGTTGGATAGGGAACTGGAGAGGGGCTCCACCCTCATCTTCACCCAGGACAGCCATGCCCCTGACGACAAGGAGTTCGAGATGTTCCCGCCCCACTGTATAGAAGGCACAGAGGAAGCGGAGATCATCCCCGAACTGGCCTCCTATCCTGGCCAGAGGCTGCCCAAGAGACGGTACAGCGCCTTCTATGAAACCGACCTGGATCAACGCCTGGCGGCGCTGAAACCCGAGAAGTTGATCATCTGCGGTGTCTGCACCGATATCTGCGTCCTCCACACCGTGGCCGATGCTCGCAACCGGGACTACCCGGTGGAGGTCTACACTAATTGCGTGGCCTCCTTCGACCAGGAGGCCCACCGCTTCGCCCTAAAGCATATGGAGAAGATCCTGGGGGCGAAACTGGTTACCGAATGATAGGAGAGACCGACATGCCTACCCCCTTTGATCCCCTAGAAAGGGTACTCCGTGGCGAAACGGCGGACATCTACTTTGCCCGTGCCCAGAGCATCCTAGAGTTAGAAAACCTCAACCCCCAGGTGACCATGGAGGTCTTCACCAACGGAGGAGGAATCCTCTGCGGCATGAAAGAAGTCCTGGCCCTCTTGAGTCGAGTTCTCCCCCCCGATGGCCAGGTGTGGGCCCTCTCCGAGGGCGACGAGATGGCGGAGAAGGAGGTGGTCTTGCGCATCAAGGGGCCCTACCGCTCCTTCGGCTTATATGAGACCGCCTTTTTGGGGATTTTGGCCCACGAGAGCGGTTGGGCCACCGCTGCCCGCCGCTGTGTGGAGGCGGCCAACGATATCCCCATCATCTCCTTCGGGGCTCGCCACGTCCACCCCGAGGTGGCGGCGCACATGGAGTACGCAGCCCTAGTGGGAGGATGTGTGGCCTGCGCCACCCCCGCCGGAGCCAAACTGGCCGGGCTGGAGGCCGCGGGCACCATCCCCCATGCCCTGATCTTGGCCTTCGGCGACACGGTGGAGGCCACCCTAGCCTTCGACCGGCATATGCCTCCCCAGGTGACCCGCATCGCCCTGGTAGATACCTTCAAGGATGAGGCCGAGGAGAGCCTCCGCGTAGCCGAAGCGTTGGGAGATAGGCTCTGGGGGGTGCGGCTGGATACCCCGCCGGAGCGAGGAAGGGTGACGCCCGAACTGGTGATAGAGGTCCGAGCCCGCTTGGATCAAGCGGGGTATAACCACGTGAAGATCGTGGTCAGCGGGGGCATCACCCCAGAACGGATCCGAGAGTTCAAAGGGAAAGGGGCTCCCGTGGACGCCTTCGGCGTGGGGAGCGCCATCAGTGGGGCCCCTCCCATCGACTTCACCGCCGACATCAAGGTCATAGAAGGCAAACCGGTAGCCAAAAGGGGGCGCATACCCGGAGAGACCCATAACCCCAGGCTCAAGAAGGTAGATCTCGCCCCACACACCAACCCCTGATTAGAACTAGCGTTCTAGAGGCGTGGAAAACACCAATTTGTGGGCACCTCTCCCCCTGGAGGTTAATAGGAGACTATGAGTAGAGCGGAATCGATTATAATTGGCTTTGTCATAGCGGTCATCTGTCCCCTATCGTTGTTCGTTCTCTGGTGGTGGGTTGCTGCGGCGCTCCGTATTTATGGCCTGTTTTCGATCTCCGAGCACGGGATAGCCACTGCGGCGTTCACGGGTTTAGGCCTTGGAATCCTCCTCGACATCCTGGGCTTGAAGAACTGGATAGCCAGGTTCTACAGTATAGACATGAAGTTGACAGCACTGGCTTATCTCTTCTGGTCGGCTATGGCATCTGCTTTCTTTATGGGGTTGCCGTTGGGGACTATAGCCCTGGGAACGCTCGCCGGGTTGTATGTCGGTCGGAAACAATACCACGCGGGGGCAAGCGGGGACCTGTTTGCAAGAAGTGCCCGGAATGTCAGCATCTTCACCGCCCTAGTAACCGGTGCAGAGGCACTGCCGATAGGGGTTCTGGCTCTAGGTGAGTCGATTACCCTGGCGGGCCTTCGAGCAATCGGCCTAGACCAATCTGTCTCCACGGGTCTGACGGGCGTGGGTCTGGTCGGCATAGGGTGCCTGGTTCTCATGGTGGTACAATTCTGGTTTGCCAGAACGGCAGCCGCACTGGCATTCAGACTTGGTAGGTGAGACCGCCACCTGCCCTCATTTGCAGCGATAGACAAATAAGGGTATAATGGTAGTCGATTATGCCCAAACGGACCTATCAGCCCAAGAAGAGAAAGAGAAGGAGGGCCCACGGCTTCCGGGCCCGCATGAAGACCCAGGGGGGACGTCGGGTCCTAAAGGCCCGGCGACTAAGAGGACGCAAGCGGTTGGCCCTATAAGCCATTTCATGGAGAGGAGATACCGGCTTCGGGAAAATGAGGATTTTCAAAAGGCTCGCCGGGAGGGGCGCTCTTGGACTCAGCCGTTGATGGTCCTCTGTGTCCTCCCTAACAGCCTATCCCATAGCCGCTTCGGCTTCTCCGTCAGCCGTAGAATAGGCAAGGCCACCGTTCGCAACCGAGTCAAGCGGATGATGCGTGAAACGGTGAGGCGAAGGATATCGGAGATACCGCCAGGACAAGATCTGGTCTTCATCGCTCGAGCCCCCATCGCCGGGGCCCCTTTCCCAGAGGTGGAGGCCGCGGTGGAGAGACTCCTCTCCCAAGCAGGACTCATCAAATGAAGGCTATTCTGCTGACCTTTATCCGAGCATATCAACGAACCTTCGCCCGGTTTCTGCCCCCCAGTTGTCGCTTCGTCCCCTCCTGTTCCCAGTACGGCTATGAGGCCATCGAGAGATATGGCCCTTGGAGAGGCGGATGGCTAGCGATTAAGCGCATAGCCCGCTGTCACCCTTTCCATCCCGGGGGGTTCGACCCCGTTCCTTGAAGAGGAGTATAACTTTGCTAAAAGCGAAAATCATATATATCTTTGCCCTTCTCATTTTGATCTCCGGATGCGCCAGGCAAGCACCAGCCAGCGGCTGGTCTAGCCCCATTGTCTCTGGGGATACCCTCTACGTCGGCTCCCCCGGGGGGAGAGTCTACGCCCTCGACGCCGCCACCGGCCAAAAGAGATGGGAGACCAAGATCGTGCAGGAGAAGAGCACCACCGGCCTCTACTCCTCCCCCATTGTGGGAGAAGGCCTTGTTTACCTGGGCACCTTCGAGGGGACGGTCGTGGCCCTGGACGCGGAGGGGGGACAGATTCGATGGGAGTTCCAGACCGGAGGGCCCGTAGTCGCCACCCCTCTACTGGGAGGGGATACCCTCTCCCACCGGGATACTTTAGTATATGTGGCCTCCTCCGACCATAAGGCATATGCCCTCCGCGCCGACGATGGTAGCAAAGTCTGGGAGTTCGAGACCGGGGCCCAGATCTGGGGGGAAGGTGCCTTGGCAGGTGGCCTTCTCTACATCGGCTCCTTCGATGGCAAACTCTACGCCCTCGATGAGGAGAGGGGCGAGAAGGTCTGGGAGTTCCAGGCGGGAGGAGCCATCGCCTCCATCCCTCATCTGGCCCAAGGCGTTGTCTATTTTGGCTCTCTGGACAACAAGATCTACGCCCTAGATGCCGACTCCGGCGAGAAGATCTGGGAGTTTAAGGCCGAGGGTTGGGTCTGGTCCCAACCCCTGGTTAGCGGAGAGAGGGTCTATTTTGGCTCTCTCGATCATAAAATGTATGCCCTAGACAGAGAAGGCCATGAGGTTTGGGCGTTCGACACAGGGGGAGCCATCCGTTCTTCCCCCCTCTTGGCCCAAGGGTTGCTCATCTTCGGCTCTGGCGACGGCCATCTCTACGCCCTCGACGAAGAGACGGGCGAAGAGGTCTGGCGCTTTCCCCAGGAAGAGAGGCTGGCGGCGATCTACTCCACACCATGGGTAGCCCAGGAGAACTTATATTTCACCTCTTATGGGGGGATAGTATACGCCCTGCGGGTAGAAGATGGCAGCAAAATCTGGGAGTTCCAGATGGACAAGGAAGAGTAGAAGATGATAGGACAAATATGGACGACTATAATCTTGGAGCCCATGATAAACCTCGTGGTGCTCCTCTACAGCCTCCTCTTCAACAACTTCGCCCTGGCCATAGTGGGGCTCACCATCCTGATACGACTCCTAACCTACCCTCTACTGCGCCAACAACTTCGCTCCCTCAAGGCCCAACAGGAACTGGGCCCCCAACTCCAGGCCCTCCAGAAGAAATACGCCAAGGAGAGGGAGAAACTCACCGAGGAGACGATGAAGTTGTATCGGGAGCATGGTGTAAACCCCGCCGCGGGGTGTCTCCCTATGCTCATCCAGATGCCCATCTGGCTTGGGCTTTACCAATCGATCTACCAGGTGTTGGGGGAGACGCCGGAGCAATTGATAAACCTCTCCCAACATATCTACCACTCGGTGCCTTTTTTCTACGAGATAGTCCGGCGGGCGATGCCCTTGAACAGTCGATTCCTATGGCTCAACCTAGCCCGCCCCGACCCCTACTACATCCTACCCATCCTGGTGGTGGTTACCTTCTGGCTACAGCAGAAGATGACCACCCTCCCCTCCGCCGACCCTCAGCAGGCCTCCATGAACCAGAGCATGAGCATCATGATGCCCCTCATGTTCGGCTTCTTCACCCTACAGGTCTCCTCCGGCCTAGCTATCTACTGGGTTGTCTCCGGCGTTCTGGGTATCATCCAGCAATATTTCGTCACCGGGTGGGGTGGCCTCAGAGCCCAGCCGGTGGCGTCGGGAAAAGAAGATGGACGAAAGAAGAAGCGTAGAGGCGAGCGGTAACAGCATAGAGGAGGCCACAGAAAAGGCTCTCGCCCAGTTAGGGGCCAGCCCAGAGGAGGTGGAGATCCAAATCCTCAGCCAGGGAGGGCGCCGCCTCTTCGGTCTGGGGACCCAAGAGGCTCGAGTGCGGGCCACCCTCCGCCCCTCTGAGCCTGAAGAGGAGGTGGCCCTGGTGGCCAAAGAGGTGTTGGAGAGGCTGCTTGAGGGTATGGGTATCGAAGCCCAGGTGAGCCTTCGTCCCCCCGATCTTCCAGAAGGACCGAACTCCATCGTCCTGGACATCAGGGGGCAGAACTTAGGCATCCTCATCGGCCGTCGTGGGGAGACGCTGCGAGCCTTACAATATATCACCCGCCTCATCGTCAACCGCAGGCTCCAGCAGTGGATGGAGATTATCGTCGACGTAGAGGGGTATAAGAAACGGCGTGAGAGGTCCCTCACCCAACTGGCGCGCCGCATGGCGGATAGAGCCACCCTCCTAGGCCAGGCGGTCTCTCTAGAGCCGATGCCCGCTCATGAACGACGCATCATCCATCTCGCCCTTCGAGATCACGAGAAGGTGACTACAGAGAGCGTGGGTGAGGGCGATCGCCGCAAAGTGGTGATCTTTCCTAAGGGGCATACCGCTCCCTGAGGCAGAGATCGGGGTGAAGGGACTGGATTTCCTAGTCGTTGGGCATCTTACTAAAGACCTTGGGGAAGAGAGGTACAACCTAGGGGGCACGGCCTTCTATTCGGCTTTGACCGCCAGGAACCTGGGACGAAAAGTGGCCCTAGTCACTAGCGCCGGCCCCGATATAGAACTCGAACTCTTAGAAGGGATCGATCTTCTCTGCCTCCCCTCGCCAACCACGACCACCTTTAGAAATACCTATCGGGGAGAGCACCGCTCCCAATTCCTACACCATCGCGCCTCGCCCCTAGATGTAGATGCCGTGCCTCTGGAATGGCGAGACCTCCCTATCGTCCATCTGGGGCCCGTAGCCCAGGAATTAGAGGAGGAGATGGTGTGGATTTTCCCCCACTCCTTGCTCTGCCTCACCCCTCAGGGGTAGCTTCGAAGATGGGATGAGGAGGGGCAGGTTCATCCTCAGAGATGGGAGGGCGCAGAGAGTGTACTCCCCTCTATAGATATCCTCATCGTCAGCGAAGAGGATATGGGGGGAGAGGCGGCTTCACTCAGGCAGCATCTCGATCTCCCCCCTATAAGCGTGGTAACCCAAGGGGCCCAGGGGGCTACCCTCTATCATGAAGGAAAGAGCCATCGCTTTCCCGTTCCCCAGGCTAGAGGTGTCGATCCCACGGGAGCGGGAGATATCTTCGCTGCCGCTTTTCTAGTAAGATTGGCCGAGACAGGGAACCCCCATAAGGCTGCTCGCTTCGCCAATGCCGCGGCCTCCCTGTCGATAGAGAGGACCGCTCTTTCGGGGATACCCACCAGGGCGGAGGTAGAAGAACGACTGGCAGTGTATGCTCATGGGAACGATATTCGCCTTGGCTAACCAGAAGGGTGGGGTGGGCAAGACAACCACCGCCATCAATGTAGGGGCCTACCTGGCCGCTCAGGGGAGGAAGGTCCTCCTAGCAGATATCGACCCCCAAGCCAACGCCACAAGCAGCCTAGGGATAAACAAGAACCACCTGTCCCTCTCCATCTACGATAGCCTCATAAGAGGGCTGCCCCTGACTCGAGTCATCCTCCCCACCGAGTGGCTTCACCTGGATTTGGCTCCCTCCGCCCCCTCCCTAGCCGGCGCCCGGGTGGAACTAATCCGCCTTCCCGCCCGGGAGCGGCTCCTACGTCTGGCTCTTCGACCCCTAGAGGGACGGTACGACTATATCATCATCGACCCCCCTCCCAGCCTGGGGCTTCTCACCGTCAACGCCCTCGTCGCCGCCCGGGATGTGATCATCCCCGTGCAATGTGAGTACCTCTCCCTGGAGGGCCTCACCCATCTCCTCCACACCATCGGATTGGTGCGGCGGTCCCTGAACCCCGGGTTGCGTCTCTTCGGCCTGGTGATGACCATGTACGACGCCCGCACCAACCTGGCTCGCCAGGTGGTGGAGGAGGTGAGGAGACACTTCCCCGGGAAGGTCTTTAGGACTATCATCCCCCGCAGCGTCCGTCTCAGCGAGGCCCCCAGTTATGGGGAACCGATCTCCATCTACGCTCCCCGCTCCGCCGGGGCCTTGGCCTACGAGGCCCTTACCAGGGAGATCGTGGGGCGGGTCTCGGAACGGGAGACCAAGAAAAGGAAAGAGCGTACATCGGATGTTGTTGTTTAGAAGGGAGGTATCATGGCCGAAACCCCTGGTGGAAGAAAACGTGGATTAGGAAAAGGACTAGAGGCCCTCATCCCCACTCCTCCCCCCTCTGGGATAATGGAAATAGAGGTGGAGAGGATAGAGCCTAACCCTAACCAACCTCGAGTGGGCTTAAAGGGGTTGGAGGGGCTGGCCGACTCCATCCGGGAGAACGGCCTAGTACAGCCTATCATCGTCACTCGAACCGAGGAGGGGTTCCAGATCATCGCCGGGGAGAGGCGTTGGCGGGCCGCCCAGATGGCCGGGCTAGCCACGGTACCAGCCATAATCCGGGAGGCGGGCCCCTCAGACAGGCTAGCCTTGGCCCTGGTGGAGAACCTGCAAAGGGAGGACCTAAAACCCCTGGAGGCCGCCTCGGCCTATCGAGAACTGATAGAGAGATTCGGCCTGACCCAAGAGGAGATAGCCAGAAGGGTGGGGAGGGATCGAAGCACGGTGGCCAATACCCTGCGCCTCCTTAGGCTTCCAGAGGCCGCAACGGAAGCCCTCCTCTCCGACCTGATAAGCGAAGGGCACGCCAGAGCCCTCCTGCGCCTGGAGACCGAAGAGCAAAAGCGGGCCCTGGAAGCGATCCTCAAGAGGGGCCTCAACGTCCGCCAGACGGAGGAACTGGTCCGCCGACTGATAGAGGGGGCTCCCAGACCGTTGAGCAAACCCCCGGAGGACCTAGCCCTAGAGGAAGCCTTCAGGCGAGCCCTGGGCACCAAGGTGACCCTCGCTCGGAGCAAGAAGGGGGGGAGGTTGATCATCCACTTCTATTCCGAGGAGGAGTTACAAGAGCTCTACGACCTTCTGGTAGAGTAAGAGGGTGTTTCACGTGAAACATAGGCTCTGCGATTACGAGGGGAGCGACTACGAGTCCTTTTGGCGTGGCCGGGAGTACGAGGACACAGCAGAGCGGATGGCTCTACGAAGGCTCCTCCCCCCGGAAGGGGAGACCCTGGTGGAGTTGGGGGCTGGTTTCGGGCGGCTAGCCGACCTTTACCAGGGTTACAAGAGGGTGATCCTCCTCGATTTCGCCCGCTCCCAACTCCTTCAAGCCCATGAGAGGTTGGGGGAAGGCAGGTTTCTCTATATGGCCGCCGATATCTACCACCTACCCCTCAACTCCTCCGCAGTCGATACCGCGGTCACCGTGCGGGTCCTCCACCATATAGCGGATATCCCCACCGCCCTGGCCGAGGTCCATCGCATCCTCAAGCCGGAGGGAACCTACATCCTAGAGTATGCCAACAAGCGTAACCTCAAGGAGATCTTCCGCTACCTCCTGGGGCGCTCCCAGAAACGACCTTTTTCCCACGAACCCTTCGAGTATCTGGATATGCATTTCAACTTCCACCCCGCCTACATCTCCGCCTCTCTCCGCGAGGCTGGATTCGTTGTGGAGGGGGAACTGGCCGTTTCCCTATTTCGCCTCCCCCTCCTGAAGCGGCTCTTCAGCCCTGGGGTGTTGGCCTACTTGGATGGCCTCGTGCAAAAGCCTACCGCGGGTCTCAAACTGAGCCCTAGCGTCTTCGTCGCCGCTCAGGCCGTGAAGGAGGAGGGGGGAACCTCAGAAGCGTTATTCCGTTGTCTTTATTGCCATGCCCCTTTGCAGGAGGAGGGAAAGACCCTCTTCTGTTCAGGTTGTGGCCAGGAGTGGAGACCCAAAGAGGGGGTATACGATTTCCGAGAGGCGGCGCGTATCCCCTCCCTGTCAAGCAATTTAAACATGTAACCGAACCTTGCTCGGTTGTGCAACATATTTTGTAACCAAGCGCGGTGACTGTTTCTTAAGCGGATGGACGGTACCTGACTGGGTTTTGGCACCATAGATGC
>DAOULQ010000176.1:0-25139 GCA_034419095.1 Anaerolineae bacterium | reverse complement strand
TGGCTCCCCGAGAAGAAGAGCCAGATGCACGGTCCTCGCTGCATCCTCCACCATCACCGCCGCCTTGACGGCAGCGTGAGGGGTAGAGCCTATGGTGAAGACACCGTGGTTTTTCATAAGGATGGCATGTGAGTCGCCGATGGAATGGACTATCTCGCGCCCGATTTCCTCGCTTCCGATCTTGGCATAGGCGCCCACTGGTATCGGTCCTCCGAATTCATCAGCGATCGCTGTCAGATAGACGGGGATGGGGCGGCCCAGGGCAGCGAAACTGGTGGCGTAGGGCGAATGAGTATGCACTACGCCTCCCACATCGGACCGATGGCGATATATGTATAGATGAGTGGCCGTGTCTACCGATGGTTGAAGATCGCCTTCCACCACTTGCCCATCGAGGTTCACTACCACCAAATCATGAGGGGTGAGCTCTTCGTAAGGGACCCCGCTGGGCTTGATCACTACTAACCCGCTTTCGGGATCTCTTCCACTGACGTTCCCGCTAGTCCAGACCACTAGATTCTGCTTCGGCAACTCCAGGTTGAGTTTCCAAACCTCTTGTCTCAGTCCTTCCAGCATCGTCGCTTCACCTCTTCCTCCCAAGGGCTTCGGCCTTTATCCGCTTGAGCACCTTCATCACGTCGTTCTCGCCTCGGCCGAAGTAGTTGTGTAGCCGGACGTACTCCCTGTACAGGCGATCGTATACAGCCTGGTGTTCTGGGATGGGGCGATAGATTTCGGCCTTTAGATGGGCCATCTCTTTGGCGGCCTCGAAGATGCTATCGTACCCACCCGCATTTTTCTCTGCTGCCACCGCGCCGTGCATCGCTGAGCCGAGAGCCGGGGTCTGGGTAGAGGCCGCAACCTTGATCTCGCGCCCCGTGACATCGGAGTAGATCTGCATCAGGAGCTTGTTCTTCTCCGGCAAGCCTCCACAAGCGACCAGTTCATCCACCGCGACCCCGCTCTTTTCGAAGGTTTCGATGATGATGCGCGTGCCGTAGGCTGTAGCTTCGATGAGGGCACGGTAGATCTCCTCAGCCCTAGTGGCCAAGGTAGGCCCCAGAAGCATCCCTGTGAGATCGACATCTACCAAGATGGAGCGATTCCCATTCCACCAGTCAAGGGCCAAGAGTCCGCTCTCGCCCGGCTTCAACTTGATCGCTTTCGCCTCCAAGAGCTGGTGGAGATCCCAGCCGCGTTTCTTAGCCTCCTCATCGTATTCCGCCGGGGTGGCGCGTTCCACGAACCAAGCGAAGTGATCCCCCACACAGGATTGCCCCGCCTCGAAGCCGAAGTAGCCGGGGATGATGCCATCCTCTACCACACCGCACATCCCCTCTACGATCTTCTTTTCGCTGCCCAACACCATATGGCAGATAGAGGTGCCCATGATCATCACCATGCGGCCCGGAGTTGTGACCGTGCAAGCAGGCACTGATACGTGAGCGTCTACATTGCCGATGGACACGGCTGTGCCTTCGCGCAGACCGGTCACCTCGGCCATTTGCCGGGTCAGCCCGCCAGCCCGCCCACCCAGGGGATAGGTCTCCCGCGAGAGCTTGTCGTCAACCACACGGCGCAGTCGGGGATCGAGAGCAGCGAAGAAGTCGTCTGAAGGGTAACCAGTGCTCTTCTCCCAGATGGCCTTATAACCGGCGGTGCACAGATTGCGCTTCTCCTGGCCCACAAGTTGGAGCACGATCCAATCGGCTCCCTCTATGAAGCGAGCCGCCGCTTCGTAGATCTCGGGAGCCTCATCCAAGATCTGGCAGATCTTGGGGAAGAGCCACTCTGAGGAGATCTTGCCCCCGTAGCGAGATAGGAACTCCTCGCCCCTCTGACGCGCTATCTCGTTGAGCTTATTAGCCTCCGGCTGGGCAGCGTGGTGCTTCCAGATCTTGACCCAGGCATGAGGGTTATTTCGCCATTCATCCTTCATGCAAAGGGGGGTGCCCTCCTTTGCGACGGGCATCATTGTGCAAGCGGTGAAATCCGTGCCTAAGCCGATGACATCCTCAGGACAGACGCCGCTCTCCTTTAGGACAGAGGGAATGGTAACCCTTATGGTCTCCATGTAATCCGCTGGGTTCTGTAAGGCGAAATCGGGCTCCAGTTTGATCTTTGTGTCGGGCAGCACTTCGTCGATTACTCCGTCCTTGTACTCATACACCGAGGTGGCTACCTCCTGACCCGTGGTCACATCGACTAGCACAGTGCGGCCCGATTCAGTCCCGAAATCGATCCCGATAGCATATTTCTCGTCTCCCATATTCACCTCCATCAGTAGATCAGGTCTCTCGTCGGCTCCTTCTGCTCGTGCCCTCAACTAGGGCCACATCTCCAGCCTTGATCCCCAACTCACTAGCAACTTCCTCACACTTGGCCCTCAGGATGAAGAATAAAGGGGCCTCGACACCATCAAGCGTTTCAAAATTTCCCTGGCCCTTACTGATGATCAGATCAGCCGCCCAAAACTCCCACCCAAACTCGGCCGAGCAAGTCTTTAGGTTTGTGCCTATCATAGGTGAACCGTTGCTGATGACCTCAGCCACCTTATCCATCCTCACCGCCCAAGCATCCTCCAGGGTGGCATCGTTGAGAATGGGGGCTCCCTTCACGGCAAAGATGACATCTTTGTCTCGAAAGCGCTCAATCAATATTCTGTCGAAGACTATTTCGCCAGCGTTGTCGCCCAAGTAGAGAACGCGTCTGGCAGAAGAGAGAGCCCTCGCGAACGCGGAGAAGTCGTCGATGGCGAAACCGCTGGTTAAGGTCTCAACAAGGGCGGCTTCTACGTCCACCTCTCCCAGGATGCCCAGATCAACGATATTACCCGCCGCGGCTATTTGCAAGGCCGTCCGCAACCCGTCTTCTGAGGTATCGACTATCTCCCTCAGCCGCTCGTACGCTTCCAACGCCAGTTGGTTATATGCCTTCTTCTTGAGGTGGAAAGGATCGGCGCAGTCCAAGAGTTCATTAACTAGCCACAGAGCGTATGTCGAGTTCTCGGCCGGTGTAGCCTCCAGGGAATAGTATGGAGCCTTCTCGGCCACTGCCCTCAAGACCTTAAGTTGCAGTTCTGGATCATCGGTGACCTCCCGGGCTGCCGAGAGGACCTGCTTCAAATAACAGGGCACACATCCAACCCTGGATTTCATGCGGAATCTCTCCACATTATCTAATAAATCGGTCTTCTCAACAAGGGTAGGTCCTTCACGAGACTTCTAGGATCGCTGGTCGCTCGATGAGTTGGCCCTCCACTTGGACAGGGATCTTAGGCCAATCTTCCACTGGAGTGATAATCTCGTAGCCTTTCTCGTTGACGATGATGGTATCCTCCGATTTGGTCCCAGTGATAGAAGGGTTCCAGGCGAAGGCCTGACCGGACCTCACCACCTCACGGGAGGTAGGGGTTGCTATATGCTCTCGGGGCTCGTAGCCAGCCAGCCCCCCTTGGTGGTGCAACTTCCATTCATCGGGGTAGCCCACCTCTTTATAGGCCTCCACCGCTTTCTTGAAGATGTCGGAGATCCTCGCTCCTGGCCTGCTGGCAGCGATTAATGTAGCATCCACTTGGGTTACCGCTTCTTGTTTCCTCCTCAATTCATCAGGAAGGGGGGCGAAGTGAACGAGGCGAGTCATCGAGGCCACTAAACCCCATTTGCGGCCACATAGGACCAACATGGCATACCGCTCTAACTCTTTGTTCGTGGGTAGGGGGTGGCGAAAGTCGAAGATCCGCTGATCGGTGGCGATGAGGTTGACGATAGCCTGCACGCCACGGCTCTCCGCTTCGCGAGCAAGAAGCCCAGCGATCTGATACTCGGTCTTGCCGGGCCGGACGGCCCGCGCAGCGCTGTCCATTGCGTCGGCGCACAGCCGGCCCAGCGCCCGAAAGCGCTCGCCCTCCTCAGGCGTCAAGTGGGCGCGGAGGCGGGCCAAGTCGCCGGAGAGATCGGTTGCGCCGGGGTAAGGCCCATCCGCGCCAAGCCTCAACCCTCGCGTCAACTCGCCCACGGTGTCCTCCACGGCGTACCAAGGCACGACACGGAAGCCCCAAGCCTGCGCCGCGAGATTCTCCTCCTGCTCCAACCGCGTCGCCTCGATGTTGTTTGTGATGACGTGCCGACCGGAAGGGGTCATCAGCAGCGCAGCCTCGCCGTTGGTAGTCGCCGTGTTCACATGCGATGCGGCGCCACAGGTGGCCCAGGCGAAACTACTCACGCGCCTGATGAGCAGCGCGTCGAGTTCTCGCTCCTCTAGCAGCGCTTGAACGCGATCCTGTTTTTGGCTGATTTCAGTCATCAGCTGACTCCTCGTCTATTGTCTCAACAACCGGGCGCTGATCAATTGCGCTAGCCCCTCCCGGTGCACGCAGTTGCGGAACGCGAATGACTCCATCATCCGGTCAATCTCATTTTCGGCCATGCCGCGAAACTGCTCAGCGAACGCGGGCAAAAGCATTGGGGACAACACCCCTTCACAGATGGCCCCGCTTAAGCCGTCACCCAGGTGCGTCCACTCCCCCGGCTGATCCGCCAGGACCGTTCTGACGTGTGCGACAATCTGCTGCACGAGTTGGTCGATTTCGCCCTCATGTCTCTCGATCCAGCGATCGCAGCGCAGAATCGTTTTGGCCTCACGGACCGTAGATGTCCGGTGCATCCATTCCGACTTGGGATCGGCGTACACGAGCCCCATCTTGCCGATGTCTTTGTAGGTCCAGATTGTCCAGTGATCTCTCTGCTTCTCTGCGATGTCAAGCAAGTCCGCCATGACACGGAGACGCGAGGCTTCCAATGCCCTGTCGGTGTAGAGGCAGCCGAACTCACCTAGCCAGTGAGGCACACCATGCTGGCGCATAAATGCGGTGCGCTCTAGGTACTCCCTCTCGAGCACCGCACGGTCGTAGAACCTACCATTGAACGGGCCCGGATATTCGGCGTTGTCCAGGCTGGGCACGGCATAGTAGTGGCTGCTGTAGACCGTGTTCCTGTCGAAAGGCGGCTCGAGCTGCTCGAATTCTTGGGACCAATGGTTGCCTTCGAGGAAGAGGATGTGGTCGGTATCTATGGCACGGACAGCCGCGGTGACGCGTCCATAGAAGTGGTTGAGCCAAGTGCCCCCTTCGGTATCTGGCTCATTCATCACATTGTAGCCCGCGACAAACGGCTCGTCGCGATACCGCCGCGCCAGTTCCTCCCACAATGCTACCGCCCGATCCTCAAAGACCTTCTGGCCCCAGAAATGCGCTGTCAGGCAAGGGTTGTCGCAGTGCCAGCCGGGGTTCTGCCAACCTTGGACGGCGTGTAAGTCTAGGATCACGTAAACCTGTTGCGCGCTTGCCCAGCCGATCACTTGGTCGAGAAGCGCGAAGCCCTCAGGCTCATACTCAAACGGCTGATCGTCGGATTCAAAATGGCGATAGTTCAAGGGGACCCGAACAACGTTACACCCAAGGCTCTTGATGAAGCGCAAGTCATCTTCAGTGATGAAGTAATGCAAGAAACGCTCAAAGAAGAAGCCAGCCTTGGCCTCACCTAGCACGCGGGCCACGGCCGTCCGCATCCCGGATTCATGGCCGGGGTAGCCGGTGATGAAGTTCTCCATATTCAACCAGCCGCCCAGGCAAAAGCCGCGCAGGCGGACGGGCTCACCGTGCCTGTTGACGATCTCGGAGCCTCTGACGCGCAGAAAATCGGGACTGGGCTTCATGGTCTCTCCTCCTGGGTTATCGCGTAAGTGGCAGCTTCACCGGTTCGCCTCTCCGTCGTGCCGACTCATACATCGTCAAGGTCGTTCCTGATCCAGGCGGGCCTCCTCCGCGCCATATTCCGGCGGGCGGTTTTCGCGATGGATCTACCTCTGTGAGGAGGAAACTCACCAGTGGTGGTGCACCTGCTCACGGATGAGGCGGTCGTACACTTCACCGACTTTCGCCATCTTCGAGTCGGGCAGGGGCGGCAGGTCGGCAGCGCGGACGTTCTCCTCCACCTGCGACGGGCGCTTGGCACCGGGGATGGCGCAGGTCACCGCGTCGAACATCAGAATCCAGCGCAGGGCAAACCGCGCCATCGTCATGCCCTCTGGCACGAGCGGGCGGAGTTCTTCGACGGCCTGCAGTCCGACCTCAAAATCCACGCCAGAGAAGGTTTCGCCTCGGTCGAACGCCTCGCCCTGGCGATTGAATGCCCGGTGGTCGTCAGAGGAGAACGTGGTGGCACGTGTCATCTTGCCAGTGAGCATGCCAGACGAAAGTGGTACTCGCGCCACAATGCCCACCCGGCGGCGTTTAGCTTCCGAGAAGAAGAGTTCGGCGGGACGCTGTCGGAAGATGTTGAAGATGGTTTGCACCGATTGCACGCTAGGATATTCGATGGCCTTGAGCCCCTCCTCGACCTTTTCCACGCTCACGCCGTAATAGCGGATTTCCCCCTGCTTCACGAGATCATCGAGGATGCCAAACACTTCGGGAGTGTAATAGACCTCAGTGGGCGGGCAGTGGAGCTGCAGGAGGTCGAGCGCATCGGATTGAAGGTTCTTCAAACTGCGTTCCACGAAGGCGGTGAGATTCTGGCGATCATAGCCTTTGGCGGTGTGCGAGTCGAGGCGGCGCCCGGCTTTGGTAGCGATGTACAGGGTCTCACGCCGCTCCTGCCGCAATTGAGCCAGCAGTCGCTCGCTACGGCCATCGCCGTACACGTCGGCGGTGTCGAAGAAGCTCACGCCGAGATCCACCGCGCGATGCAGCGCGGCGAGGGAGTCGCGCTCGTCCACCGGCCCCCAGGTCCCACCGATCGCCCACCCGCCAAAACCGATCGCCGAGACCCGCCAACCCGTGCGCCCCAGTTCACGATACTCCATAGCCTAGTCCTTCATTTCCTCCAGCAGTACCAGGATCTCCCACGGCGCGATGAATATACTTCCTTTTACAATCCCTGAGCCGTGGAGCAAATCCGTGTAGGATCCGTCCAAAGTTACTTCCTGCTCTCGCTCGGTGTGGTTGAGCACGAACAGCAGCCGCCGGTTGCCTTGCCAGCGTTCCGTCACTTCGACCCCTTTCGGCGCGGTGAGGACCGTCTGCACCCCGGCTAAGGTGAGTAGCCAGCCAGCCAGCGTCTCGTAAAAGCGGCCATCCCCCATGGTACCCACGTACACGACGTGGCCCTGGCTAAATCGGTTCAGTGTGATGGCTGGTTTGCCAGTGTAGTAGTCCTGGGTGTAACGTGCAACCACGGTTGCGCCATTGGGCTTCAGCACATCACACCACACGCTGGCGGGGACAGGGGGATCGGAGGCCAATTCCGGCAGAGCAAATTCGAGTTCATTATGCATGTCAACACCCAGAGAGTCGTACTCCTCCACCTCAACGCCGCACAACTCAGCCAGCAAGCCGGGCAATGGTTGGCTGACCACAGCGTTGGCTTCGTCTTTCACCCCGGTCCGCGGGGTGACGACGAGCACGCCCCCCGCCTGCACAAAGCGCTTAAGGTTCTCGGCAATGGCGTCAGAAACTACGTGAAGGGCTGGAGCCACGACTAATTTGTAGGTCGAGAGGTCGGCGGTGAGGGCCACGACATCAACCGGGACGTGATACTCGTACAATGCACGATAGACCTGGTGGAAATGGTTAGGATAACTAAACTGCGGGTTGTTCGCCTGAATCTGAAAGGCGAACCGCGAGTCATACGAGAGCACCATGGCGACGGTTGGCTTGATGATTGAGCCCTGAATGTGCTCGCCAGCCTTTTTGATCTCTGCCCCCATGCGCTTGATTTCCTCGTAACGCCGGCTAGGGTGTCCATGATGGTCAAGGAGGCCGTGCCAGTATTCCTCCGTGCCAAAGCGTGCCGTTCGCCAACGGAAAAAGAGGACGGCGTCTGCCCCGTGCGCAATGGTCTGGTAGGCCCACAACCGCAGTTCGCCAGGACGGGGAGCCACACTCACCATCTCCCAGCCGCCTGATCCCGCTTGCTGTTCCATCACCCAGAAATTCTGATTCTTAAGACCGCGCATGGAGTCGGCGGCGAGGGCACCACGGCTTGGGTCCACCCCGGCGAACATGTTCTCCTGTAGACGCTGGTAATTATCCCAGGAGACAAAATCAAGAGGGCCGGCAAGGTCAAAGTAATCGATGCGGTCGTATTTGAAGCCCATGAAGTTGTGGGTGATGAAATGCTCAGGGCACTTCTCGCGTAGAATGTCGATCTGCATCTGTTGATACGCCACATACGAGTCGGACGAGAAACGGCAGAAATCAAGGGCCAGGCCGGGATTGGGTGAGCCGCCGGTCGTAAGTGGTACGGGAATCTGAGCCCAATCGGTATAGATATGACTCCAGAAGACTGTGCCCCATCTCTGGTTGAGGGTCTCCAGTGACTCATAGCGACCGCGTAACCAGGTCTGGAAGGACTCGGCGCAGACCGGACAGTAGCAGCGGCCACCGAACTCGTTGTCAACCTGCCAGCCGATGACCGCCGGATGGTCCGCGTAGTGCTCGGCCATCCGCGTCACGATCCGCCGGGTATGGTCGTGATAGACCGGGTTGTTCGGACAGTATTCGCGGCGGTTGCCGAACGTAACACGCCGGCCGTCCTTGCGCACGCGGAAGATGTCGGGGTGCTTAGTCATCAGCCACGGCGGCGGCGATGCAGTAGGGGTCCCCAAAACGATCTGTATACCGCGAGAAGCAAGGATGGAAATAGCGCGGTCGAGCCAGTCAAAGTCGAACTCTCCCTCTTTGAGTTCTATCTTGGACCAGGCAAATTCAGCCAGGCGTACTAGATTGAAGCCCGCCTCGGCCATCAACCGTGCATCCCCCGGCCAGCGCTCCTCGGGCCAGTGTTCGGGATAGTAGTCAACGCCGAAATAGAACATGGATTCCTCCTTGTGGCTAGTGTCCTATCACTACCTCATCGCTTCTCGGACCATTGCCTGCGCTGCTGCTCGGATCGCTGCAAGTTTGTAGTCCTTACTCCAGCGGTTGACTGGAAGGAGATCAAACACGCGTGCCTAGACACACTGGATCCAGCGCACCAGGTGTTGACTCTGGCGATCCTTCTCACGCGAAGAGCGGTTCGTACTCGGCCGCACTGGCGATCAGCGCCTCTTGCTGGGCCGCGCTCATCGGCGTGAAGTGCTCACACGCCTCCAAAAAGAGCGGCAGAAGGGCGACGTCAGCAACCGTACACAGCCCAGTCACATCCTGAGACAAGGCAAAGTCCACGGTCTGCTGGATGTGGCCGGCATCATCAAAGGGTTCGTACCAGGTATTGTAAGTCTTGGGCTGATCACCCCATGGTCCCTTGGCGATGGCCTTGATGATCATGGTGCCCACATCGCGAGCACGGCATTGGTCCAATAGCGCTTCGGCATTGTGCTGGTAGACCGGGTTAGCGTACAGCACAAAGTTGAGGGGAAAAAGTAGCGAGTCGAAGTCGAAGCGGCGCAACGCTTCCGACAAGATTGCTGGCATCCCCACGCCATGGCCGGTGATGCCGATGAAGCGCGTCAGTCCCTCCTCGCGTGCCTCCAGGATCGCCTCCAAGGCACCTCCCGGCCCGGTCACCTGGTCCAACTCCTCCACGGTGTTGACCGCGTGGAGCTGGTACAGGTCGAACGCGTCCACCTGCAAGCGCTCCAGAGAGCGGCGCAGCTCGACCGCGGCGCCTTCTCTGGTCCGTTCCAGGGTCTTGCAGCCCAGGAAAAAGCGGCCGCGTTCTCGCGCCAGCCAGGGTCCCAGGCGTTCCTCGGCCAGGCCGTATGATGGTGCCACGTCAATGTGATTGACCTCCGCGGCGATCACCTGCTCCATAGCCACGTCGGCCTCACCCTGCGTCATCTGGTAGAAGGCTGCCGCGCCAAAGATGGCAACGGTGCTCATCTGTCCAGTTTGCCCAAAATAGCGTTTTTCCATAACTCATACTTCTCGTACTGGGCTTTCCTTACCATCGTCGTCAGGCCGAGCGGGTGAGAATCGCGACGCCGTATGGCGCGAGCCTCAACTCGTTCCTCACCGACTGCCCACTCAGATGCTCATGCGCAGGCCAGGGCAGCACTACGGGTTGCTCCGCCCACTCGTGGTTGACGATGATAAAGACTTCCCCTCCTTCGGCATTCACCCGTTTGCAGGCCTCCACCCCAGCGGGGGTCTCCATCACCGGTTGTACCCCGGCCGCCGCGGCGATACGATCCAGGAGCGACTGCTGCGAGACCTCGTCGAGATACGCGCCGATGAGATACGCGCGCCCCTTGCCGTGCGAATGTACCGTGACCGCGGGGTGACCATCGAGCCAGCCGTTGGACTTGCCATACCGGGCGATGACCTCGGTGCCGGCCTCGTCCCGCACCTTAAGCCGCTCCGCCCACAGGCGCGACGTCCCGGTGAACCACTCTCCCGACACCGGCACAGGCTCCAGAAGCGCGTAGTAATCCTCGACTTCGACGCCGGCCACATCGGCCAGCGGGCCAGGCTGGCGCGAGGGCAGGAGGGCATTGCAGTCGTCCTTCATCCCGCAGCGGACGGTCAGCACCAGATACCCTCCTCGCCCCACAAAATCCCTCAACCGTGCGGCCCGACTTTCGTTCAGCATCAGCAGGGCTGGCGCAATCACCAACTTATAGCCATCCAGAGGAGCATCGGCGGAGATCAAATCAAGGGCGATGTTTCGCGTGGCCAGCGGGCGGTAGTAGTGGTTGAAGTGCGCCAAGTAGTCGAAGTCACGATGGTGCCGCTGCCACTGGATAGACCAGCGGCTGTCATAGGAGTTGAGAATGGCAACGTCGGAGAGCGTCGTAGAGCCAGAGAGCAGGGGGGAGATAACCGCGAAGTCACGGCCCAGTTGCTGCACTTCCTCGCAGAAGGGCCGAGGTTGGCCCGACTGATCTACCAGCGTACCGTGATATTGCTCCTGCCCACCTGGGGCCGAGCGCCATTGCCAGTAGAGCACCGCATCCGCGCCGTGGGCCACCGCGTGCCAAGCCATGGCCCGCGCCTCGCCCTTGTTCAGGGTGTTATTGATGGACGACCAGTTGACGTTGCCCGGCTGAGTCTCGATGAGCCAGAAGTTCTGGCGCTTGAAGCCGCGCGTCAGGTCGTGGGCTGCACCGGAGGTCAGATGGTCGTGATGCCCCGTGCCAATGTACCAATCCCATGAGGCCAGGTGGAGGTCCTCGGTCAGCACATAGTGATCAAAGCCGTCGAACCAGCCCATAAAGTTGTGGGTGATCCACACGCCGGGCCGTAGATGCGGGTGCAAGAGGTCAAGCTGAAGCCGCTGGAACTTCCGGTAGCTTTCGGTGACGAAGTGTTTGAACTCCAGCATCAGTCCAGGGTTGTGTGGGCCGATGGGGATTGGAATCTGCTCCCACGCCGAGTAGGTCTGGCTCCAGTAGCGGGTTGCCCAGTGATGGTTGAGCGCATCGAGCGAACCGAACTTCTTGGCCAGGTGCTGCTGGAAGAAGCTCCGGCAGCGGTCGCAGTAGCAGACGCGGTTGTACTCGTTGTCGAGTTGCCAGCCGATGACATGGGGGTTTGCGCCAAAGTGCTCCGCCATGGTGCCGACGATGCGGCGGGTAGCAGCGTGGAACTGGGGCGAGTTGACGCAATAGTGGCAGCGATTGCCAAACTGGACGCGGCGACCGCTCTCGTCGACGGGCAGCAGGTCCGGATACTTCTGGACCAGCCAAGCAGGTGGCGCGGCGGTGGGCGTCCCAAGAACGGTGGCTATGTCAGCGGAGGCCAAGGTGGAGATGGCGCGGTCGAGCCAGTTGAAGTGGAACTCCCCCTCCGCCGGCTCGAGCGTGGACCAGGCAAATTCCGCCAGGCGTGCCACGGTCAGCCCGACCTGGCGCATCAGCTGGATGTCTTCAGCCCAACGGTCTTCCGGCCAGTGTTCGGGATAGTACGCTGCGCCAAGGTGAAGACGAGCAGAGAATGGTGAGGCCAGAGACATGCCTACCTCCAAGGGATCAATGATCGTCCGAAAACGCAAACGCACGGGCAGGGTTGGTCACGGTGATAAGATGTATCAAATCGTCCGTCACGCCGCGGGCGCGCAGAGCGGGGAAAAATTCCTCCACCAGGGCAGTATAGCCCCGTATCCCGCCCTCTGGCCGGCCGTCGGGCCGCGAGGGGTCGTACCAGCCCGCGTCATGTGAGAGCAGGATCTTCTCACCGAAGCCAGCCTGGATGAGCACAAGGGTACAATCCACTAGCGTGCTCTGCGATTGCCACTCCGCGCCGACGGCATCGAACGCGACGTACGCCCCTCGCCGCGCCGCTTCCAGATGGACGGCCGGGTCGGGCTCCAGGTTGGCGTGCGCCCAGATGAACCGTCCCAGGTCGAGGCCCTCCGACTCGAGAATCTCCATCTCGCGCCAGGCAATCGCACCGCCGACAGTGTGGCTGACGACGACTGAACCCGTTTGGTGGCTCGCTAACGCGGCGGCCTTCAAGTTCCGGACTTCCAGAGCGGTCGGGCCCTCGTCGCTCATCGCAATCTTGATGAAACCAGCACGAACCTCTGTACCTTCGATGCCTTCAGTCAAGTCACGGATCCATTCTTCGGCCAATTCCTCAGCACTTATCTCTCGAAGAGAGGTCGGGGTGAAAGCCTCGCGATACACGCCAGTGGGCGCAACAAGGTGAACCGGCGTGACCTCAGCCAAGTACCGAAGCACAGCGAGGTTCCGGCCTACGCCGACCGTGGAGCATTCCACGAGAGCCGTAACCCCAACGGCGTGGGCTGCTGTCAGGTAAGGCCCCATCACTTGGGCCACTGCCTCAGGATCGGCGCAGGCATAGTCGAGAGCAAGCGGCCCCCGTAGATCGGTGAAGAGATGCTCGTGCGGCAGGATGAGACCGAGGGCCTCAACTGCCACGGCTCCACCGACTGTCTGTATCCATCCGAGGCTCACACGTCGTTCGCTCCGTGATAGTATACGTCCCATCCCAGGTACTTGCCCAGCGCCTCGTGCACAGCGGAGGCCATCTGCGACAGGTTGATAGCCACGTGGTGCTCAAAGCCGTTTTCGCAGACATAGTGGAGAAGTCCCTGAAAGTTCGGAATGTGTACGACGCCGTAGCCTCCAAAGGTCTCCAGAGGGTCGTCGGTCAACTCGCCCTCGCCCACGTAGGCTGAGATCGCGCCCTGCACATCTTCCGTGGAAACGCGACAGTAGGTAAAGGGCCCACCCTTCAGACGGCCCACCACGGTGCCATAGGTATTCTCCTTACCGACCGTCCCGGCGATGATCGCCTGGTAATCCATCTTTGGGGGTTCGGCGAATAAGTGTTTGGGGAAGTTGCTGCAATGGAAGAAGACCCCCTTGTCCGGGTCGTCGCCGTAGTTATTGTTCCAGTCCACAAGAGCGCTTGGCTTACCGGATGCCAGTTGCAGGGCAAGCATGCCCACCACACCCGTCACGTCGGTCTCACAAGCACTGGGCAAAAGGTTGTTGCTCAGCATGCTCATCACCGTACAGGGCACGACGCCGAAGAACTCCTCCATCGACGTCCAACATTGAATGGCGACGGCCTGCAATCGGTTCTCTTCCATCCACTGCTCCACCACCACCCCGAACCGGGCCATCTTGTTCAGGGCAACTTCAGGGATGCCGCGAGTCAGCACGTAGGCTTCGATCGCCTGGCGCTTAGCGCGCACCGCTTCGGCATCATCGTCCAGCTGCTCCACCTGCCCAAAGGCCTCAGATAGGTCCAGCGTCTCCACGCTGATGCCCATCCGCTCCAGCAACTTTTCGCTGTAGCGCACGGTGTTAAAAGCGGCTGGCCGCGCGCCAAGGGCACCGATGCGTGCGTTTCGAAGACCCCGTGCCACGCGACACGTGCTCACGAAACGCCGCAGATCGGCCCGAAAACCCTCACTTTCCGGGTCCACCGTGTGCAGGGTGGTGAGCGAGAACTTGATGTCGTATTGACGCAAGTTGTTGCAAACGGATATCTTGCCACAGAAGGAATCTCGCCGATCCTCGATAGTCATCTTGGTAGCATCATCGGGGAAGGCATGTACCAACACCGGCACGTTCAGATCGGCCCAACGCAGGGTGTTGGCAACGCCCCGCTCGTCCCCGAAATTCGGCAGGGTCACCAGCACGCCCTCGATCTCGTCGTGGTGTTCCTTGAAGAGTGCGGCGCACTTCTCGGCGTCGGTCAGGCTCTCAACGCTGCCGAACTTAGCGTCTCCCGGTGTGAGGGCAATGACGTCAATCTCTTCTTCTGCCAGTACCTTCAGAATGGTCTGGCGACCCATCTCGCAAAGATGATCGGGAAAGAAACCCCGGTTGCCCACGATTACGCCTAAGGTTGCTCTCTGCATCATATCCCCCTTTCAATCTTCCTAGCGGGTGGAGAGATCTATTGGCCGAAACGCTCTTCGTGCTCCAGGCAGACGAAACCGGTCGGCCTAGCGATCTGCAGCGTCAGGGTGAAAGGTTGCTCTTCAGGGACCGTCCAAGTGAGAGAGCCCCTCCAACTCTCTCCAGGCTGCAAGGTGGGAATCTCTAACTCACCGCCAGTGAGGAGAAGTTTACCCTCGAGGATCTCCCAATGCAAGGTGTAACCCTCCAAAGTGTAAGCCGGTATCTCCCTCTCTATCGGCCCTCGACTCCTGATAGCGACTTCGGTGGTGACCTCCTGACCGGGCTGGAACTCAGCGACGTTGTGGGTAACGGCTTCAAATAGAGCGGGGGAGTACTCCTCCCGCAGTACCGCCCACGAGCCGCGCCGATTCCGCTCCGCATCCACCACGCCCATCATGAAGCCGTTAGGCGTCCGATAGTCCTGATAGGTCCAGAAGATCGCGCCCGCCACAAACGGTTTGCTGCGGAACACTTCCACTTGCTCAACGATCACCTGGCGGCGTTGTGCATCGGCCTCTTCCGAGTCTGAAGGCAGGTCTTCTGGGATGAAGTAATACCGCGACGGGTCGAGGGAGTCCGCGGCTGGCCCCCACATCGCGTTCCAGTGGGGCTCAAAGCCGTATTCGGAGATGATGACGACTCTGTCGGGCCAAGTCGAGTGGATCCAGTCAAGCGCCCGGTCGAGGCCTTCCTTGGGGCCGGCCCAGGTGCCGAAGTACTGGTTCATAAGCACAAAGTCCGCGAGATCCGTGGCGTCATCTTGGGGTCTGCGGCCGAGATGGTTGGAGGCGAAGCCCACCGGGCGTGTGGGGTCAAGTGACTTGGCCAGGTCAATCATCTCTTGGACGTAGTCGTGTCCGGCCGTTGAGGTAGAGTCGAACTCATTGCCTACGCTCCAGGCCCACACCGAGGGATGGTTGAAGTTGGCGGCGATCATCTCGCTGAGTTGCTGCTGCGCCAACTCAACCATGACTGGGTCTGCCATCTGTGCAGCGTTGAGTTGCCACGCCGGCACCTCGGGGATAAGAAGGATGCCATTGCGGTCACAGTAGTCCAAGATGAACTCGTGCTGCGGGTAATGAACAGGGCGAGAAAGGACCATGTTCAGCCGCTTGAGGTCATCGTAGTCGGTGGCCATAATCGTCCCCGTCTCAGCCAAGCCGTGCGCTGCACTGTCGGCGTGACGGGTCAGCCCCACCAGCCGCACCCATTCCCCGTTGAGATAGAAGCGCGCATCCTTGATCTCGATCTTGCGGATGCCGAAGGTCTCCTCAGTATGGTGAAGCGGATCTCCTGTCTCATCCCTTATCTCCGTCACCAGTTCGTACAAGTTCGGATGGTCAAAGTGCCAGAGTAGAGGGTTCGGCAAGGTCGTTTGTAGTGCAATCTCCCTCGATGCCTGCGCAGGTATAGTTGCGGTTGCCTCAAGGCCTGGATCATCTTCACTCGTCCATACTGGGGAGCCCTTGTCCTCCTCGTGAATTGCAGCCCTCAGGTGCACCCTTTGATCGAAGGGAGAGGTGTTACTGATAGTAGTCGTAGCGGTGATCGTTGCGCTATCAACTAGGTCAGGCTCGGCGACGATCCTTTGGCGGGCGATGAAGACCTGGCTCGTGGCTGAGAGATAGACATCTCGGACGATCCCACCATAGTTCCACCAATCGAAGGACCAACCAGGGGATGGAATGGCGGGTATGCGGTCCGTGGCCCGCTTATTGTCCACCCGCACAGCGACTCTATTCTCATCGCCATAACGCACCCTATCCGTGATGTCGAAAACGAAAGGGGTATAGCCACCTTCGTGCTGGCCCAGGTAGCGGCCGTTCAGCCAGACCTGAGATAGGTAGAAGACGGCGTCGAACTGGAGACGCAGATGCGCACCCTGCAAGTCGGCAGGCAGGGTGAAAGAGCGCCGATACCAGGCCACCCCCTCGTAGTCGGCGTACTGGGGCATGGTCCCCCAAGTGTGCGGAACCATAACCTCGATCCAATTGGAGTCATCGAAGCCTACATCATACCACCCCTCGTTCTCGCCCTCATCCCCGGGGTCGACTCTGAAGCGCCAAGCCCCGTCGAGGTTGATTCTCTGGGGTTCGATGTGCAGGATAGGGATGGGAGTGGGAGTAGCGGGAACCTGGGTAGCCTGTGCAGTGGGTTTCTCCCCGATTTCAGTCTTAGAGACAGCCATACAGCCCTCCATTAACCAAGCCAGAAGCGAAAGAGAAAGAAAAGTGAAGAAGCCGATTCTTTTCATGGAAGAAAATCCTTTTGTGAGGCGGTCCTGGCCCGGTCTGCTTGTTTTTCAACTAGCCCTCTGATTGACTGCTTCGCCCCCAAGAGGACTAGCCCTTGATAGCCCCTGCGGTGATGCCTTCCGTGAACCGGCGCTGGAAGATCAGGAAGATGATCAGAAGTGGCACCACACTCACCACCCCTACGGCCATCCACTCGCGATACAGGGAGAAGCCCGGCGGGCCCGTCATCTGCATCATGAACAGGGGCAGGGTGAACTTCTCCGGTGACTTCAGATAGATCAATGGGCTCAGGTAGTTGTTCCAAGTAGCCATGAAGAAAATGAGGCCCAGACTGGTCAGGCCAGGTATGATGATGGGAAGAATCACCCGTGTGAAGATACCGAACTCGCTGCAGCCGTCTATGCGCGCCGCATCCAGCAATTCATCGGATATGGTGCTGATGTACTGGCGCATGAAGAAGATGCCGAAGGCGTTGGCCGCGCCGGGCACGATGAGGGGCAAGAAGGTGTTCATCCAGCCTATTTTCTGTACGATGACGTAGAGGGGCACCATGGTCACGGCAAAGGGGACGATCATCGTGGCCAGAAGGAAAGAGAAGAGGGGGTTGCGTCCCGGGAAGCGATACTTGGCGAAACCGTAGCCGCCCAAGGAGCAAAAGAAAAGCGATACGATAGTGGAGGAGAAGGCAACGAAGAAGGTGTTCCACAGGGACCTGAGAACGCCGAAGTCAATGATATACCGGTAGCCATACAGGCTCATGTTGCGCGAGATGAGGATAGGCGGTCTGACGAATATCTCGTCCTGTGGCTTAAAAGAGGTGCTCAGCATCCAAATGAAGGGCAGAATCATGAATAGGGCAGCAAGAGTCAATAGCCCATAAAGGATGGTTTTGCTTGCCACAAGTTTCGTGCGATTAAGGATAATCGACTCCTCCTTCCACTTAGCCTGAGATCTAAGGGGAAAGCTAGGTTGTTCTCGCTCATTCCTCGCGTCCGAAGTACCTAAACTGCAGCAAAGTGAGTACAAAGATGAGCGCGAAGTAGGCGTAGGCTTGTGCCGAGGCGCGGCCGAACCGGAAATTGCTGAAGGCCTCATTGTAGATTTGGATGAGGGTGGTGAGGGTGGCCCTCATGGGTCCGGCGGTGCTGTTGGTGAGCGCCATGACCTCGTTGAAAAGACCGAAACTACCCATCGTGGATAGAATCACCGAGAAGAGGATAACGGGACGCAAAAGTGGGATGGTGATGTAGAAGAAAGCCTGAACGGGACTGGCTCCGTCAATGAGAGCCGCCTCCGTCAACTCGCGGGGGATGGTCTGCAGCCCGGCCAGCATGATCACCATATTGTAACCCAGCCAGCCCCAGACAACGAGCAGGCAGAGGGAAACCCGCGCCCACCAAACGTTCTCCAGCCAGGGAATCCCAGGTAATCCTAGCATATTGAGGGCCACATTGAATAATCCGCCCTTGTTGCACAGCAAGAGGCGGAAGGTAAATCCCGCAGCCACCATCGAGGTGACGTAAGGGGCGAAAATCATCGTGCGGTAGCCCTGGAAGAAGCGGACCAGCTTGGAATTCAGGATCACGGCCAGGACGATAGCCACGAAGGTCATGATGGGAACGTACATGAAGAAGAGGATAATGCCGTTTTGAATTGACTGCCGGAAGGCTTTACCTCCTACGCCCAGGAGGTAGGTATAGTTCTTCAGGCCGACGAATTCCATAGACCCCAGTCCCTTCCACTTGTGGAAACTGAGATAGATAGAGAAGAGGACCGGGAAAAAGCCAAAGACGAGAAATAAGATGTAAAAAGGGGATATGAAAAGGTAAGCCCAACGCTTCTTGGCGATCTCTCGCCAGAGCACCCCTATTTTCTCAGTAGGGGCGGCGATCTTGGCTTCTCGTGCCATCATCTACCTTCTTCCACTGACGGGATGGGGGTAGGGAGAGCCATGAGGGCTCTCCTTACCCGTTGAGGTGTTGCTGCTATTCGAGGGCTGCGCGGATCTCCGCTGCAGCTTCTCCCAGAGCGTCCTCGGCCGTGGCTTCACCCGTGGCGTACCGCTGGATGGCTACTGACACGGAGCTGTTCATCATCGCGTAGTTGGGGCCATAGACGCCCGCTCGCGGGATCTTCGCCACCACATCGGCGTAGATCTTGCGGGTGTTCTGGCCGGCGAAGAAGGTGTCGCCCTCCAGGAACAGGGCATCATCGTAGGTGGTCTCCAGCGCGGGGATGAAGCCGCTGATGGCGAACATCTTGAGTTGGCTCTCCTCGCGGCCCAGGCAGAACTCGACGAAGGCCCAAGCGGCATCGGGGTTCTGGGTCTGTTCGGGGATGACAAAGGTCGAGCCACCGTCGTTGGCCGCCCGCACGCCGCCCTCCTCCCAGGACGGCATGTAGGCCACACCCCACTTGCCAGCCGTGCCCGGGGCGATCCAGCTCTTCAGGAAGATGTCCATCCAGGAGGCCTCAACGAGAGTAACGATGGGCTGCTCCAGGGAGGCCAGTTCGACGTACCAAGGGTCGTCCCATTCCAGCGCATCCGAGACCAGATCCTCCTCCCAGAACCGCCCAAACATCTCTAGGACCGCGATATTCTCAGGGCTATCCACGGTGACCTCGCCGCTATCGGGGTCGTAGTAGCCCAGGCCCCGCTCCCAGAGCGCCATCTCGTAGAGACGGGCATAGTTATTGGCCTTGTTGTGGGCGAAGCAGTAGAAGCCGGTCTCCTCCTTGATAGTCTTGCAGGTGTCGAAGTATTTTTCCCAGGTGCTGACCAGATCGCTCACCGAGTCCGGGTCTGAGGGCAGGCCCGCCGCATCAAACGCATCGCGCCGGTAGTACAGGACCACGGGGCCGGAGTCCCAGGGCAGAGCGTAGTACTTGCCGTCCTTCTCAGCATCGAACCACCGGTAGCCATTCATGATGTCTATATAGGGAGCCACCTTGTCGGTGAGATCGAGGAGGCCACCCAGATAGACATACTCGGCCAGGTGGCTGCTCTCCACCAGACAGACATCGGGTGCGCCCTCGCCAGCGGTGAGGGCCAGGGGCAGGTTGGTGTAGACATCTGAGGGGCTGTAGTACACGATCTCCACCTCGACGTCGGGGTACTCGGCCTGGAAGTCAGCGGGGACCCCGCTGGCTTCAAGGGTGTCCCGCAAGGCCGCCGTCCAGCCCCAGACGGTGATCTTGCCCGTGGGCTTAGGCGCTTCCGGCACCGGGGTGGGGGTCACCTCCACAACCACAGTCTCCTTCACCGGCACCTCCACCGTCTCCACCACCTTCTCCGGAGTCGGTGTGGCCGCTGGCGCACAGCCAACGAGGATGAAGAGCGCGGCTATCAGCATCGTTAGCACTATATACCATCGTTTGGACATCACTTTTCCTCCCTACCGCCATTCTCAATGGATCAAGGTAGAAAGAGCATCTCTCCATTGAGTACGCTTGTGCAAGGCAATCCATTGGAAATGGCCAATTCTAAAACTAGAAACCCACTAGTCTCTTATAGACATCCCTCCTTCCGCCCCTCGTAAGGGACTATTCGATTTCTCCCCTTCCATCACCTCCCTCCACCACAGCTTTCTCTGAGGATCAACTCCGCCTTCAAGAGAACCGCTCTCTTTTCGGCTTGTGGGTTCTCGATAGCCTCCAAGAGCAGATCCACAGCCACCCGGCCCACCTCACGCATGGGCTGCCTTATGGTACTCAACGGAGGCTCGCAGTACGCGGCCACAGGGATATCATCGTAGCCCACCACCGCCACATCTTGCGGTATCCTCCTCCCTACCTCTCGCAGCGCTCGCATGGCTCCAATAGCCATACGATCATTCTGGGCAAAGAGAGCGGTAATCTGGGAAGCCTTCTGCAGAAGACGCTTCATGGCTTTGTGACCGCTCTCTTCCGACCAATCCCCACCCTCGATAAACCCTTCTCGGAAATCGATTCCTCCCCTCTCTAAGGCCAACTTGTAGCCTCGAGTCCGGTCATCGACCGATTTCCAGCCGGTGGGACCCTCTATGAGCCCGATGTTGCGATGGCCTGATTTCACCAAACATTCCGTTGCTTGTTGCCCTCCATCTACATTGTCCACATCGACCACCGTCAGCTTCTCCCCCTCCAAATAATAGGCTGTCGTGACTAGTGGCACACCTTGGTGTAATAGGGCGCGGATGTGGCTCGTATCCTTCTCCGTGCTGGCGCGAGCGAAGAGTATCCCCTCAACTTGACGCTCGGTCAACAATTTGACGTAGACGGGCTCATCTTCGGGCTTCCGCTCACTGCTACCGAGGATGAAGAAATAGCCGCGTTCCCGAGCGGCTATTTCTGCTCCTGCGATCACCTGGGTAAAGAAATAATCGCTGAAATCAGCGGTTATCAACCCCAAGGTGTGAGTCCTCTGAGAGACGAGGCTGCGGGCAATGGCGCTGGGCTGGTAGCCCAACTCTTCAATGGCTTGGAGAACCCTCTTTCTCGTCTCGGGAGCCACATCGGGGCGATCATTTATGACTCTCGAGACCGTCTGATACGATACTCCAGCGTGAGAAGCCACGTCCTTGATGGTTGCTCTTCTCACTCTTATCCCTTCTTCCGTGACCGTTCCCGTGACCGTTCACATTATACCATGCATTGTTTTCCTTGTCAAGAGGGCGCATTGGTGTTACGTAACATCTAAACTGTCCTATCTATGCAGATTTGCTTCGATTCTTGCGAGTCATCCGGCCACGTGGTAGACTAGTGTGGACTGTCAAGGTCAAGGACCTATCGTTTTTAGGTTGGTTGGGCCCTGGCTGTTGAAAGTGTGGGAGGTGGAGAGGTGCCAAGCTGACGATGGTTAGCCCTGAACTATCGAAGAATGACAGGAGGTAGAGAGATGCAAACCGAAATCGTGTATCGTCCATCTTACTCTTTGACCGTGGTCAAACTGGAGCCCAACGAGGCGATCCGCGTGGAAGCGGGGGCTATGGTCTCCATGTCGCCCGGGGTGACCCTGGAGACGAAGATGGCAGGGGGGATACTGGCCTCCCTCAAGCGCTCCATGCTGGGCGGAGAGAGTTTCTTTCTCAACGACTATCGCGCTCCTGCTCAGGGCGGCGAGATCACCCTGGCCCCGGTCCTGCCGGGGGACATGATGGTGCTGGACCTAAAAGACGAGACCTTGGTAGTCCAGTCGGGCTCCTACGAGGCCTCTTCCGAGGGGGTCGAGATCGATGCCAAGTGGACGGGGGCCCAGACCTTCTTCGCCAGGGAAGGCCTGATTATGTTAAAAGCCTCAGGCACCGGCAAATTGATCCTCGGCAGTTACGGGGCTATCCACGAGAAGGACTTAAAAACGGGCGAGGTCTACACCGTGGACACCGGCCATCTGGTGGCCTTCTCCGAAGGTATGGGGTTCAGGGTGAAGGCGGTGGGAGGGATCAAGTCCACCCTCTTCAGTGGAGAGGGGTTGGTGGTGGATTTGACCGGACCAGGTAAGGTCTTCATGCAGACCCGCAGTGACGACGCCTTCCTCTCTTGGCTGATCCCCAAGTTGCCTACGCAGAAGGGTAGATGAGCCTTTCAAGGGGTGGAGAGTGCTTCCACCCTTCGTTTGGGGATCTCCCCCAGGCGTAGCGCTAGAGAGGTTTAACGGCTCTTAGGGCCATGCTTTTCCAGCAACCCTTGGCGCGAGATCCAGATTTGGCACCTTTGGATGTCGAGTAGCCTCTTGCTCTTGAGGCTGGCCGGGTTGAAGGTCCAGATGAGGCCCCAAAGGTAGATATTCTCCCAAAACTCCAAGAAGGGCTTTAGACGACTGATAGAGCGACCCAAGGGCAGGAGGTCAAAGCCCAGTCGTCCGATCGCTTCGGTTGCTTGTTCGAGCCCATCGTGGGCATCAACACCTGTCTCCCCCCTGAAGGCTCTGACCCCTTTCCATTCCGGTGCACTCTCGATGTATCGAGCCAGTTCGACGAGGGATCTTCGCATTAAGCGGTGGAATTGTAACCCCCAGGCTAAGTCGGGGCCATCTTTGGGCATGGGGGGGACGTGCTCGTTCCAGAGGTGGAGTTCACCTATCGTTTCCCCTTTGAGAACCTTCGTCCCATCAGAGAGGGTCAACCCCTTATGGCTCTTGCGGAGGGCGAGTCTGAATATGCACCCTTCTTCTGGGGTGAACTCATAGATACCTAATAAGCGGCGTAGAAATAGGTCGAATAGGCCGATCACTGACCTGGCGATAGCACTCAGTCTGGCCAATCTAGGCTCCTATTTCCCCCAGGAGATGATGATGATCCCTGCCGCGATGAGGAGCGTCCCTAGCCACTGGACCGTAGAGATAGGTTCTTGAAATATAAGCCGGGCAGCGATGATCTGCACGCAGAGAAAGCCCAGGCCGGCGGTGAGGGCGTAGGCCAGATAGAGGGAGATGAAGCGCAAAAGGAAGGTGAAAGCCAATAGGCCTAGAAAGCCGGAAAGGTTGCCCACGATCTGCCACCAAAGAAAGTCACGCCATTCGTGGCTGGCGGCCGACAACTTAAGGCCGCTGTTGCTGACCACAATGCAAGCCAGATTGGCTAGAGTCAATCCGCCGATAGTCAGAGTCCTCATCTTTTGCTCCTTTGGTTGTCGCTGGGCGGCGCGAAGTCGTTACGCCTATGGGCACAGGAGGGCATGAGTTCTAGGGCGTTCAGCGGCTATTCTTGCGCTTCGAACTCCTCTTGGGTGATGAAGCGGCCGCCTGACAGTTCCTGGGAGAGGATGTTGTAGGCTCGGTCGAAGTGGATTTCGCCATACATGAGCCGGAAGCATCGGCCATCCATCATCTCCTTCCTCAGGAAGTACCCCCCTTCGGGGTGGGGCTGGAGATCATAACGCCTGTCCACTCGGACGCGGAGTTTCTCCCCACAGTTATCACACTGTACATAGAGCCAGATGGCATCCTGGTCAGAGGGGGTTTTCTTCTTGCCAAAGAAGCTCATGGGAGGTCCTTTCTACTTTTTTACCCAGTATAGCAAGGAAGAGACCTTAGGACAAGATCGGTAGCGCCTTTTGTTGCTTTCAGAGAGCCCTATAGCGGAAAGAGAGGTGGCCCGCAATGGGAAAGGGCCACCTTTTCCCAGGGGAGCGGTTTCCCCTTCCGAGAGGCCTTTGTGCTGGGGGCCTCACCATAGCGGAGGCCCCTTCCGCCCTCTCTCAGAAGGGGGGCTATGGACCCAAATAGCAAAGGTCCCTTTGCTTTAGGGCGGGGGTGAGACACTCTTAGTAGTTCTTCCAGATGAGGGGTAGATAGAGGTCACAGTTGTCGGGCGTGGTCGTGAGGGTAGGGGTGGGAGTGGAAGTCGCCTCAGGTGTCGTAGTTGGCGAGGGGGTCGGCGTGGCGGTAGGCGGTGATGGGGGTGGGCTGGTGGTGGTCGGTGTGAGCGAGGGCGTCGGCGTGGATGTGGGGGTCGGGGTTGGGAGAAGAGAGTTAATCGCCTCAAACCAGTTCTCGGCTATCACGGCGTAACCATCGGCATTAGGATGAACAGTGTCATACATCAACGACTCCTTTGCCTGGCCTGTGTCTGGATCGTAGAGATCGTCCCAGTTATCGGTAATCCACAGGTCCATCCCGGTTAAGTTGCTCTCCAGGTTGCTATTATAAAGCGCCACCATCACCGAGCCTCCTACACCAAAGAGACGATTCGGGGGAAAGGCTGAAACGATGATCTGGGGGTGAGAACCGTCCGCGTTGGTGTGGGCGGTGACCAGATCCACGATCTCTTGCACTTCAGCCACGGTATCACTGATGCCTTGCCCCTGGCTCAAATCGTTGCCCCCGACCATTAACAAGACAAAGTGGGGATCTTCCGCCATCCAATTAAGATCCTGAAGGTCGGCCAGGACCTGGTCGGCTCGATACCCATCGACCCCATGATTTATCACATCGAAACTGCCGAGGCCGTAAGCCGCCTCGAGCATCACCAGCAGCCGGGCTGGATAGGTGTTCTCCGTTCCGGCGTAGGGATAACCGTTGGTGATGCTATCCCCCAAACAAGACACCACCCAGGTGGGGTCATCATCTGCGTTGTATTTGGCCCTGTCAAAGGAGAGGTCACCTCTGGTGGAAAGGGCATATACTCTCAGCCCCCCCAGTGACGGCAGTGCTTTCACTCCCCTGCCTGCCAAGGGGTTAGTGCTCCCAAGCGCTCCCGCAAGCAGAGCGCCGTATGACTCCAAGGGGTTGACGCTCAGCAGCAATAGCATGACAGCGCCAAGCACCGGCACGGGCAATGCCGCAAAGAGAGGCATCAACCGGCTGTGGATGTGGCCTAGCCCAGAATGCGTCAACCGTGCACGCATCGCTTCCTCAATTGTGCCACTGTTTGGGTTCCTCTCGGTGGCAAAATGCCTGCTTCACCAGGCCATGGCAAAAGCAGGCATAAAGAAGCTCGCTTTCGGCGGCCTGGCGATCATAGCTCCTTTGGGAGCGTTAGACCCATGGCTTTGCGTCCCCACCTTTCAGTGGGTTTGCCATTATCG
>DAOULQ010000175.1:0-3851 GCA_034419095.1 Anaerolineae bacterium | reverse complement strand
CAATATCATCATCCCCCCTCTTTCCATCGTTGGGCCGGTGATCACCATCCGCGTCTTCGCCAAGATCCCCTTCACCATGGAGGATTTCATAGAGTTGGGAACCTTCATGCCGGAGATGGCGGAGTTCGTGGAAGCCTGCATCAAGGCGCGGTTGAATATCCTCATCACCGGCGGCACCGGCTCCGGCAAGACGACCACCTTGAACGTTCTCTCCGGCTATATCCCTAACCATGAGCGGATAGTAACCATCGAGAACGCCGCCGAACTTCAGCTCCAACAAGAGCATGTGGTATCGCTGGAGTCTCGCCTCCCCAACATAGAGGGGAAGGGCGAGGTGACCATCCGGGATCTGGTCATCAACTCTCTCCGAATGCGCCCCGATCGGATCATCGTGGGCGAGGTGCGAGGAGGAGAAGCCTTGGATATGCTCCAAGCGATGAACACCGGCCATGATGGGGGCATGACCACCCTCCACTGCAACAGCCCTCGCGATGCCCTAGCCCGTCTGGAGACCATGGTCCTCATGGCCGGCGAGGATCTCCCCCACCGAGCGATCCGGGAACAGATCGCCTCCGCTATCCACCTCGTCGTCCATCAGGAACGGATGCGAGATGGCTCTCGGAAGGTGGTCCAGGTGACGGAGGTACAAGGGATGGAGGGAGATATCATCTGCCTGCAAGACATCTTTGTCTTCGAGCAATTGGGATACGAGGGAGGGAAGATCATCGGCCAGTTACGCCCCACGGGGGTCCGACCCAAATTTACGGAGTTAATCGAGGCTTCGGGGATCCACCTTCCTCCTAACATATTCGGCTATGACGCCCGTGGGCGCAGGCTCTGAAAGTCCCTACGGGATCCTGTAAGGAGGGGAACCGTGGACCCCATCCCGATCATAGCGGCGATGGCTGGCCTCTCCATAATCGTCCTCTTTTGGGGGGTGGCTCGAACCATAGGTGGTGAGTCAGACCTAATCCAGACACGGTTGGGGCGGTATGCCGGTCGAGAAGCCGAGAGCCCCTCAGTAGCCGCGGAGAAGGAGGCAACGGCTCCTCCCATAGTGGCGGGCCTCAATCGCGCCATCGCTGAACAGAGTTTTGGCGAGCGGATGGCCATTGAACTGGCCAGAGCCGATTTGAAGCTCACTGTAGCAGAGTATTTCCTCTTTAACCTAGCCTCTGCGCTCATAGGCTTCCTGATCGGCCTTCTTCTCTTCCAGAATATCTTGGCCATAGTGGGTGGCCTCCTGGGTTTCTACCTCCCCCGTCTCTATGTTAGGATGCGCCAGGGGCGTCGGTTGATCGCCTTCAACAACCAACTAGGCGACACCATCACCCTTCTGGCTAACTCCCTCCGCTCCGGCTATAGCCTCCTGCAATCTATGGAGATGGTAGCCAAGGAACTGGCTCCCCCCATCTCCGAAGAGTTCGGCCGGGTGGTACGGGAGATAGGCTTAGGTCTCTCAAACGAGGAAGCCCTCAAGAACCTCCTCCGCCGTGTGGATAGCGATGACTTGGATCTGATGATCACGGCTATCAACGTCCATCACGAAGTAGGAGGAAACCTAGCGGAGATCCTAGATACCATTGGGCATACTATCCGAGAGAGAGTGCGGATCAAGGGAGAGATCCGCACTATCACCGCGGGCCAGAGGTTCTCGGGGTATGTAATAGCCTTCCTCCCCTTCGCACTAGGAGGCTTCCTCTTCATGGTGAACCGAGAATACATGTCGGTTCTTTTCACGGACCAATGCGGCCTGGCCATGCTCATCATAGCGGCCGTGGGGATGGTTACTGGCTTCTTCATTATTCGACGCATAGTAGTCATAGAGGTATAGAGGATGTTAACCTATCTGCCCTTCCTTTTGGCCTTAGCCCTAGGAGGGAGCATCGTCCTCATCTTCATGGGATTGGCTTCTCCGCGGGCGGGAGACCCGGTGCAAGCCCGCTTGGACCAGTTCGCCACGCGGCAGGTCTTGACCTTGGAGGAGATCGAACTGAGCGAACCCTTCTCTGAAAGGGCGATAAAACCCCTCATTCAGGGAGTAGCCGGCTTTATCGGCCGTCTGGCTCCCCGTCACAACGTGGAGAACGTATGCCACAGGCTGGAATTAGCGGGCCATCCCTATGACTGGGGGGCGGCCGAGTTCCTGGGAATTCGGGGGCTTTCCGCTCTGATCTGTGGGGCTCTTCCCCTCGGACTTCTCCTTTTGGCTCGGGCTCCCCTTACCAACCTTCTCCTCTTCACCACCCTTTTGGGAGTGCTGGGATTTTACCTGCCCCTCATCTGGTTGGGGAGGAAGATTAAGGGGAGACAAGACGAGATCCTGAAGGCTCTCCCTGATACCCTGGATCTTTTGACCATCACCGTGGAAGCAGGCCTAGGCTTCGACTCGGCCATGGTTAAGGTGACGGAGAAGTGGGACAATGAATTGAGCTGGGCCTTTGCGCGCGCTATCGCCGAGATAAGGATGGGAAAAGGGCGAAAGGCAGCGCTGCGCGATATGGCCGATCGTGCTGAAGTGCCCGAACTCACTAGTTTCGTAGCCGCCATCATCCAGGCTGACCAGTTGGGTGTCAGCATCGCCAGGGTGCTCCGTATCCAATCAGAACAGATGCGCATCCAACGCCGACAACGGGCTGAGGAGTTGGCCCAACAGGCCCCGATTAAGATGCTGATCCCTCTCGTCTTCCTCATCTTCCCAGCCATCCTGGTAATACTCCTTGGTCCTGCTATCCCTAAACTCCGAGACGTCTTCTTCACCGGTGGAATATTTTAGCCTAGTCAATCTCACCCGAGGTTGCATCCTCGCCAACCGGGTTCGGAAAGCCCAACGATTCTGGGAGAGGGCCAAAGGCCTCCTGGGGCGTTCTTTCCTAGAGGAGGGGGAAGGGTTCCTCATAGAACCTTGTAGTTGGATCCACACTTTCGGCATGGCCTTCCCCATCGACGTTCTCTACCTGGATGGCGAGGGGGAAGTGGTACACTCTTGCCACTCCTTGCGCCCCAATCGGCTGGGCCCCTTTGTCCGGCATGCACATTCGGTGCTGGAACTCCCAGCCGGAACTATCGTCCACGCGGGGACTAAAGTAGGAGATCGGCTATCCCAAAGGGATCCCGTGGGAGAAGAGAAATCGATCGAGGCGACCAGTTGAGCCTATGGCGAGGGGCGAAAAACTCCCTCTTGGATCTTCTTTTCCCTCCCCGTTGCGCCGGGTGTGGTCGCTCAGGTTCTTGGCTTTGCCCCACCTGTATCAGTGAAATCGAGTTCATAGAACCGCCTCTCTGCTCTCGGTGTGGGCTTCCCTCAGTAGAAGACCCTTGCCTTTCCTGTCGGATAGACCCTTTGGCCATCGACGGCATCAGAGGGGTAGGATACCTGCGGGGTCCTCTAAAGCGCGCCATCTACCAGTTCAAGTACCGCCAAAAGCGTAAACTGGCCCTTCCGTTGGCGGATCTGATGCATCACTATCTCTTGGAAAACCCCTTGCTCGCGGACTTGATCGTGCCTGTACCCCTGCACATGAATAGATTGCGGGAAAGAGGGTATAATCAAGCCACGCTCTTGGCCCGGGAACTGAGCGAGCGAAGCGGATTACCCATAGAAGAGGGGAGTCTGGTGCGCATCAAAAAGACCGCGCCTCAGGTGGCTCTCAAGGCTGATAAAAGGCGCAAGAACGTGAGGGGCGCTTTTCGCGGCCAGGGTGAAAAGTCAAAAGACAGGCGGGTTCTTCTCATCGATGATGTCTGTACCACCGGGGCTACCCTGGAGGCTTGTGCAGAGGCCCTGCGCGAGAAAGGGGCGCGATCCGTCTGGGCTCTAGTCCTAGCCCGAGAGACTTAGGAGAAAGGAG
>DAOULQ010000174.1:0-4589 GCA_034419095.1 Anaerolineae bacterium | reverse complement strand
ATGAGGATGTAGATCTTTCCTTAAGAGCCTGGATCGAAGGCTACGAAGTTATCTATGTCCCTCGCTCCATCGCCTTCCACCGTAGAAGCGGATCATCTGAGGGAAGTCGGTTTCGGGACTACATCGGCATGAGAAACGCCCTTACCACGGCTATCAAATGCTACCAGTGGGAGACCTGGGCGAGAACCTACAAGGCGGTCTTGCGCACCTATCTCCTTAGCCCATCGGTTCCTTTCAAAAGGGCTTTCCTTTACAATTTGCTGATTCTGCCGCGAACGCTGATCAAACGGCGCGAGGTTCAGAGGAAAAGAAAGTTAACCGATCAGGCTCTATTCGAGAGAGTCGTCTACATCGACTATTAGTTCTGGGGGTCTTGCTTCTAGAAGATCTGCTTCTGGTGCAGGTCGGCTCAAGATACCTTCCTCTTCAACTTGGCGCGGCTGGCTCTCATTACGCCCTTTAACCACGTGAGGCTCCAGACAGAGACGGGGGCTTTAGCAGTCCCTCTCAAGCCTATTCCCAGTTGACGGCTCCAGCCATAAAAGACAGAGAGAGTGGAGTCACACAGATGAATATCGCAATGGTCAGCTACATGGATTTCACTGGCCCAGGCGTGATGCATATGCATCACTTCGCCAATCTGCTCGTCTCCAGAGGGCACCAAGTCCTGCTCATTCTAAACGGTGACAAGTCAACTGCTGACCTGATGCATGAGCCACCAGCCTATGATCTGGTAGAAGTCAGATTTCGAAACAGCGTGTTGCACCCTTCTCTTGTGAAGAAGGTCAAAGAGTTTGGCCCCCATATCATCCACATTTGGACCCCCAGACATGTGCCAGCCCGCGTTGGGCTGGAACTCAAATATCGCACCGGGGCGAGGCTAATTATCCACTTCGAGGACAATGAGAGGTTCCTTTTCGATTTTCACAACGGTCCCGCTCTATTTGGAGATCTGGATTACCTAGCCAGCACCCTCCAACACCCCGAGATCTGGAGCTACTTTCACCCCGTTATATCCCCTGTAGCGGAGGAGTTTGCGGATGCATTCACGGCCATATGCCCGCCCCTAGTTGAACTGCTGCAAACCGAGTGGCGGAAAAAGAGTTATCTCCTCTACCCTGGGGTTGACTTGAAACGATTTAATCCTGAAGTGGACGCCTCCGACCTGCGCCGCCGTCTCGGATTGGAGGGGAAGCGAGTGATACTATATTCGGGATCCGTGGCCAGATTCCACGATTTCGATATCCTGTTAGAGGCTTTCGCACTGATGGCCGACGACCATCCCCATAGTATATTAGTGCACTTGGGGCGAATTCAAGTGCAAGAACGGGTGGACTCTATGATCCAAGAATTAGGCATCGGCGACCGAACTCTCCTCCTCGGACCCATCGAACACCGAGAGATCCACCGATACCTTGCCCTTGGCGACTTCCTCGTTCAGAGCGGTGGGACTACCTCTTTCAACGAGTTTAGACTGCCCGCGAAAATCCCAGAGTACCTAGCCATGGGGAAACCGGTCATTACCTTTACCGCAGGTATCGGGAAGGATCTGGAACAGATGAAAGACGTCGTCAAGACCCACACGGCAGACCCTCGCGAACTGGCCGAGCAGATTCAGATGGTGATCTGCGACGAAGAGTTGCAACGTACTTTGTCTACCAATGCCAGGAAAAGGGCGGAAGAACTCTTCGACTGGCAAGTCAACACGCAGCGATTGGTTGATATCTATGAAGAGGTGCTCTCCCCTAGAAGGGGCCCGATCTTTCTAGGAGCGCAAGCCCTGCATCCGTCTCGAAAAGAACAGCCCTCTCGATTGAGTCCGGGGAGAAAAGGAGAAAGCCGCAGGGTGCTCGTCGTAGCCAACGACCTTCTTCCCCTTCCCGGCTCTCCCACCACAGGTGCCGGACTCCGGGCCTGGGGTCTAGGCCAGGGCTTGATAAGCAAGGGACATGAGGTTATCTTTGCCATGCCTAACTGGTGCTCTAGAGAGAGGAAGGACGCAGAGGCTGTTGGCGTACGACTCTGGGACCCTGACCCTGAAGGGCTCAACTACCTGATCAAGACCACCGAACCAGAGGTTATCCTCTTCTGTCATTGGCCAGCGGCCACCAAATTCAACCGCCAGCGCGACATCCCGGTGGTCATCGATTTCCACGGGCCGCACATCCTGGAGAGGGCCATGCAGGGGGGAACGGCGGAGATGGGACACCATATGGCGGAGAAGGTGCAGAGCATTAGCAAAGGCGATTTCTTTACCTGCGCCGGAGAGCGACAAAGACAATACTTTCTACCCTGGCTAATGATGGCCGGCATCGAAGAGGTGGAAAGAGTATTGGCCACGATTCCCGTCTCTCTCTCCCCTCATCTCCCCACCCGACGCCCTTCTGATGAACTCACCTTCGTCTATGGCGGTGTCTTCCTGCCTTGGCAGGACCCATCGGTCGGCCTATCGATCCTGGTGGAGAAGCTGGAAAACCTGGAAAGGGGTGTGCTTAAAGTCTTTGGAGGTGCACATCCAACCTACCAAATCAAAACCGGGGTTTTTGAGGATTTGAGGAGAAAGTTGAAGGCCTCTCCCAGGGTTTCTTTCCCCGGCATGGTACCCCGAGAGCAACTGCTCAAGGAGTATGGCAAGGCACACGTGGCCATCGATTTGATGGCTCGAAATGCTGAGCGGGAACTCGCCTTCACCACCAGGACCGTGGAATATTTGTGGTGTGGGCTGCCCGTGATCTATAACGACTACTCCGAACTATCTCGATACATATCGGAGTATAAGGCAGGCTGGATCGTGGATCCAGAGAGTGAGGAAGAGATCGCCAAAGTTATTGATGAGATCTTGAGTTCGCCGGAAGTGGTGAGCGAATATAGCCAAAACGCTCAACGATTGGTACGAGAGCGCCTCACTTGGGATAAGACCATCGAACCTTTAGATAGATTCTGCCGGAACCCCGCAATCCCAGAACGACGCCAACGTCTCTTTTTCCCCACACCTACGGAAGCGACGAAACCGTCCGCCAAGACGTTTGGGATGTTAATTGACGAGGCGATCTTCCACTACAGGCGAGGGGGGATTAAGCGACTGCTGAAAGAGACGGCAGGGTTCATCAGAAGAAGAAGGGGCTGAGGCCCTTAACTATATCGCTTTGGCTTTGGGATCGACTCCGCCGGTCCAATCCCCAGGCGAAGAGCAAAGCCCTACACGGCCGGATATTTGGACTTCCCCCTTCTTCCGCGGGATTCGAGCTCCTGCAACCTTTCCCCTGGAACGTGCCAGTCTCACCAAGTGTATGAGCGCCCTCCCCGGTTTCTCTTTGGCATAACCTGATGGAACGGTGCAACGCAGCGTAGCCTGCTGAAGCGTGCAGGGATCAACCCACTGCGCTCCGCCACCCTATAGTTCCTTAGCCCACATCTTGATGACTTCTCTTCGAGTTTCAAAAGAGACGGGTTCCCCTCTGAAGAAAAGTCTTTCTCTAGTACGAACTGGCCATTGACGGGAGTTCGGACAAGATGGTAGATTATCATGGAGTAGGCTCTTCGATACGCTCAGAGCATGGTGGAGTAGAGTTGTGGAAAATGGAAAGGGCCCTCTCTCTATGGCTCTAAATTGTTGCCTTTCGATTGGAGTCCTTTTACTCTTAATCTCTTTCCTCGTGACCGGCGACAGGGCTGGAGCCAACTGTTTCGCTAGCCCTACCACCGTCACAATCACTCAACCGGATGGCTACGATGATGGGATCGCGGAAGGCGATGACTTCGCTACCGTTGTTCTCGGTGACCCTTGGGATATGGCACAACTCAGCGACATCGTCCAACCGACGCACATCGACTCCATCTCGCTATCCGATGGGATCCTCAGCGGTTTTTCTACCTCGAACGATCCCTACTTTTGGGTACTCCATCCAGGGTACCCTAGTGTTCAAAATATCGGCAAGAATGGCACGAACTACCCCATTGATGCCTCTAGGTATACACGCTTATCGTTTCGCCTCTGGCTGCCTCCAGGCACGGACTCCTACGCTGTGATCTACTGGAATAGGTTGCCAAACCCTGCGGTGATTGCCGGGCTTACTGGTAATCTCCCCGTCTCAGGCGGGTGGCATCTCTACACCATTCACTTGCCCCAATGGGTTATGCAAGGAAGTTGGTCGGGCCAGATCACGGGATTGAGGATAGATCCTTGCCCTTTGTCAGGCATAACCTTCAAACTTGACTGGGTCCGGCTAACATCTGGTGATAGTTCGCCGGCTTACACTATTAGGTGGACGGCCCAGAACGCCGGAACGGAAAGCGTTGACCTCTATTGCGATGATGACAACAGGGGCTATGACGGCGAACGGATAGCCTCTGGGCTCCCAGCAGGGCAGGAGTACTACTCTTGGAACAACTCCTCCCCCCTTCCGCCTGTGAGCCTGGGTCCGGGGAGGTACTACATCTATGGCCAACTATCTAGCGGAGCGTACACCCCCTATAGCCCAGGCCCGGTAACCATGAATCAAGCACCCATTCTCAGGATCCTGGCTCCCAGCATGACCTCCGGCGAAGACTATGCTGCTACCATGTTAGGTGATCCATGGGACATGAAC
>DAOULQ010000173.1:0-20805 GCA_034419095.1 Anaerolineae bacterium | reverse complement strand
CCCATCACGGGGTGTTATTTCTAGACGAGTTACCGGAGTTTGGGCATCGGGTATTGGAGGTGATGAGGCAGCCCATGGAGGACCGGGTGGTGACCATCAGTCGGGCCAAGACCACCCTGACCTTTCCTGCCAACTTCATGCTGGTGGGTGCTATGAACCCCTGTCCTTGTGGATACTTTGGGGAACCGGTCCGCCGCTAACTGGAAATTCATCGAAAAGATCGTTGAGCTGATCCTGTCTCTGCAAGGACGTAGACAACCAGAAGAAGGATCTCGTGGAACCTGAGAGGGAATCCGCATTCGGAAGCCCTCCGAGAGCCTACCGAGGCTAACGGGAGGACGGGCGGGGTATCGGAAGAGAGAATCTGAGCGTGCGTCACGGAAAGGAACGAAACAGAAGTGACAGGCAAGAGGGAGAGGAAGGCAAAGGGCCGCCTAGCGCTGCAGCGCTCAGCCCCCGCGCGGAGCGCGGTGGGCCCCAGAGGGATGTTAGGCAGCGCTGATCTCTTGAACACAGCGCCCTGGCAATTATCCTTCAAACCTTCACTGGCCGATGATCTTGACCAGGACGCGTTTCCTCCGACGGCCATCGAACTCTCCGTAGAAGATCTGCTCCCACGGTCCGAAGTCCAACTGACCATCCGTGACCGCTACCACGACCTCTCGCCCCATGGTTTGCCTCTTGAGGTGGGCATCGCCGTTGTCTTCTCCGGTGCGGTTGTGGCGATAGCGGCTGATGGGCTCATGCGGGGCCAACTCCTCCAGCCAGTCCTCATAGTCTTGATGGAGGCCATGTTCATCATCATTGATAAAGACGGAGGCAGTTATGTGCATGGCATTCACAAGTGCCAGCCCCTCTTTGACACTGCTTTCACGCAAACATGCTTCAACCTGAGGTGTGATGTTAACAAAAGCCCGACGTTGAGGGATGTTGAACCAGAGCTCCTCTCGATAGCTCTTCATGAGTCCTCCTCGATTCATTGATTCTGGCCCTTTATCCGGCTTCCGCTCCAGCGAGATGTTATGCAGCAACTCATCAGTTCATCCCCAAGGCCATGGGAGGTATCTTGGCAGTTCCGCACGATAACTCTCGTACTCTGAACCAAACTTCCGCGCTAAGTGCTCTTCCTCTGTCCGTACCATCATGTGCGCTATCACACCGTATGTCAGAATCCATCCTAAGCCATATATGGATGGCCATAAGAGTGCAAATCCGATGACTACTAAGCCATATGCGACGATCTGAGGGTTCCTGCTGTATTGATAGAAGCCTGAGCGATACAGAGTGTCAGTCTGCTGACCCAAGGCTTTACGGAATCCTAGGCTGCTCATTGACCAGAGTGTGATCACCAACCCTATAGCAACGATGCCCAATCCAAGTGCACTGTGGAATTCGTTGTCCGGAAGAGATGGAAGAGCTGGCCACTTTGCAGGAAGAAAGGTATAGGAGAGATTCGCGTGAAGAGCAAAGACAAGAAACTCGAGTACTGTTGAGAACGCAGAGAGCTTACCTTGTCGTTCATAATCCCTGCGAACTGCAACTCGGAAGACAAGATAGCCGAAAAGAACCATGAGGGATGACAAGATCAAGTATGAAGGAATATTCATAAGGAGGCCCTCATGTTCGATCTGTGCTGATCGAAGGTGTCATGCTGCTGCATGACCGCCTCGAGCTGAGCGGCGACCCAAGCATTGGCAGATAGCTGATAGACCGTGCTGCCTGTATGCTTGACCCCCAGTGTACTCCGGAACCTAGACGCCGTCAATGCAGAGAATACAACTTACAGGCGCGTTCCCCTCCTCGGGGTGGACCTTACATGAGCAAATTCCTGCCTATCCTCTTGAACCCACAACAACCAAGCTCAGCCCGGGATCAGGCCGTCTATCACCCGTTCTCTCAGGCGATTCTTTGGGTGTAGGTATGTTGATACCGCCACAGTCATTTTGCCGGGGTTAAAACGGGTCGCATGGATACTCTTATACCTAAGAACACCCCGGAAATCGTGGTCTCAAGGGGGTGGGAGAATAATGATGATCAAAACGGGGTAGGAAAGCCATCAAAACTACGCAGCAAAGGGTTCTCGATCCCTACCCGCTAGAATGGAGTTAGATACATGGCCGAGGTCAACTCGATAGCAAGGCCTCGAAATCGTGAAGGGACAGATCCTCCAGGCTATCGAGTACCAGGTCGGCCTCAGCCAAGATCTGCCTCGGAGAGGACGTGGTCACTGCGATGCACCTCATCCCCGCCCTTCTCGCCGCTTCCACTCCGGCTGGCGTGTCCTCTATGACCATGCAGCGATCGGGGGAGACCCCCAAAGCGTTCGCTGCTAAGAGGAATATCTCAGGCTCTGGCTTGCCTATCCAGATCTCATCCGCCGAGACTATGGCATCGAAGAAGGCGCCTATACCCAAACCCCCAACGATCACCTCGATATTCGCTCTAGGGGTAGAGGTCGCGAGAGCCTGCCCGAAGCCAGCCCTCCTCAGTTCCTCCAGCCAGAAGAGGGCTCCTCGCAGCGGCATGACCTTGCCCTTCAGAGCCTGACGAAAGAGAGACTCCTTCCTCTCACTGATCCTCTCTATCTCCTCCCCTGGCAAGTCCCCGAGCATCCGGGCGATGATATCGCTATTTCTCAGCCCAAAGACGAGGGCAAAATCCTCCCTGGAGAAAGGAACCCCCATCTTGTGAAACGTCTTCTTCCAAGCCATATAGTGAAATGGCTCAGTGTCAGCGAGGACCCCATCCAGATCCCAGATGACCGCCCTAGAGAATTCAGGCTCGCCCATCTACAGTATCACCCCATTTTGCAAATAGATTACAAACCCTGCTCACTATCTGCTTGACTGTCAGGATACTCCCAAACCAAAAAGCCGTCAAAGCAGACAACAGCGCTTGCAGCGCTATGCACGAAACCTTGAGGCCCTCCTGCAACATCTAGTACCAGTTTTGTTTTTCTCGGCATCGCCTGCCAACCAACAGCCCCTTATAGGATATCCTCTGGAGCTGAACGGGGGTGTTCTTGCTGAGAGGGCCTCGTAGCGGGCAAGTCGTTGGTCAAACTGGAATCCATTCCGCTGGCCTTGCGGGGCCGGCGGCCCAGATGATGGCGCGAAGGGCCATAGCTTCCTTCTTGCCTCTTTGTGAAGAGGATTGAATCCGATAGCCTACCTCCATTAACTCCGCAACCGTCGAATTTACGCCCTAAGGCCAGCATAACGGCGTCTCTCACTGCTTGCTTCCTCGCCCGTCTAGGTGGAGGGACTCGGGCTAGATCAAGTGGTCACTGTTGCCGCCTCACGTAGGCCCCCAAAATCTGCTGGCACATCCTCGGCAACACACCACAAAGTTCTCATTGCAGGTCCTTTCATGGCAGTCATCGTCCTGGCCACTTGTCCTGGATAGGAGCATCCCTTGCGGGCAGCCCGGTGCTGCCGTTCATGAGGCCACTAAAGTGCTCATTGTCGGCGTGACCGCCATCGTCGTGTCCAGCCAAATGAAAATGTTACCGAACGAAGTTATTGGTTCAAATGATAATGTTACCGGGATGCCCTCTCCTTTCCGGTTCTGAGTAGGTGTAGATAGGGTTTTGTAAACGTCCTCCGTCCTCTCTGGAACGGCACCAGGCAGACGAAAGATATGATCGATGAGTTGGTAAATCTCTTGACGGAGTTGTCGAGGGTTGAGCTGGTCACGAAGGGTTCGAAGCTGCTCCTTTTGCTCCTCAGAGATCACCTTGGTTTCAGATAGGCGGTCAAATGGCGTTCGAGCTTGGTCGAAGCGGCGTTTGATCCGTGAGGGTTGGCCCTCTGCAGAGAGGACGATCTTCTCCGTCACGCGCATGACGGGTTGTCCGTCAAGGATCCCTGCGGGAAAAGAAGTTGTAATACAACCACATCTTGTCATAGAGTTGGTTGAGGGCATTGGTTTGGGCAACAGAGTCGAGCCGATCGTAGCCCAGATAGGCCCGCACCAGGGTTGATTGCTTCTGTTCGACGAAGCGGTTGTCGTTCTTCTGATAAGGCCTATTCCGGGAGAGCTCGAGATCTACTATCGTCTCCTTCCAGAAGCGGACCAGGTGGTCATTGAAGAACTCGCTCCCATTGTCTGGATGGAGTTCCAGGATGGGGAATGGCAGGCGGGCCAAGATGCGGCGAAAACCATCTTCCATAACCAGGTAACTGCGCCCCAGCACGGCTACTCTCTCGCTCCAGCCGGTAGCCACATCGATCATTTGAATCGTATGCACATACTCTCCAGAAGCGCTGGGACCACAATGATGGACCAAATCCACTTCAAAGTGGCCTGGTTGCTGTTCATTCCAGGCGATCCGTTCCATGGGGACATCTCGGGTTACTTTATTGCCCCCGGAGGGTCTTCTGCGAGGGAGAAGGGGCTCGTCTTGCTGGATGCGCTTGAGGATCCGTTTTACGGTTGAGGTGCTGATGTGGCTCAACTGCTCCAAAAGATGGGGTGAGGTTTCCAATTCGCCATGGTGAGCCAGATGAGTAGCCATCCAAACCAGGTTGGGGGTAAGACGCTCGGCGCAGAGGTAATCAAAACTCTCAGCGATGATCCCCAAAGCATCATCGACCTCAAGGCCGTAGGTGCGGCCCCGTTGCTTGCAGCGGGGTTTGCGCTCCAGGCTCCCCTTCATCAGCCGGATCAGGCTCTTGCGGTGGAGCCCGGTCACTGCTTCCATCTCGCCCAACAACTGGCCACGCCCCTTTCGGTGGGCCTGGGCATAGCGCTTCTTCATCTTGCGCAGATACCTTCTTCGTTCATCAATGGTCATCTCGTCCTCGGTGGGCATAGTTCCTCCGGTAACATTATCATTTGAGCGAACTATACCCCGTCAGTAACATTTTAGGTGAACCAATGCACCATTCGGCCATGAATGACGAGCGAAATGGAACGCCGCATCGGGTTTGATACAACTCTTTGTATGTATTGCACTGGTAATGGTAAGCAAAGAAGGCTGGAGGAGGGCGCAAGAAGGCGATGCTAAGAGCGTGGGCTTTTCTGCTTTCTAATGCTATGGGAGGGCGGGCGCTTTGCATTAGAAAACGACATGTTTGCTTAAGATATGGCAAAAATGCGCACTATTCTCTTGACAAGTACACAAGATTCTGGTATAATTTGCTTAGAATTCGGCATCATGATTGCCCGAAGGCGCATGTTTGACAGGGGTGAGGCATATTGCTAAGAGAAGAGCGCAAGCGGAAGATTTCGCAGTTTATCAAGCAGAACAAGAAAGGCACCGTCGCCGAGTTGAGTAAGCTGTTCGAGGTTAGTGAGTCAACCATCAGACGCGACTTGGAGCAACTGGATGAGCAAGGGGTAATCCAGCGGGCCCACGGCGGGGCTGTCATCGCCGAGCCAGCGGCGCCCGAGCCGCCCATCATCCAGAGGATGGCGGAGAACGAGGAGGAGAAGAGAAGGATCGGGCGGGCAGCGGCCGAACTGATCCGAGATGCTGAGACCGTCTTCTTGGGATCAGGCACCACCACCTTGGAGGTGGCGCGCAACCTCGTAGAGAAGGATAACCTGACGGTGATAACCAATACCCTCAACATCGCCAACCTCTTCGCCGGCAAGCCCAACATCACAGTGATCGTGGTTGGGGGCCTGCTACGCCCCTCGGAACTGTCCATGATCGGCCACATCACGGAGCAAGTCTTGAAGGAACTGCACGCCGACAAGGTCATCATGGGGATAAGGGCCATTGATGTACAGGCTGGCCTGACCAACGATTACCTCCCGGAGACGATGACCGACAGGGCCATCATCAACTTCTCCTCGGAGGTGATCCTGGTGGCCGACCATACCAAGTTCGGAAAGATCTCCACCGCCTATGTTGCGCCAGTGGAACGAATTACCGTCCTGGTGACTGACTCGGACACCGACCCGGAGACGCTGGCCTGTTTAGAGGAGATGGGAATTAGAGTCATCGTGGCCGACAGAGATGGGTGAGGAAGGCTAATGGCGAAAGAGTCGCACACTTGGCAGGAGATCCTCAGCCAACCCCAGACCTGGCAAGCGACCCTGGATGCCTTTGCGGTGGGCAAAACAGCGCTCGAGGAGTTCGCGGGTCAAGCGGACGTTGACCAAATCCTCGTCGTGGGGTGCGGGTCCACCTACTACCTCTCCCAGACCGCAGCAGCGACTCTCACCCATTGCAGCGGCATCCCCGCCCGTGCTCTTCCCTCCTCTGAATTGTGGCTCTTTCCCGGCACAGTCTCTCCTAACCCGACGTTGCTCCTCGCTGTTTCTCGCTCCGGAACGACGACAGAGACGCTGCGGGCGCTGGAACGCTTTCGGGAGGCCGGCGGGGGGCTGGCTATCGCTGTCACCTGCTACCCTGAAAGCCCCCTGAGCCGGCAGGCCGACTTCGCGCTGGTCACCCCGGCCGGACAGGAACAGAGCATCGCTCAAACCCGCTCCTTCACCAGCATGCTCCTCCTCATCCAGGCACTAGCCGCTACGTTGGCTGGTGACGAGGGTATGCTGGAGCGTCTGAACAGGCTCCCCGACGCCCTGGAGGACCTGGTGGTGCGACTGGGAGACCTGCCCCAACGGCTGGGGGCGGACCAGGAGATTGAGCGGTTCTTTTTCCTCGGCGGCGGACCACTCTACGGCCTTGCCAACGAGGCGATGCTCAAAGCCAAAGAGATGTCGCTTTCTCACGCTGAAGCCTACCACCCCCTGGAGTTCCGCCACGGGCCGATGTCCATGGCAAACGAGCGCGCATTGGTGGTGGTTTTCCTCTCTGACGCGGGCCTGGGGGAGGAGCTTCGCGTGCTGGAGGAGATGGCAGGGCTGGGGGCGCGCACCCTGGCACTGGTTGAAGATGGTTCGGTGTTCTCCGACTGGCGGTCGCACGACGTCGTCGAACTACGCAGCGGCTTGAATGAGTGGGAGCGCGGGCCGCTCTACCTCCCGGTGATTCAGCGTGTGGCATATCACCGGGCGGTGGTGAAGGGGCTGAACCCGGACCGGCCGAACAACCTGAAGGCCGTGGTAGAACTGTGAAGGTACAAGGTTGGATAGCTGGATGGCTGCTGGTTTGCTGGCTGGTCGGTTGTTTGGCTGGCTGCCAGTCGCTCCTGGGGGGAGGGGAAATGGGGGGAGAGGGGGATGAGATGGCAGAGGGCGAACGGCAGGGGATCGTGGTCGAGCATACAGGAATCGTGATGGAACTGGACGGCGCGATGCACTTCCGCATCGGGCCGTCGCAAGGGGAGACCACCGTGGCCGACGGATGGACGGAGGTGGAAACTGACGGGGAGGTGGTGGACCGGTTCGCCCTGGAGGCTGGCAGCGTTCGGCAGGAGCAGGTGACGACCGACCTGGGCCAGGCGGAGCGGTTCACGATCAGCGGCGTGGCAGACCTGCCTGGCGGGGGCCGGCTGCGCTGCACCCTCACGGTGGACGCCTACCCCCAGTGGCCGGAGGCTCTCATCCTGCAGGCCCGCTACGAGAACCTCTCCGATGCCCCGATCACCCTCGACCGCGTCGCCGACACGGTCTTGCAGCTCGACAGCTCGCGGACGGACCCGGCCCTTGCGCCCAACGAGTTTTGGTCGTTCCAGGGAGCATCGGTGGAGTGGGGGCAGGACTTCGCCTTCCCTCTGCCGTCGTTCTTCTCCCGCGACAATTACCTGGGTCACTTGGAGGAGGCCGAGGGCGGCGGCATCCCCCTGGTCTACGTCTGGAACCGGCAACTGGGAGTCGCCCTGGCCCACATCGAACCAGTGCCCCAACTGTGGTACATGCCGGTCCAGGCGGGAGCGCGCCACGGAGCGCGCATAGCACTGGAGGACCGGGAGCCCGTCGTCATCCCACCTTGGGGGCACGTCGAGGGGTTGCGGACCTTGCTCTCCGTCCATCACGGCGACTTCTATGACCCGGTGGCCCTCTACGCTGACCTCCTGGCCGCTCAGGGCCTGCACCCGGCCGAGAGGAACGCAGAGGACTACGCTCCCGCCTGGTGCTCCTGGGGCTACGAGTTCAACGTGCGGCTGGAGGAGGTGCTGGGCGTAGTCCCCAAACTCCAGGAACTGGGTATTCGCTGGGTCACCATGGACGACCGCTGGTTCGATACCTACGGCGACTGGAACCCTCGGGACCACACCTTCCCCGCCGGGGAGACCCAGATGAGGGAGATGGTCGAGGCCATCCACGCCGCCGGCCTTTACGCCCAGATTTGGTGGTACCCGCTGGCAGTCGAGGACGGGATCGGCGGATACGAGTCGCACGACTACCGGGTCGCCGACATCGTGCAGAAGCATCCCGACTGGTTGTGCCGTCACGCCGATGGGAGCGTGGCCCGCAACAACCGGGGGCTGGCGATCCTCGACCCTGCTGTGCCTGGCGTCCAGGAGTACATGGAGGAACTGGCCCGCCGCTTTATCGAGGATTGGGGCTTCGACGGCCACAAGTTGGATAATGTCTATTTTGTCCCTCCATGCTACGGTTCTCCTTACCACGAACGGCCCGAGGACTCCCTGGTGGCCTTTGCGGAGGTGTACAGCCTGATCCATGAGATGACCCGCATGTTGAAGCCCCATAGCGTCACCCAGATCTGCTCATGCGGCACCCCGCCGACCTTTAGCCTGCTGCCCCACTATGATCAGGCGGTCACCGCTGACCCGACCAGCAGCATCCAGGTACGGCAGCGCATCAAGTTTTACAAGGCCCTACTAGGGCCACGGGCGGCGGTTTGCGCTGACCACGTGGAACTCTCCGACGGCGGGACGGACTTCGCCTCGGCCATCGGCACGGGCGGGGTTCTCGGAACCAAGTTCGTCTGGCCCGAAGATGAGACAGTGCGGGCCAGGCTTGTGGAGTGGCACGGGCTTTCCCCGGAGAAGGAGCCCATCTGGCGCCGTTGGTTCGCCCTCTACAACCGGTATCGCCTCTCTGAGGGGGAGTATCTCAACTTCTACGACATCGCCTACGACGTGCCCGAGGGCCATGTCATCCGCGAGGACGACCGGCTCTACTATGCCTTCTACACGCCGGAGGCAGACGGCCATTTTGAAGGCACCATCGAACTGCGAGGGCTGGAGGGGTGGACCTATCGGTTGACGGACTACGTGAACGAACAGGACCTGGGCACGGTCGAGGGGCCAGTAGCTAGGCTCGATGTTGCGTTTGAAGGTTCGCTGCTCATCGCGGCTACGCCGGAGTGAAGTATGGAGATGAAAGGAGGTGAACGCGGGCACGATTGTGCGAGTGGACTGCAGGTCTAGGTTTGGCAATCCTAAGCAAGCTCGATAGGAGGAGTGACATGAGCAAGAGCAGATTGGTGAGTGGGCTGGTTGTGTTGCTGGTTCTCAGCCTGGCTGCCTGTGGCCCGGCCGAGACTCCGACGCCAGCCGTTACTGAGGAGCCCGAAGTCACTGAGGCCCCTGAAGTGACCGAGACGCCAGAAGAAGAGACCGTCAGCCTGCGGATGTGGGCGCATCAGAACGAGGCTTTCAACATGGGCTACGAGGCGCTGATCGCGGCCTATGAGGAGGCCAACCCGAACGTCGAGATCACACTGGAGACCTTCGAGTACGACCTCTACATCCAGACTCTGGCGGCGGCCATGCCCGCGGGTGAGGAGGCCGACATCCTCCAGTTGTTTGGCACCTGGACCTCCGAGTACGCCGAACGGCTGTCCCCGGTCCCCGAGGACGTGATGACCTTGGCGGAGGCCCAGGATCTCTTCTACGCTGCCCCCATCGGTGGCTTCGTCGTAGACGGCGTGCTGTACGGCCTGCCGCAGGAGTTCAACTGCGAGTACGGTGGCGTGCTGGTCAACAAGACCATGTACGAAAATGCTGGTCTTACGTACCCGCCTGAGTGGGAGACCATGGACGACGTGCTGGCGGACGCCCAGGCCTTGGTCCAGGTCGACGACGCTGGCGTGATGGCGGTGTCCGGCTTCCACTTTGCCTCTTCCGACGCCGCCGTCTTCTCGTTCCTGGCTGGCATCCGGCAGCGCGGTGGCGACTACTGGAACGAAGACATGACCGGCTTCACCTTCAACACGCCGGAGGCCAAGGAAACGCTGGAGTGGATGGTCTCCGCCATAGAGGAGTGGGGCGTGTCGGACCCAGTGTTGTTCGAGGACGCCGAGAACTGGGTCGGCGATGCCTTCTTCGAGGGCAGGGTGGGCCTCGGGTACATCGGGACGTGGGCCATCGCGGAGGGAAGAGTTGGTTACCCAGACTTCGAAGACGAGTGGGACTACTTCTTCCTGCCGCCCATGGAAGGTGACCCGCTCTTCGTCGCAGACTCCGGCTGGGGCATGGTCGTCTCCCCCAACAGTGAGCACCAGGACGTGGCCTGGGACTTCGCCAAGTTCGTTGCGACCGATCTTGACAACGGACTCCAGTGGAACATCGCCAGCGGCACCATCCCCGCCATCCCGGAGGTCGCCGAATCGGACGAAATCGCCGAGGCGATGCCCTGGGTCGCGAAGGCGCTGGCCATTCTTCCCTACGGCAGCTATCTGGGAAACATGCCCGATCGCGACCTGCTGGTGTACGAGATCGTCTATCCGCACGTCCTGCTCGCATTGCAGGGGGTGGAGACGGTGGATGAGGCACTGGAGGCAATTGACGCTGAGGCCAACGCCACCTTCGAGTAGAGACGTAACGGCAGGTAGGGGCGCGGCCGACCGCGCTCCTACCGCTCCTCAGGTCAAACGAAGGCAGTTATGAGAGAGCGCACACGGCGCCCAGCGAAGCGTCGGGGCGGACTCGCGGCTGGACAGCGCCGCTTCATCCTCGGCGTCACAATCCCAACGATCCTGTATGGCAGTATAGGGATACTGACGATTGGCTGGGCCTTGGTGCTGATGTTCTTCAAGTACAGCCCAGGGCGCGCTGGAGGCTCCATCCTGGGTTTGGGGGGGAGCAATCCCTTCGTCGGCCTGGAGCATTTCCGCAACATGATCAATGGGGTATCGCTGGAGGCCCGCCTGTTCCGCACCAGTCTAAAGAATACCTTGATCTTTGCCTTCGCCGTGCTTCCCCTCAATGTGGCGATCACGCTGCCTGTGGCGGCCCTCATCGAGTCGGTGCACGATCGGGTCAAGACCGCCTTCCGTGCCATCTACTTCCTGCCGGTCGTGACAGCGTCGGTGGGCGTGGCAATGATGTGGGGCTACCTCTACGATCCTCAGCAGGGGCTTTTCAACGCTATCGTCCGCCTGTTTGGCGGCACCCCCATCGCCTGGCTCTCCGACCCGCGGGCCAAGTTCCTGGGCGTGTCGGTGGGCATGTGGGCGGTCATTGGGGCATACCTGTGGGCAGACTACGGCTACAACCTAGTGATCTTCACCGCCTCCCTGCAGAGCATCCCGCGCGAGTTCAAGGAGGCAGCGCTGATTGACGGCGCCAACGCCTGGCAAGTCTTCACCAAGGTGACGGTGCCGCTCCTGCGCCCCACCATCCTGTTCGTCTGCGTGATGACGATGCTCTCCTCGTTCCAGGTCTTTGATATCATCCAGGTGATGACCGACGGCGGCCCCAACCACCAGACCCGTGTCATGGTACTTGACATCTACGATAATGCCTTCCGTTACCAGCGTATGGGCTGGGCCGCTGCTGTTTCCTTTGTACTGGTTGTCATAGTGATGGTTGTCACGATAGTCCAGATGCGGTTGCTGCGCACCGAATGGGAGTATTGATATGGCGACGACTGTCCGTACACGTACGCGAGGCATCCGTCGAAGTCCAGAGCTACTCAAGGTCCGGTATCGCCTGGGACGCTCCCTGGTCTACTTCATCCTGATACTAGGGCTCTCAGTGACGCTGACGCCGTTCGTATGGATGATCCTCGGGTCCTTCAAGACGGCCACGGAAATACTCCAGGTCCCTCCTACGTTCTGGCCAGAGAACCCCACGCTGGACAACTACCGGACAATCCTGCAGGATCCGAAACTCCCGCTCCTGCGCTTCTACGGCAACAGCGCCTTCGTCGCCGTTGCCAATGTGCTCACCAGCCTCTTCACCAGTTCGCTCCTCGGTTTCCTCTTCGCCAAGTACGAGTTCCGAGGCAAACGGGTGCTCTTCGGCTGGTTCATGCTGACGATGATGATCCCCGGCCAGATAACGATGATTCCCGGCTACCTGATCCTGGCGAAAGTCGGCCTGCTCAACACTCTCTGGGGCCTGATCGTGTTCAGTGCCCTGGACGCTTTCGGCCTCTTTATGCTGCGGCAATTCATCGAGACGATCCCCAACGAGCTACTGGACGCCGCTCGCATAGACGGTGCGTCGGAGTGGCAGATCTACCGGCGTATTGTGCTACCGCAGTTGGGCCCGGCGTTGGCCACCCTGGGCACGCTGAACTTCATGGGGAACTGGAACGCCTACCTTTGGCCGATGGTGGTCATCACCAAGGTCGAGCGACGCACGCTGCCTATCATCCTGACCTGGTACTCGACGCAGCACACCACCCGGCAAAACATCGTCATGGCGGCCACGGTCCTGGTCGTGATACCCATTCTGTTCGCATACTTCTTCTTCCAGCGTTGGATCGTGCGGGGTTTCACGATGAGTGGGTTCAAGTAGGAGATTGGGAATGGCCAAGATCGCCTTCATCGGTGCAGGGAGTGTCGTCTTCACCCAGGAACTCCTCGGTGCCATCCTGTCCTTTGCGGAACTGCATGGCTCCACTGTCGCTCTGCATGACATCGACCCACGTCGGCTGGATGCGGCGGAGCGGATGGCCCACTGGCTCTCGGAAACACTGGACGCAGGGGCGACCGTCCAGGCTACACTGGATCGTCAGGCGGCGCTGGAGGGGGCCGACTACGTCATCAATACCATCGCCGTCGGCGGACTGGAGGCCACCCGCATTGACCACGAGGTGCTCGCCCGCTACGGCATCCAGCAAGTCATCGGGGACACTCTGGGCATTGGTGGCATCTCCCGCGCCGTGCGCACCATCCCCGTTGTATTGGAGATCGCCCACGATATGGAGGCCCTCTGTCCCAACGCTCTGCTCCTCAACTACGCCAACCCCATGTCCACGGTAACTTGGGCCGTCTTCCGGGCCACTCATATCCCCGTCGTGGGCCTCTGCCACAGCATCTACTGGACCTCGGTGCAACTGGCCAAGTACATCGGCGCACCCTTCGAGGAGATCACGTTCGACGGGGCAGGGATCAATCATCAGGCGTGGATATTGCGCTTCGAACGGAACGGGCGAGATGCCTATCCAGCACTGCACACGGCGATGGAGCAACCTGAGGTCTGGAACCGCGATCCAGTGCGTTTTGAGATGTTCCGTCGCCTTGGCTACTTTGTCACTGAGTCTTCGATGCACAACGCCGAGTACACCAGCTACTTCCTCAAGCGACCCGACCTGATCGAGCGCTTCAACGTGCCAGTGGGTTTCTACCTGCGGGAATTGGAGAACAACATAGCCGAGTTCGAGGAGACCTACGCCCGCCTGCAACGGGGTGAGCCGCTGGAGATGCATCCTAGCCCGGAGTACGCGCCGCAGATTATTCACTCGATGGAAACTGGGCAGATACGTAAGATCTACGGAAACGTGGAGAACACCGGTCTGATCGAGAACCTGCCACAGGGATGCTGCGTGGAGGTCCCCTGTACGGTGGACAGGGCCGGGGTTCACCCCTGTTATGTGGGCGCTCTCCCGCCCCAGTTGGCCGCCATCAACCGAATTAGTGTCAACGTGCAGGAACTGACCGTTCGCGCCGTAGTGGAGGAACGGCGGGAGTACCTCTACCACGCCGCCATGCTCGACCCTCTGGTCTCCGCACTGTTGGACCTGGACCAGGTGTGGACCCTAGTGGACGATCTGCTGGCCGCCCACGGCGATCGAGTCCCGGAGGCACTGCGCTGAGAGCAGTCGAAGGGGGAGGTCGAAGAGCGCTTATGGAGCCCGTGGCTGAACGGAGGCAGGAGAAGTTGCATTGGATCGTCCTGGCATTTGGGCTGATGCTATTGTTGGTCAGTTGCAAGGCCGTAGGACCTACGTCCCCATCGGAACCCGACTGGCACGCCGTCAACGATTTCCTCTACCAGTTACAGCGGGCTGACCCAAAACGCATCGGTGAGACTGCCTACGACTTGGTGGTCGTGAGCATCGGGGCTGCTGGCGGCAGCCGGGAGGTGATCGAGAAGCTCAAGCACAGCCCTGGCGGGGAGAAGATCGTCCTCTGCTACATGAGCATCGGACAGGCCGAGGATTATCGCTTCTACTGGCAGCGCGAGTGGAGGGAGAACCCACCCGCCTGGCTGGACGAGCCCGATCCAGAGTGGGCTGGCGACTACTGGGTGCGCTACTGGGACCCTGAGTGGCAGGTCATCATGTTGGACTACTTGGACCGCATCCTAGACCTGGCCTTCGATGGGGTCTACCTCGATCGTGTGGACGGGTATCAGTACTACGAAGAGCGGGGACAGGAGACAGCCGCGGGGGAGATGGCCGACTTCGTCAACGCCATCGCCCAGCACGCCCGCGAGCGACACCCCGGCTTCGGCGTCTTCCCCCAGAACGCCGAGGAGCTAGGTACTCGCTTCCCCGACTACCTGGAGACGGTCACTGGCATCGGTGTGGAGGACCTCTACTACGGCTACCCACGGGACCACGCCCCCTCCCCGCCGGAGTGGACAGCAGAGCGCGAGGCGATCCTAGACCAGTGGGTGGCAGCGGGCAAACTGGTGCTCACTATTGACTACACCCGCGTCCCGGAGCAGATTGACGACGCCTACGCCCGTTCCCGGGCGCGGGGCTACGTCCCCTTCGTGACGGTGCGCTCGCTGGGCCTGCTCATTATCAACGAAGGGCACGAGCCGGACTAAGGCACAGTAGATTCGTCCATATGCTTCCAAATGTCATTTCTGTCGGTGAGGCGCTGGTAGAGGTCATGCGCCCGGGTGTCGGACAGCCTTTGGACCGGGTGGGTGATTTCCGGGGCCCGTTCCCTAGCGGTGCGCCAGCTATCTTCGCGGTCGCAGCAGCCCGGTTGGGTGCGTCGGTTGGTTTCATCGGGAGTGTAGGCGACGATGCCTTTGGACGTCTACTGCGAACTCGCCTGGCGGCCGAGGGTGTGGACATCACTCAGTTGCAGACCTTGGCTGAGTACACCACCGCCGTCGCGTTTGTGGCCTACGCGCCCGATGGTGGCCGCGAGTTCGTCTTCCACCTGCGCCAAGCGGCAGCCGGCGCGCTGGACCCTAACCGGATCGACCCCGGCTACTTCGCCAATGTCAAATGGCTCCATCTTTCCGGCTCGACCGTGGCGCTGAGCCCTGCCAATCGAGCTGCATGCCGTCGTGCACTAGATCTGACTCTGGCTGCGGGCGGCCGACTCAGCTTCGATCCCAACTTGCGCCCTGAGCTGATGCCGCTGGAGGTATTCCGTGAAGTCTTGGCACCCTACCTGGAGGCAGCCGAGCTGCTGCTGCCCACTGCTGCCGAAGCCCGTGCCCTCACAGGGGCAAGGGACGATGAGGCTGCGGCCAAAGCGCTTCTGGCAGGGCGTGACCACATCGTGATGCTCAAGCGGGGCGCAGAGGGTTGTACGCTGTTCACAGGTGAGGGTCGCTTTGACGTGAAAGGCTTCACCGTAGATGAAGTTGACCCAACCGGTGCTGGTGATTGCTTCAATGCTGGCTGTATGGTAGGACTACTGGCTGGCTGGCCGTTGGAGCAGGTCGCCCGCTTTGCCAACGCGGCCGGTGCTCTGGCGGTCAGCCGCCAAGGTCCAATGGAGGGTGCACCGAGACGGTCAGAAGTGGAAGCTATGCTGTCTGGCATGAAACCCAGATGAACCCAAAGAGAGGATTTGTCTCGCACAGCCGTCCAGTCATTGACGCTCACGTGCACGTTCACCCAGACAGGGTAGAAACATTGGTAGCAGTTATGGAGGCCAGTAACCTGAGCCGGGTGGTCAATTTGGGCATCCTCGAGGTACTGGGCATCCCCTTCCAGGAGGGGATGCGGGCCTTTCGGAAAGTGTTGGGCGAGCGCATGGTCTATTTCCCTGCTCCCGACTTCCGCGACACCTCCTCGGGTTTCGGCGAGCGCATGGCGGAGGAATTGGAGCGCAAGGTGGAAGCAGGGGCCTCCGGCCCCAAGATCTTCAAGGAGTTGGGACTTCGCCACAAGGATGCCGACGGCAACCTCATCCGGGTGGACGACCCACGTTTGGACCCCCTATGGACCAAGGCTGGCGAACTGGGCGTCCCCGTGCTCATCCATACCGCCGACCCGGTGGCCTTTTTCCAACCGTTGGACGAGAACAACGAGCGCTGGGAGGAGTTGCAGAGGCGCCCTGATTGGCATTTCGGCGGTCTTGAGTTCCCGGATCACGACACCCTGCTGGCGCAGCGCAACCGAGTTATAGAGCGGCACCCTGGCACGAGGTTCATTGGTGCACACCTGGGAAACTACCCGGAGGACCTGGCCTATGTGGACGCCTGTCTGGAGCGCTATCCCAACTTCCATGTGGACACCTCCGCCCGCATCGGCGAGATCGGCCGTCACCAAGTCGAGGCAGCGCGCGGCTTCTTCCTGAAGCACCAGGATCGAGTCATGTTCGGCACCGACTTGGTGCTCGGTTGGAATGCTCTTGAGGATGAGGAAGCAGCGCATGAGAATATGGCGGAGCTGAAACACTCTTACGATGCCCATTGGTGCTTTTTCGAGACGGATGAGCGGCGGATCGAATACCCCGGTTTCCCCGTCCAGGGTCGCTGGAAGGTAGACGCCATCGGCCTGCCGGACGATGTGCTGGAGAAACTGTACGTCCGAAATGCGCGGCGGCTGATTCCAGGGCTTCAGAGATGAGATGGGCGGTGAAGAGATGTTCTTGCGGCGGGCGGCTGAGGACGACGGAGTGGGTGTGGTGCTCTGTGCAAACTTGCTGACGAGTGGGAAGCTGCGAAGTCAGCAGCAGTGCATCATCACGCCGGGGGTCTTCTCCATACTGGCGGACCACCGCAACAGCCTCTTCGGGCCGTGAACGCCCGGGACCGGGACGGGATCCCCGACAAGACGCTGGTCATCTTCAAGCAGGAGTTGGTTGCCGCCCTGGCAGCTGCGGCCTCCGCCGTTCTACTGGACTGGCAGTGCCGCGCCCCTGTGAGCGAACTTCTGCCTGGGTGTAACACCCAGAACGCGATAGGGATGAGGGTCAGAGGGTGGTCGGCGAGACGGCTGTCTGGGAGGAGGCCACGGAACCGGCGCCCCGAGGGCGCAATGTGTTCGTGGTCACTGTCGCCCGCGAGCGGATGAGCCGCGTCACCGGACTCTGTCCAGCCCTGGCCTGCTCTTGGACGACTTGGCCCCCTCCGACATGAGCCTGAGGGAGGAAGTGGACCATGAACAACGGAATCCTTGTCATCGGTGAACTGAATGTAGACCTGATCGTGAGTGGGCTGACCGCCTTCCCGTCATTGGGTCAGGAGATCCTGGTCAGCGGCTTGCGACTAGTGATAGGAAGTTCCTCCGCCATCTGCGCGGGGGGACTGGCCCGTCTGAGTGCAGAAGTGGACTTCTTGGGTAAACTCGGCGTGGACGACTACGGCGACTTCGTGACCGACCAGTTGCGCCTGCTGGGTGTTGGCACAGCCCACATTATCCGCGACAGCGCGGTGGCAACGGGGGTGACGATCTCGCTCACATACCCCGAGGAGCGCGCGCTGATCACGTATCCGGGCTGCATTACCCACCTGCGGCTGGACGACATCGACGCGTCCATCCTGCCGTACTACCGGCATCTGCACGTCGGTTCCTATTTCCTCCAACGGAGACTACAGGTCGGACTACCGGAACTGTTCCGTCAGGCACATCGCGTAGGGCTGACGATCTCGCTGGACACTGGCTGTGATCCGGATGGAGTATGGGGGGATGAAGACCTGCTGATACTGCTGCGGAGTGTGGACATCTTCCTGCCCAACGAAGACGAAGCCCACTCTATTGCCCGTGTGGACGATACCGAGAAGGCCCTACGCAAACTGGCGAAACGGGCCCGGCTGGTGGTTGTCAAGTGTGGTGCGTCCGGGGCGATGTCACTGCGCAATGGTCAGATAGTCCACAGTCCGGGCTTCGAGGTAGAGGTGGTGGACACCACCGGGGCAGGCGACTCCTTCAATGCTGGCTTCATCTACGCCCACTCGATCCGGCGCTTGTCGCTGGAAGAGGCACTGCGCTTTGCCAATGCCTGCGGCGCGCTCTCTACCACGGGCTTGGGCGGCACCGCCGCCCAGCCCACCCTGGAACAGGTGCTGACCTTTCTGCAAGCCCGTCGAGATGACAGACTTTAACACTCAGACTCTGACAAGCATCAAACAGATCGTCCTAAGGCTAATTGCTCTTCGCGCTCGCGGGATACAGATCACCCTGCTCGCCGTCTGCCCCAACTCCGATGCGGTGCTGGAGGCTGCGATCAAAGTGGCTGCGGCCAGCAATACGCCTATGCTTCTTGCGGCCACTCTGAACCAGGTGGACCGTGATGGGGGCTACACGGGCTGGACTCCACGGGCTCTTGTCACCCGGATGAAGGAACTGGCCGCGAAATACCAGTGTTCCTCACCTCTCTACCCATGTCTCGACCACGGAGGTCCATGGCTGAAGGATGCCCACACCCGTGACGGCCTAAGTTTCGAAGAGACCATGTCTGAGGTGAAAACCTCACTCACAGTCTGCCTGGAGGCTGGGTACGCCTTGCTGCATATTGACCCGACGGTGGATCGGACGCTCCCCGGCGGGCAACTGCCGCAGATCGAGGTGGTAGTTGAGCGCACGATGGAGTTAGTCGCCTATGCCGAATCGGAGCGCGAGCGGCTGGGGTTACCGCCGGTGTCGTACGAGGTAGGCACAGAGGAAGTGCACGGTGGTTTAGTGAACTTCGATAACTTTGACCGGTTTCTCACCGGGTTGCGGGCCGGCTTGGAAGCCATAGGATTGGCTCATGCCTGGCCGTGCTTCATCGTGGCCAAGGTGGGGACTGATCTCCACACCACGACCTTCGACCCGGGAAGCGCCCGTCGCCTGTACGATCGGGTTGTCCCTCTTGGTTCGCTGATCAAAGGCCACTACACCGACTGGGTGGCAAACCCCGCCGATTACCCGGCCACGGGCATGGGGGGCGCCAACCTTGGCCCGGAGTTCACCGCGACCGAACTGACGGCCCTGCTTGAACTCTGCACTCATGAGACGCGGTTGGTGGAGAGCAAGCCGTATCTATCACCATCCGGCTTCAAGGCGGCCATCAAGACCGCCGTGGTGGACTCCAACCGCTGGCAAAAGTGGCTCACACCTGAAGAGATCGGCCGGAGCTTCGACCAGCTACCATCCCTCAGGCAGGAATGGCTGGTGGCCACGGGTGCCCGCTATGTCTGGACTGATCCGCGGGTGCTGGTTGCCCGAAAGCGGCTGTACGACAACCTGCGCTACGACCTTTCGGATGAGTTTCCAGATCCACATGCCTTTGTCGTGGAACGCATCGCTCAAAACGTTCAAAAGTACGTGGACGCCTTCAACCTGAAGAACTCTCTTACTCTCTTGACCGAGTGAGTATCGCTGTTCCTCGGCATCGCATACATCAACCACCAGCCCTTCCATCCTCACTGGGATGGCCTTGTAGGGGCGACAGAGCTCCGATGTGGTTCCCTCATTCCCTGGCCTGTCATTCCTAGGCCCTGTCGGGTCTGGGACAGGGCGTGCCCCTGGCAGCCACGTGCCAGGGCAGCAGGACAGGCCTCAGCCCCGATAGCACTATGTCTAGCTTCTGGTCTGCCGTCCATATCTTCGCTGTCATGGGTAAGGCCTCCTTCCCCTATTATCCCTGCAAACCCTGTCCCTCCCCGTACGGGTACCTATTGGGTGACCACTGTCTCAGCTTAGGTGAAGCGGGGCAGATCTTGGTGTCAGGTCCGGGGTGTCTCAAGGGGGAACCGACCCCGTCGTCCCCGGTAGCAGACCTTCAAGGGAGCCTCGCGATCATCTAGTATGCGTTGAGGCCAGCCCCGACACGAGATGGAGGAGTTTCTCAAGAAGAGGAGATTCACGGGTAATGCTTTTCAACGACAGTGTACAAGAACGAAGGTTTCGTCTTCCCCATGAAAAGGCTCACCGTGAACCTAGCCCCTGCCGACCTCCCCAAGCAGGGGCCAGCATTCGACCTCCCCATCGCCGTGGGGATCCTCTGGGCTTCAGGACAGGTCTCACCCCTCTCTTCTTCTGTATTCATCGGCGAACTCTCCTTAGATGGGGGTGTGCGTCACGCGGATGGGATCCTTCCCATGGTGAGTGTGGCTAAGGAGGAAGGCTTTGAGCGGGTGTTCGTGTCCCATTCCGATGCTCCTGAGGCCTCCCTCATTGGTGGCATAGAGGTCATCCCTGTAGAAAGCCTCTCCCAGTTAGTGGCCCATCTGAACGGTTCGGAAGAGATATCAGCCTACGAGGCTGATCCCGAGGCCTTGGCTGTTAGGGAGCCGGATTACCCTGTAGATTTCTCTGATGTGCGGGGGCAGGAGCATGTGAAGCGGGCGTTGGAGGTGGCGGCTGCTGCTGGGGGTCACAACGTGCTCATGAGTGGGCCTCCTGGTGCGGGGAAGACGCTTCTGGCCCGGGCTCTTCCTACCATCCTTCCCACCATGAGTATCGATGAGGCATTGGAGGTTACCAAGATCTGTAGTGTGCGGGGGCTATTGCCACCAGATACTCCCCTCATCGTTCAGAGGCCATTTCTGTCTCCTCATCACACCATCAGCCACGCTGGGCTGGTAGGGGGAGGGAGTTGGCCCCAGCCTGGGGAGATAAGTC
>DAOULQ010000172.1:0-4078 GCA_034419095.1 Anaerolineae bacterium | reverse complement strand
TCGGGACAAAGGGGGCTCTGACCGAGAAGGAGGTAGCATGAGAAGCGACCTCAAAAGAGCCTGACCGAAGAGGTGATCTAAAATGGCTGACAAATACATACCCCAAGAGATAGAGCCCAAGTGGCAGAAGAGGTGGGAAGAGGACGGCCTTTACGCCACCGAAGAAGACCCCTCTCGGCCCAAATGGTATTTCTTGACCATGCTCCCCTACACCTCTGGGGACATCCATATCGGCCACTGGTACGCCATGGCCCCTTCGGACGTCAAAGCCCGTTGGTACCGCATGAAGGGGTACAACGTCTTCTTCCCCATCGGCTTCGACGCCTTCGGACTTCCCGCTGAGAACGCGGCCATCCAGCGGGGCATCCACCCCAAAGAGTGGACCTACAAGAACATCGCGCGGATGCGGAAGCAGTTGAAATCTATGGGAGCCATGTGGGCCTGGGATCGCGAGGCCATAACCTCCGATCCCGAATATTACCGCTGGAGCCAATGGATCTTCCTCCAGTTCTACAAGCAGGGCCTGGCCTATAGGGCTTATGCCCCCGTGGATTGGTGGCCTTCTTGTAACACCACCCTGGCCCGAGAGCAGGTCTGGGGCGAGGATCGCCACTGCGAAAGGTGCGGCACCCCGGTCATCAAGAAGGATCTGGAGCAGTGGTTCTTGAAGATCACCGACTACACCGAGGAACTCCTCGACTTCTCCGGCATCGACTGGCCGGAGAGGGTGAGGGGGATGCAGGAGAACTGGAGCGGACGAAGTGAGGGGGCGGACATCGTCTTCCAGAGCGAGGAGGGGGATGAGATCGTCGTCTTCACCACCCGCCCTGACACCCTCTACGGGGCCACCTTTATGGTCCTAGCCCCGGAGCACCCTCTAGTGGAGAAACTGACCACCCCAGAGCAGCGGAAAGAGGTGGGGGAGTATATCCAATGGGCCCGCCGCCAGACGGAGATCGATAGATTGACCGTGGAGAGGGAGAAAAGCGGCGTCTTCATCGGTGCCTACGCCCGCCACCCCTTGGCCCAGGAGCGGCTCCCCATCTATATCGCCGACTATGTGCTTATGACCTACGGTACCGGGGCTATCATGGGCGTCCCAGCCCATGATGAGAGGGATTTCGCCTTCGCCAAGAAGTACGATATCCCCATCCCCGTGGTCATCGCCCCCTACGGCTGGCAAGGAGAAGAGCTAGAAGAAGCCTACCTCGACCAAGGGATGATGGTCAACTCCGGGCCCTTTAACGGCATGCCCTCCGAGGAGGGAAAAAGGGCGGTCACCGAACTCCTGAAGAGCAAAGGGCTGGGCGACTTTGCGGTTAGTTACCGGTTGCGCGACTGGCTCATCAGCCGCCAGCGTTACTGGGGTGCTCCCATCCCCATCGTCTATTGCCCAGAGTGTGGCATCGTCCCCGTGCCCGAGGAGGATCTACCCATCCTCCTCCCCGACGATGCTGAATTCTTGCCCACCGGTGAATCGCCCTTGAAATACCATGAACAGTTCCGCCACACCACCTGCCCCCAGTGCGAAGGGCCCGGGGAGCGAGAGACCGATACCATGGATACCTTCATCTGCTCCTCCTGGTACCAATACCGATACCTGAGCCCCCACTACCAGGAGGGCCCCTTCGACCCAGAGGTGAGCAAATACTGGCTCCCCGTCGATCAGTACACGGGAGGGATCGAGCACGCTACCATGCATCTCCTTTACACCCGCTTCTTCACTAAAGTGATGCGAGATATGGGCCTGGTGGATTTCGATGAGCCCATGCTTCGCCTATACAACCAAGGGATCATTCTGGGGCCAGACGGCTACCGAATGAGCAAGTCCCGAGGCAACGTGGTGGAACCCGATGAGCAGGTTGCCCGGTATGGAGCCGATACCTTCCGCGCTTCCCTGATGTTCATGCGGCCTTGGAACGAAGGGGGGCCCTGGGACCCCCAAGGGATCGAGGGGATACACCGCTTCCTGAGCCGGGTCTGGAGCCTAGTGTCAGAAGAGCCGCCCGCTATTCAGGGAGAGGCCACCCCTGACCAGATCGCCCAGTTGCGCCGCCAGACCCACCAGACCATTCGCAAGGTCACCCAGGATATGGAATCCTTCTCCTTCAATACCATGATCGCCGCCCTGATGGAATACAACAACTATCTGATAAAAGCCAAAGAGACCCCTGTGGTGAAGAGCGAGGCTTGGCAGGAGGCGATAGAGAGCCTACTTCTGCTCTTGGCCCCCTCTTGCCCCCATATAGCCGAAGAACTCTGGGCCCGCACCGGCCGCCCTTACAGCATCCACCAGCAAGCCTGGCCCCAGTGGGACGAGGCGCTGGCCGCCGAGGAGCTTTTCACCCTGGTCATTCAAGTAGATGGCAAGGTCCGGGACAAGACCGAGGCCTCGGTGACCATCTCCGAGGAGGAGGCCAAGAAATTGGCCTTGGCCAGTACCGGGATCAAACGGCATACTGCAGGGAAAGAGATAAAGAAGGTCATATACGTGCCTGGTCGTTTGGTTAATATAGTGACCCAATGATTAGGAGGTAAATATGGAAAAGGAGATCCTGTCCACCGATGAGGCTCCACCCGCCGCAGGGCCCTACTCCCAGGCGGTGATAGCGGGCGACTTCATCTTTGCCGCCGGGCAACTGGGCATCGATCCCAAGACGGGCGAGTTGGCCGAAGGGATCGAAGCCCAGACTCGCCAGGCTTTGACCAATCTGAACGCTGTTCTAGAGGCAGCGGGAAGTTCATTGAAACGGGTAGTGAAGGCCACCGTCTTTCTGGCCCATATGGAGGATTTCGCGGCTATGAACGGTGTCTATGGGGAGTTCTTTCCCCTCCAGCCGCCGGCTCGCTCTACGGTGGAGGTAGGCCAATTCCCTCGGGGCGCCCTAGTGGAGATAGAGGTTATAGCCCTAAAGAGGTGATTTTTGCTTTTCCGGCAGAAATCCGCTATAATAATAATTAGCCTCTAAAGCCCTTTCCAGTATAGATTGCGAGGATCTGATCTCCTCAAGTAGAAGCATGGCTAACAAGTTCGATAGATTCAACAAGAGACTCCAGCGGGTCCTAGCCTTGGCCCAAGAGGAAGCCCTAAGACTCAACCATAACTACATCGGAACGGAGCATCTGCTCTTGGGTCTGGCCCGCGAGGAAAGCTGTGTTGCGGCTCGGGTTCTCAAGGATCTAGGGGTAGAACCCAAGGCCGTGCGCAAAGCCGTAGAAGAGATGATCGGCCGGGGCGAGCGCAAGGTCCTGGGGAAGATCAGCCTCACCCCCCGCACCAAGCGGGTCATGGAACTGGCCGTAGATGAGGCCAGACGTTTGGGACACCCCTACATCGGCACCGAACACCTCCTCTTGGGTCTGGCCCGCGAGGGCGAGGGGATCGCGGTGGACGTCCTTAAGGGCCTGGGGGTGAACCTTGACCGCCTCCGCACAGAGACTGCACGAGTCATGATGGAAAGCCCCGCCGGATCCCAGAAGAAGGGAGAGAAACAGACCCCCCTCATCGATCAATTGGGGATCGATCTCACCGCCTGGGCTGAAGAGGGGAAGTTAGACCCGGTCATCGGCCGTCAGAGGGAGATCGAGCGGGTGATCCAGATCCTCTCCCGGCGCACCAAGAATAACCCAGCCCTCATCGGCGAGCCGGGGGTGGGGAAGACGGCCATTGTGGAGGGGTTAGCCCAACTGATCGCCTCCGGCCAAGCACCAAAGGAACTCCTCAACCGGCGTCTAGTGATGCTCGATGTCGGCTCTTTAGTGGCGGGAACCATATACCGAGGGCAATTTGAGGAGCGACTCAAACGGGTCATTGGAGAGATAAAGGACTCCAGTAGCATCCTCTTCATCGACGAGTTGCATATGATAGTGGGTGCAGGAGCGGCGGGCTCCTCCGTCGATGCGGCCAATATCCTTAAACCAGCCTTGGCCAGAGGGGAATTGCAGTGCATCGGGGCCACTACCCTGGACGAATATCGGAAACATGTGGAAGGAGATGCATCGTTAGAGCGGCGCTTCCAGCCCATACTCGTCGAAGAGCCGACTATCGATGAGACCCTAGAGATCCTAAGAGGGATAA
>DAOULQ010000171.1:0-3718 GCA_034419095.1 Anaerolineae bacterium | reverse complement strand
CCCGGGGACTAACCATCAGGATAGCCAAGCCTGGTGGGACCCCCAAAGCCTTCTGAGAAGTGGTGAGACAAACATCGATCCCCCACTCCTCCTGGCGGAACTCCTCGCCCCCTGTGGCGCAGACGCCATCGACTACGCTCAAAGTCCCATATCGGCGGGCCAGACCTCCCAAGGAGGCTACATCAACCAACACCCCGGCGGAGGTATCGACGTGGGTGGCCAGGAGCAACTTATATTTCGCACCCCTCAGACTCCTCTCCACCTCTTCCAAGGAGGGGAGATCCCCCAATTTGGCTCCCACCCGGTTCACACGAACGCCGTACCGCTCGCAGATGGAAGCGAAGCGGTGGCTGAAGTAGCCGGTATCGACCAGTAGTACCCTATCTCCAGGCTCGATGAAGTTGGCCGCCGCCATCTCCATGGCCAGGGTCCCCGAGCCAGCCACCACGAAGGGCTGCCCTTCTTTGGTCAGGAAAACCTCCCTTAGCCTCTCCAAAGACCGACCGAAAACCTCGATGAAGTCAGATGAGATATGGCTTGGGGTCTTGGTGGCCATTGCCTGGAGCACCGCCGGCTCGAACTCCACAGGGCCGGGGATCATCAAGAGTTCGTTCATCTTATCTCCTCCAGTGCCCGGACCAAGGCGTCGATCTCATCCTTGGTGTTCACCTCCGTCACGCAAAATAGCAACCCATCGGCCAATTCCGGATAATCGCGCCCCAACTCGTACCCCCCAACGATACCCCTCTCCCACAATCTCGCGTTCACCTCTCGAGGAGAAAGAGGTGTCTTAACTACAAACTCTTTGAAGAACTCGCCAAAGGGGAGCGCAAACCCTGGAAGCCTCTCTATTTGACGAGCCGTGTAATGAGCCTTGTGGAAAGAGAGTTCCGCCACCTGGCGCAGCCCTTGCTTCCCCATGGCCGCCAGATAGACGGTAGCCGCTAGAGCGACCAACGCCTCATTAGAGCAGATATTAGAAGTGGCCTTCTCCCGACGGATATGCTGCTCCCGGGTTTGGAGGGTGAGGACGAACCCTCGGCGCCTCTGGGTATCAGTAGTCATCCCCACCAAGCGTCCCGGGAGTTGGCGCATATACTCCTGGCGACAAGCCAGGAAGCCGAGATATGGCCCTCCGAAACTCAAAGGGTTCCCCAAGGCCTGGCCCTCTCCCACCACCAGATCGGCTCCTTCCTCCCCTGGAGGGCGGAAAAGCCCCAGAGCGATGGGGTCCACGCAAGCCACGAGGAGAGCGCCAACCTGGTGGGCTAGTTCGCTAGCCGAAGATAGATCCTCCAGGCAGCCGAAGAAGTTCGGATGCTGGACGATGAGACAAGCGGAATTGGAGGAGAGGGCCTCTCCGGCAGAAGCCAGATCCACCCGGCCCTGGCGGTCGTACCCCACATCCCATATGGGCAACCTCAGGCCCTGGGTATAGGTTCGAAGCACCTGGCGGTAGGTTGGATGGACGTTTCGGGCTATAACTAACTCCTCACGGCGGGTGATACGCGCGGCCATGAGGGCCGCCTCCGCCAGGGCGGAAGCCCCATCGTAGAGGGAGGCGTTAGTCACATCCATGCCTGTGAGGTTGCAGATCATGCTCTGATACTCGTAGATGGCGGTCAAGGTCCCTTGGCTGGCCTCCGGTTGATAGGGGGTATAGGCGGTGTAGAACTCCCCCCGCCGCAGAACGTGATCCACCACCGCAGGGATGAAATGACGGTAAGCCCCAGCACCCAAGAAGCAAGGGCGGTCTAAAGCCGCGTTCTCTTCCGCCATCTCTCGGAGGAGCCGCACCACCTCCATCTCTGAAAGACCAGAGGGGAGATCAAGAGATGGGTAACGCTTTGCTTCAGGAACGACCTGAAAGAGCTCATCCACTGAATCGATCCCTATAGACTTAAACATCTTCAGGCGGTCAGCGTCGGTATGGGGAACGTAGCCCATCTCTTATTCCTTGCGGATCCTTCGAACCTCGAAGGTGACCCAGGCGTGATCGGGACAGGTAAAAGTCGCGGTATCTGGATCCTTCGCCCCACCGTAGGTTACTAGATCTGCGCCCAGTCGCATGGCATGGATGAGGGGATACATAGCATAAAAAGCCTCTCCACATAGCCCCAAGGGCGTCCCGTACTCGAACTCGAATCTGTCGCCCACCTTATGACCAGCCCGGCAACCGGGCTTCGCTTTCGTCACCGCGACGACGAACCCCCAATCTTCCTTAAACTCGTTCTCCATCCCATTCTCCTACTCGAGGCCTTTTAGGTGTTCTTCGTAATCCTCAGCAGTCAAGAGGTTGTCTAGTTCGGAGGTATCTGAGGGCTCGATTTTTATCATCCAACCCTTGCCATAGGGGTCCTCATTGACGAACTGGGGGTGGTCACTCAACTCCTCGTTCACCTCCAACACCTCCCCGCTGAGAGGTGCATAGAGGTCCGAGGCCGCTTTCACCGACTCCACCACCCCGAAGGGCTCAAACTGGGTCAAGCTCTCCCCCAGAGGCGGCAACTCCACATAAACTATATCGCCCAACTGGTCCTGGGCGTAATCGGTGATCCCTGCGGCAGCGAACTTCCCCTCGATCCTCACCCACTCGTGTTCCTTGCTATATTTGCAATCCCGTGGGTTCATACCTGCTCTCTCCTTCTCTATGATAGGACGTTATCACCTCTAGCCCATGAAACCAGGAGACCGATGATGGCTTTGACGCCTTCGATCTCCCCACACCATCGATTATCCTTAACCGCTGAGGCATAGACGCCCCAGGCTAGCGACTGTATATCCCGTATCCACCCGCAGCCCTAAAAGCACACCCTCATATATCCGCTCACTGGCGATGGTCACCTCTTTCCCCAAACGCTTCTCCTATCTCAAGGGATGACCAACTGTTGCCCCACATATATAGTGTAGGGGTAGGTGAGGCCGTTGGCCTCAGCCAAGGCCTCCACGGAAGTGCCGTAAGCCTGGGCGATAGAGAAGAGAGTATCCCCGTACTGCACTACGTACACCTGACCAGCGACTGGCGTTACCTCCCCAGCCTCAGGGATAACGAGTTCTTGCCCCACATAGATGAGGTAGGGGTAGGTAAGCCCATTGGCGGCGGCGATGGCCTCCATGGTGACCCCATAGGCCTGAGCGATGCAGAAGAGGGTCTCTCCAAAGGAGACGATATGGACCGCCACTTGTGGTGTGGCTGTGGGTGAAGGGATAGGGGTCGCTACCTGTGTGGCTGTAGGGGTAGGAGAGGCAGGTAGCGGCGTCCACGTCGCTTGGGGAGCGGTGGTAGGGGTACCCACCGGCTCGGTAGCCTCGGGGAGGATAACTTGAGGTTTGGGTCGCTGACAGCCCATGAAACTGACGGCGATAGAGAACATGACCAAAATCGTAAGAGCCTTCTTCATCCCTTCTCCTTTCTAGGAGTCCCAGGCAACGATAGCCTGGCGCATCTCCGCTTCATGAACCCCCATACCCGGCAGCGAGGACACCGTTCCTCCATCCAGCGTCGCTATGAAAATCGGCCTTCCTCCGGATACCTCGCTGCCTCCACCCTCTTAGATGTCATAGCCCTCTATGGGGGCAGGGGTTCATCCTTCAGCCATAACCTTTTCGAACGCTTGGTACGCCTCCTCCCCGTAGAGGACGAAGACCACCACCTCTAAAGAGGTCTCCCCGGCGCGGTGCGAAAGCACCACGCCTACCATGATACCTGCGGCCTTCG
>DAOULQ010000170.1:0-2709 GCA_034419095.1 Anaerolineae bacterium | reverse complement strand
TGATACCCATGATACTGGCTTCGATGGACGTCGTTCCACAGCCAGCCATCGGGTCTAAGACCGTATCACCGGGCTTCAGGCCCATCACGTTCATGACAGCCTTGATCATCTGAGGATGGAATTTCCCGCGGTAGGGGAAAAGCCCATGGGTGGCATAGCCTACGGCGAAAACATTGGCTGCGAAGAAGTTCTTGCGAGCCTGCCGAGCACTGGCACTCACTTGTTCGGGCGTGTTCATGCAGATACGAAAGTGATGGGTCGGAGTTCCGTTGACGCTGCGGAAATACGCACTTCTTTGGACCAACTCGTCATCGGAGAGACATCGATACTCGCCATAGGCGAGATCTAATTCGTAGATTTGGTTTATCTGCGGGAGCAGAACATGAGAGGAGGGAAAAATCTCCTGAACTACACCCTGAAACATCGCGCCAGAATAGCTCAACTTTCCTCGAAGTGCTCGCTCTGCAAATGTTTCTCTGACTTCGATCTGCATCGTGTCATTTCTTTTCATCTGTGCTTTCTCCCTGTTTCCAGGCCGGGAACTTACAGCATGAAGGAAGATTGCCTTGGGTATGATCCCTCTCTCGAAACCATTATACTCTTTTCTCCGTCTCTTAGTCAAGAGAGCCGTACCTACGGATGAGTCTCTCACCAGTTTTCTATGGCCCAGGCTAGTTCCTCTTGGGTCACGGTGGCGTTCCCCAGTTTGCGCACCACCAGGCCCGCGGCGTAGTTGGCCAGATAGGCCCCCACCACCGGGTCGAGGCCGGTGGCTAGGGCCAAAGTGGCCACGGCGATCACCGTGTCACCCGCCCCGGTGACATCGAAGACCTCGCTACGGTTGGCGGCGGGGATGTGGAACGACCCGCTACCCCGAGTGGTGAGAGAGAGCCCATCCGCGCCCCTGGTGATGAGGATCGCCTTCGCCTCCAGTTCGGAGAGCAAACGCTCTCCTGCCTCCTCACAAGCCTCATCGTTGAGGAGAGTTTTTTTCAATACCACCTCCGCCTCCCGCCGGTTGCATTTCACCAGATCGAAGCCAGAGAAGTTGTATAGGTCACCTTGCGAATCGACGGTTATCACCTTTTTGTGCTTCTGGGCCAGCCGCAGACTGGTGGCTATCATCTCGCCGCTTATCACCCCCGTCTTGTAGTCGGAGAGGAGGATAGCCTCCACCTCAGGGGCGATCTCCTCTAAGTGCGAGCGGAGGGCCTTGGCGGGAGACTCGTCCAGAGGTCGTCGGGCCACCAGATCGACGCGGGCCAACTGTTGAGGGAAGACTAGAGTCCCCTCCGCCACCATCCGGCTCTTGGTGGTGGTAGGACGGCTGGGGTCGATCACCAGGCCGGAGGTCTCTACCCCCACCTCTTCCAGTTTCCGCTTCAAGGCTTTTCCTGCCTCATCGTCACCCACCACCCCTATCTGATAGGCCACGCCTCCTAGGGAGACGATATTATGGGCCGGGTTGCAGGCCCCGCCAGGGATGTGAAAGCGGCGCTTGAACTCCAAGACCGGCACCGGAGCCTCTCTAGAGAGCCGCTCCGGGCGGCCCACCACGTAGTCGTCTAAGAATAGGTCGCCGATGACCACCACGCGCTTACCGGCCAGAGAGGGGATGGCTTCTAAGAGGGCTTCTTTCTCGATCATGATCCTTCTACCTTTCACCTGTGTTACTATGCTTTGTACCCCAAGGTCTCATTGACCTATCTGGGGGAGGTGAGCACCAACCAGACGAACTTGGGCAGGGCCAGCATCCGTCTCCACCGCCAGGGCTCCTGAAGGAGGCGATGGAACCATTCCAGGCCTAACCTTTGCATCCAATCAGGGGCTCGTTTGGCTTTGCCGGAGATGAAGTCGAAAGCCCCGCCGACACCCATAGCCACCGACACTCCCAGTCGTCCCAGATGGCGATGGATCCAGAGGTCTTGTTGCGGGGCTCCATAGGCCACCAGGAGCACGTGGGGCCTGGCTGCTCTAACCATCTCTACTATCTCCTCTTCTTCCCTGTGGTCGGGCGACCCCGCATAGGTGCCCACGACTTTGAGCCCTGGATTCTCCTCTTTTAGCCTCGTGGCCGTGGCCTCGGCCACCCCTTCCGCCGCGCCCAGAAGGAAGAGTCTATATCCCCGCTCCGCCCCCAGGCTGGCTATCCTTCTCACCATATCTACCCCGGCCACTCGTCCACTTACAGGTGTTCCCAAAAAGCGAGCCGCCCAGAGGAGGCCCACCCCATCGGGCAAGGAGAGATCCGCCTCTTTGAGAACTTGGAAGAACTTAGCATCGCTTTGGGCCGCCACCACGAACTCTGGGTTCACGGTGACCACCTGATGTGGCCGCCCGTTCTCGATGAACGCCTCGATCTTGGCTAACGCTTCCTCCTCGGTGACGCTATCCACAGGGATGCCTAAGATCACCACCTGGTCTCCCTTCATCATCCCTCATCCTTATAAGAGACGCCCCGCGGCGGCGAGCACCATCTCTGGGCTGATCCGGGTTATACATTCCGGGGTTTCGCAACCCTCCCGTCTGCTCAGTTGGAAGCCGCGATAGATACAGGGGCTGCAATCGAGGTCTATCTGCACTACCTCATGGCTTGGACTCCAAGGCCCCCAAGCCAAAGGGTTGGAGGGGCCGAAGATGGCCACCACCGGCGTGCCCACGGCGGAGGCTAGGTGCATCACCCCCGAATCTGTCTCTTATACCAATCTG
>DAOULQ010000169.1:0-24307 GCA_034419095.1 Anaerolineae bacterium | reverse complement strand
TCAGTGCTTGTCCCCGTCTTCACCGCTGCCGGGCGGGTCAGGCGAAGTGGACTCCCCTCACCAAAGGCGCTCATCCGAGCGAAATTATCGCTTAAGATATCGGTAATCAGATAGGCCACGCGTTCATCCAATACTTGACGGGCAGGTTGTGGTGCATGCTGGTACAAGGTACGCCCCTCCGCGTCTTCCACGTGGAAGATCGTTGTCGGTTCCACGCGGAGGCCACCGTTGGAAAAGGCGGCGTATGCTGCGGTCAGTTCCAGCAGGCGTACTTCACCCCCTCCGAGGGTCAAGGCCAGCCCCCACTGATCGGAACGATCGAAGGTGGTAACCCCCAAGGCGCGCGCCAGCGCTAACATCTGCTCCAGGCCGACGTGCTCCAGCACTTTCACTGCCACCAGATTATAGCTGGATGCCAATGCCTGCCGCAGCAGCACAGGTCCGTGAAATTCCCGATCGTAATTCTGCGGCACGTAGGGGTCACCCTCGCGCGTGGCGAAGGCGGTGCGCACATCAACCATCATGCTCCCTGGGGTGAGGGGATCAGGAATCTCAGGGTCAAAGGCAGCGGCGTAGGTGATGGGCTTGATGGACGAGCCGGGTTGACGGATGGCTACCGTCGCATTGACCGCCCCGTCAATTTGGGCATCGAAATAATCTGGGCTGCCAAGCATCACCAGCACCTCACCCGTGTGTGGGTCGAGAGCGACTAGAGCGGCGTTGCGTACATTGCGCGGCGGCTCCCCGTTCGCCCGCCGCGCCAGTTGCCCCAGACGATATCCTACGATGCGCTCCGCAGCCTGTTGCATCCGGAGATCAAGCGTGGTGTACACCTGCAAACCGCGCTTATAGATCGCCTCCAATCCATACTGGCGCTCCAGTTCCCCTCGAACATACATCACGAAATGGGGTGCGCTGATGGCATAAGGCACGGAGGCAAAACCCAGTTTCTCCACCCCTGCAAGCCGAGCCTGTTCCTGAGTGATATATCCTTGTTTAGCCATCAACTGTAGCACCACCCGCTGGCGCCCCTTGGCCGCCGAAGGGCTCTCCAGGGGGTTGTACCGCGCTGGTGACTGCGGCAGTCCCGCGAGCAGTGCGCACTCCGCCAGGTCTAGCTCCGCGGCGTGCTTGCCAAAATAGGCACGGCTGGCAGCCTCGATACCAAATGCCAGGCCTCCGTAGTACGTCTCGTTGAGATAAAGAGTCAAAATCTCATCTTTGGAATAGTGGCGAGCGATACGCCAGGCCAGGATCGCTTCGCGTATTTTGCGCATCAAGCTGAGTTCAGTCCGTTCTTCAGGGGTGAGCAGCAGGTTGCGCGCCAGTTGCTGAGTGATAGTGCTGCCGCCGGAGAGAACCTCGCCACCCCGCAGGTTGATCCACAGGGCACGCACAATGGCGCGAATATCAACCCCGGGATTCCTGTAGAAACTGGCATCTTCCGTGGCAATCGTTGCCTGTCGGCATAGCGGCGGGATATCTTCCTCTCTGAGCGGCGTATGCAGCCCTCCGTATGGATCGTTGATCTCGTACAGCAGCACACCGTGCCGGTCGTAAATCTTGGTGCTGGGCGCTGTCGTACGCTGGTACAACTGTGCTGCATCCGGAAGGTCAACAACCACCCTGCGATAAAGCCCGACTACGCCCAGCCCAGCAAGGAGAAGCAGCAGGGTCAGCACCAAACAGAGAATCAGACCAGCGTGAGGGTGAAATCTTGATCTTGCCATATGTCACAGGAACATGCTCAGCCAGTCACCCGCCCAACACAAGAACGTCTCCGAGCACTTATCAATACCTCTTCGCCAGCGCCCGGCAAAAGTAGGCATTAAAAACCCTCGCTTTCGGCAGCCTGGCGCTCATAGCTCCTCAGGAGCCTTAGACCCGTCTTTGCGTCCCCACCTTTCGATGGGTTTGCCATTATCGAGGCGAGAAAGTGTGGCCGAGTATTAGGCTTCAATTACTATTGTATCACGGCACGCTTTTGCAGGTCAATGGCTAATGGGTACTACCCACATCTTGTAGATAAACGGCACCCCCTGACCTCTCTATCGGACTTCCAGAAGGCTTCCAGCCTTCTTGACCAGTCGCTCGAAGACCTCCTGGGGGATATATAGGTGGCCATACCTCTCCGGGAAGTCGCGGGAGAAGACGCACCTTAAGCAACACCCCACAGTATAAGCCCGTGGATATCCCTCCATACACCCCGTTGCAGTAGAAATCGGTGTATTTCCGAGAGAAGTTTTGGCAAACTAACCCCTCGGTGATTTTGGTTAACTGGATCGGATCATAGGGCTCAAAGCCCGGCTCTATATAGCGCGGATATTTGTCCATCAGATAAAGAAAAGATTAACAGAAGGTTGTGCAAAGCACAACGGTTGAAGCCCGCCTAGAGCAAGGACCGACGATCCTGAATAATGGACGTGGGTTGCAATTCGACTCTTTGAATGATAATCTTTTACCTCATGAAAGTGAGATTATTCGCCACCCTGAGGCAGGTCGCAGGGGCAAAAGAGGTGGAGGTAGATCTGGAAGCGGGCGAAACGGTGCGCCACGCTTTGGAGAGGCTGGTTGAACTCCACCCCAAATTGAAGGAATGGATATTCGACGAAAGGGGCAATCTCCAAAGATCGATCATCATCCTCCTTAAAGGAAGAAATATAAGGCTAGAAGAAGGTCTAGATACTGTTCTAGGAGAGGGTGACTATCTGGCTCTCTTTCCCCCTGTGGGTGGCGGCAAGCGATCTATCTGACATCCCCTCTCGTGAAAGAATTAGGAGTCGATCGCTTGAAGTCCATGCCTCCTCAAAGGGTTGGCTACTTCAAGGCTCCTTCCACGAAGGCCAAGCACCTTTCAAGGTTCCGTCTCGCCCCGCTCGGCCACCAGGCTTGAAGGGCAAAGGGGCTTACTTCCAGGACGACCGGGCCGCTGTAGCCATCCTCCTTCAAGCGCCGCAGGAGAGCCCCCAAAGGCAGGCATCCATCCCCGGGCATCTGATGGTGCTGGAAGAAGGTCTGAAACCAAGACCAGCCTCCCACCGGCTTCTCACGGCGTAGATCGCTGAGATGGATGTTCACCAGGCGAGGCTTGAGGATCTCGTAGGCTTCGATAAGGTCGTAGCCAAATGTGCCAGCATGAGCCGTATCCAGAGTCAGATAGAGATCATGCTTTTGGGCGAAATCTCTCAACTTATGCAAGTCGCCGAGGAGATAGCCTCTATCCTCCTCCCCGAAGAGGGCTATATTCTCCAGAGTGAGGAGCAGATCCTCCCGGCAAGCCTCTAAGATCGCTTCCATATCCCGCAAGCCCCCTCCTTCTAGACTCCTAACCTTGGGAGCATGGATGATCAACATGCGGCAACCCATCTCCCTCCCTAGATGAACCATCCTGGGCAATAGTTCTTGTAGGTTCACCCCTTGGGGACCCGAGAACATGGGTGGGTGCAAGCCATAGACAGGGAGATCATACTTTTGCGACAACTCTCGTACGTAACGACCGCCCCGCCACCTCACCTCCGGGCCTATAGCCAACTCCAGGCCGGCGAAGCCCAACTCCTTGGCTAGCCGAAAGGTGTAACGCAAGGGGTAGAGATAGAGGGAGGCTCCAGAAAGGCATATCTCTAAAGAACCCTTCATCTCTCCGTCACCACCCAATACCTTTCCCCATCGGTCACCACCTCGATGGTGCCCTCCTCATCGGTGCGCAAGGTGGTAAGGCCCGAGAGTTTAGCCAACGTCTCGGGGGCTGGATGGCCGAACTGGTTTTCGCCCACGGAAATGATGACCAGTTGAGGGCCCACCTCTAGCAAGAAACGAGGGGTCAAAGAGGTCGCCGCCCCATGATGGGGCGCTTTGAGTACCAGGCTCCTCAGGGGCTGTCCTGAGGCCAGAAGGGCCCTTTCCCCTTTCTCCTCTATATCCCCCGTTAAGAGTAAAGAGGCCCTCCCCGCGGTCACCTTGAGAACCACCGAGTTGTTGTTGGCATCGGGTCCCGTCCCCCGGAGTAACTCCAGGGGTGGATGGAACACCTCGATCCGCACCCCGTCCCCCAACTCCACTCCCATCCCCGCCTCCGCTCTACGATAGGGTATCTCCTTCACCTCGACCAGCTCCCAGAAGCGCTGACAGGCATCAGTAGCGCACTCCTCACCCGAATCGAGAAGCAACCCTACCTGATACCGCTCCAACACCCCTATCAGGCCGCCCAGATGATCCTCTTGGGGGTGGGTTACGACTACCAGGTCCAAGGAGCGATCCCAGAAGGGTAACGCATTTCCAAGGGCGGAGGTGACAGCCGCGGGGCTGGGGCCGCCATCTACTAGGATTTGGTGACCACTGGGGCTCTCGAGGAGAATGGAATCGCCCTGCCCCACATCCAGGAAAGAAACGTGCAGTCGCCCATCAGGAAGGGTGAGGAGGGCAAGCCAAACGAGTAGAGCCACAATAGTCAAGGTGCCAAGGATCGCCACCATAGGTAAACCCTTAGCCAGTGGCTTCTCAAATCTCCGTCCCGAAAGAGAACTCCCCCTGACCATCCAAAAGGCTATCAACACCCCGTAAAAGAGCCCAGCCAAGCCCAGGCTGAACCCCCCTATATCTATGGCCGCCCAGGGCCACCGGGCTGTGAGTTGCACTGTAAAAGTGGTCCACCTCAAGAAGAGCCAGGCCGTCCAGGCTATAACCTGGCCCAAGGGGAAAGCGATGAGACCCAGGATGGTAGCCACACCTCCCAGGATCATCACCCCCGCTTGGGCGGGCACGATGAGGGCGTTGGAAAGGAGGGAAACGAGGGAGAATTGGCGGAAATTGTGGAGGATGATGGGGAGGACCCATATCTGGGCGGCAAAAGTGACGATGACACTCTCGCTTAGCAGTTTCCCGACCGTTGAGAAGAGCAGCGAGCGCGCCCAGAGCATACGTTTATCTAACCACTTGTGTACAGGTGGCACATATAGTATAAGGCCCAGGGTGGCGGCAAAGGAGAGTTGGAATCCCAGGTCCCAGAGGGTGAAAGGGTTGAGGAGAGTCATGAGAAAGGCTGCAACCACCAGAGAGATAAGGGCGTGGGCCTGGCGACCCAGATGGATGGCTATGATGTAGAGACTTCCCATGATGGCCGCTCGCACCACCGGAGGATCGGCTCCTACAAATAGGGTGTAAAGGGCGATGCCGCTGAGGGCGAAAAGGAGGGAACGGTTTCGACCCAGGATCCTTTGGCCTATATAGGTGAGGAGACCGGCGACGATAGAGATATTGAAGCCGGAGATGACGATGATATGGCTGGTTTGCGTGCGGTTGAAAGCCTCCCAGAGGTCTGGGGGTATCTCGGAGTCCCGGCCCAGGAGGATGCCCGAGAGCAATGAGGCTTCCGGCTCAGGGATGAGGGCGCGGATGGTGGCTTGGGCCTTGTCTTTCAGGGTATAGAGAGCGGCATAGAGAGGGTTGCCTTGGCCCTGAGCCAGGCGATCTATCTGGGGATAGCGGAGCAGCGTATAGACTCCCTGTCGAGCCAGGTAATCCTTGTAGGAGAAACCCTCGAACTCTGGGGGCGTCTCCAACTCCCCCTCAATCTCCAAGAGGTCGCCATAACCGTAGTCGGGATAGCGACAGGTGTTGACTAGAGCCAAACCTTGGACCTCACGCCACCGTCCCTCGACCCTTAACCGCTTCGCTGCCAGGCGGAGCCTGACCCATCGGTCACGGAGATCCGGCTCCCCGACCACCACCCCTTCCAAGGTAACGGTATGGCCGTTATAGTAAGCCAGAGCGGTCTCATCGAAGTGGGGAAGCGCTACCAGGTACCGAAAAGCGCCCAGGAAAAGGCAGAGAAGGCAGAGATTGATCAATCTGAAGCGAGCCTCCCGCCACCCCAGGAGAAGGGAGAGCGAAGAGAGAAAGAAGGCCACCCCTAGCAACCAACAAGGAGGAAAGAGAAAGGAGGCGAGCCAGATGCCCGCCAGCCATGCGCAACCTAGATATAAAAGGGTCACACGCACCCCCTTATGGCACGAAAATCAACTCCTTTATCCCTTCAAAGGTAACCTCGCCGATGCCCCGCACATTCTTGATATCCTCGATGGTAGCGAAGGGGCCGTTGGCCTCTCGATAATCGACGATCCGCTGGGACAGGACGGGCCCGATGCCGGGGAGGGCCTCCAGTTCCACGGCAGTAGCGGCGTTGATATTTATCTTCCCCCCGGCTTGGCTCCCGGAAGAGCCAGAAGGTAGAGGCAGGGGAGGGTTCTCCTCGCCCAGTTGGGGGACATATATCTGCTCCTCATCGTATACCCTTTTGGCTAGGTTGACCCGCGCTAGGTCTGCCTCCTCGCTGGCCCCTCCGGCGTCCTCCAGAGCATCCTCCACCCGGCTCCCCTGAGGCAGGAAATATACCCCGGGGTTCATTACCGCTCCCACCACGTAAATCCCTATCTCCCCCGGGGTAGAAGCGGGAGACGGAGTGGGTTCACTGATCTCGATGGGGGAAGGTCTGGGAAAGCGCAGATAGAAGAGAACCCCACCCAACACGATCAACAAGAGCAGGAGCAGAGATATGTAGCCCCCGTACCTCTCCCAGCCGTGAGACTCGTTCCCCATCTCCTCGCTCTCAAAGACCATCGCTCGCCTATACGAGGATGCCCATACCATTCACTAAAGTATCGACCGAGTACTGGTTCCCGCGACTTATACCACACACTTGAGGCGAAGTCAAAACAGAGCAAACGAATCAGAGTGCAGCCTATGATTGGTGATGAAGTCCGGCACTATGACTGAGGGCACAAAGAGGATCAAGCCCAGGGGAAAGTAGAAGGAGGGATGAGCGCTCCTCTTGGCGAGGGTGGCTAACTTCCGCCATCTCCATATTGTGATATGGGTTCTGATATAGTGGGTACCCCTATCCTTGAGAGGTAGAATGCAAACCTATGACTCAACTGCTCTCTATAGAGCTGCTTGATCGACCCAACAAAGCACCTCTCGTAATCACGGTAGAGGGTGTTCCTCGATATGGTATAGAAATGCTTAAAGTCTACCACCATGTTGTTCGTGCCAAGGCCCGGGTCCCCGGGAAGGTAATGGTATCTGGGATACCGGTTCTGCTTGAGAAATTTCCATGGGGATTTCGTGAGGGTCCAGACTTCCATTACGCCCAATCCGACCTCAACAAGGTGCTCGCCCGCGACGAACAAGTCTTCGTTATATGCAGGGCATACAAGTATAGACTCTACAAACGCGTCGGTACTCTCCTTGTCGGCTTGCCGGGCACGGTAGTCAGATTCCAAATCGCAGTCTTGGCTGAGTACCACAATGTATGGGAACTCAAGGGTAGACATCGTCAGGTACCCTGATTCTTCGACTATGTCCTCGACGTATTCAATGTCCCTGAATATGTCTCCTTGCCGGATACGTTTCTCGGGCAAGTCAGTGTACATCGTCGCCTTCCCTGGTTATCCTAAACCTTCGGATTACTCGGCGAACTCTATTCAATAGGGGATAGGCCGCGGTGTCCTCGTCACCCTTCAGGACAGGGTCGGAATCGGTGGTAGCCCCGAATGACGGTGTGGTTTTCCTGATCGCTGTTGGAGAGCCAGCTTCCGTCCGGTGCTCTACGCCAGCTACTTCCGCGCCGCTATCCGTGGCCGCGTTCTCGCCGCCGGTTAGCGAGTGGGCACGCCTTGCCACCGCTGCAGAAGGCGAGGATTCGGATTCCGTCGCCGTATCCTCATGCCAACTTGCATCGGCATTCGGTTTGGCGGGACCGTGCGCCATGGGCTACTCCCTATCAAGGTATTCCCTAAGGCCGTCCGTGATGCTACTTTCGAAATGTCGCGTCGCGATATCATGAAAGGCGTCCACCATCCCCATGATATCGCTTTCGTCTATCGCCTGTTGCTGATAGACATCGATATCCAGCAAGAATTGTTTCCGGCGAATCAGGCCTGGGAAGTCAGGATTGGGTAGCCCAGCGCGAACACGAGCTCTATAATCCTCTCCACGAAACTCGGCAGTAATGACCAGTCTCGATAGGCTATCTGGATCGCCGAGGAGCTGCAGTGCTGCAATGAGGGCTTCGTTGATGTACATCCCCCAATCCAGCGGGTCACCGTCCTCCGGTTCGATCTTGTTGACATACCTAAGACCGATTCGGTTGACCGCGGTTTGGGGCCAAACTTGGAATAGCTGATTCACAACGAGCTCTAGGAGCCCTCGAAACCGCTGAAAGCCCCTATAGTTCTTCTCCTCAATTGCCAGAAAGGAGGGTTCGAGAGTCACGGCACTTCCTCTGTCCGCATCGTAGAATTGGAACCGTGTCCACTCACGATGCTGTACCTGTCTTACCCCCGCTGGTGTCATTTCAAGCATTTGCTGCAATCTTGGCGAGTCTTCCGGGACTGGAAACGCGCCCAGTATTGCCCTCTGGAACTCGGTCGGTCTCTCTCCGGCCAGTAGGCTTTCAATCGCAACAGGAAAGTCCAACCGAAAGATCACCGGATCAATGAAGTTTCTTCGATAGGTTGGCATGCGATAGGTTGGCATTGGGCGTCTCCTTATCTTGGGACATACATTCCCTCTTCATCGTAGTTGCATGGTGCTCTGAGCACAATTGGGGCGCCATTGTGAACGCCGGCCTTCACCTCTTGGATGATAAGATGCACAAAGCCAAAGCGGACTTGACGTATTCCCATGTTACCTCTTGATAAGGAAGATGTCAATCGTCTGTTTTGGTGACCGAACCCTCGACAAAGGATCCACCTTCGCTCCAAAGATGCTGAAGATTCCCGTCCACCATGATGGAGGAAAGCAAGAGCAAAGAGATATAAGTACCATATCTCTCCAGCCAATTGGAGGCCTGGCTCGTTTCAGCCATCGTCACCATCCACGCCCTAATGGCCCCCTACTTATAAACCCAAACCCCATCCTTCTGGATCAGTTCCCCATCCAGATAGATCTCCCCTCCATATCGGAGGTCCTTGATCATATCCCAATGGATGGCCGATTCGTTCTTCCCGCCGGTCTCTTCATACGAGTCGCCCAGGGCCAAATGAACGGTCCCCCCTATCTTCTCATCGAAAAGGATATTCTTCACGAACCTGTCGATGGCGAAGTTATTGCCGATACCCAACTCCCCGACCCGTTTGGCCCCCTCATCGGTGGCCAACATCTCCAGGAGGAACTCTTCACCCTTGGTGGCTTTGGCCCTCACCACCTCCCCATCCTCAAACCATAACTCTACCCCGTCCACCTCTCGGCCGCTACCAAACTGACCTGTGTATATCGCCGGATAGGTGTACTTAATGTGGCCGTTCACACTATCCTCGAGAGGGGCGGTGAAAACCTCGCCATCGGGCATGTTCATTTTACCATCCGCGCTTACCACCGTTCTCCCCTCGATCTTCATGGTGATATGGGTGTCCTCCGCCTTGATGGTCACCTCCCGCCCCTTTTGGAAGAGTTCTCTTATCTCCTCCTGTTGTTGAGATAGTTTCCTCCAATCGATATCCACGGAGCGGTAATAGAAATCCTCGAACTCGGAAAGGGACATATCCGCCTCTTGAGCCACGGCCTCGGTGGGGAATACCGTGGCGACCCAACGGGTGTTTCTCACCCTCTCTCTTTGTATGGGCTTAAGCACTTTTGAGCGTCGGCCTACCTTTCGAGGATCGACGCTAGTGAGGCGCCTTGTATTGCTATAGGCCCTTAGACCGATCCAGACATCGGTATGCTCTATCTGATACATATTGAGGGAGGGGAACTTAGAAAGTTGGCTATCATCGGCCTCCTGGAAGAAGATCTCATCCATCTCCTCGAAACGGATGTCACAGATGATCTCCTTCGGATTCCTCCTCACCACCTCCAGATAGACGGCTAAGAAGAGGGGCTCGGCTCCTTTGAAAGCGTAGATCTCGACTACCTCATCCTCCTTTACCTCCGTGGAGTAATCGACTAAGATCTCGGCTACCTTGGCAATTCTAGGGTCTATCATCTTCACCTTCCTCTCCCCCCCTCGCCTCAGTTGTAATGGCCTGCGGCGGCTCCAAGTGGATTAACACTTGATCCACATTATCTAGGCGTTCCTTCAGCCTTCTCTCCAATCGCATCGATAACTCATGGGCCTGATCGATGGGGAGGTTCTGAGATAAGAGGCAGTTCAAGGAGACGAACAGCCTCTCTCCTGACCTTCTGACGGAGATCCCCCGGCACTCTTTGAGGCCCTCCATCTCGCTAATCAGCTTCTCCACCTCCCGGGCCACGAGTTCCTCATCCCTCGAAACCTCGCCTCCCCCAAAAGCCTCCATAGGCTCCATATGTACATAGACCTCGGTGATCTCCGGCATCTCCTCTCGCATCCGGCCCTCCAGCCTACTGGCCAGATCGTGGGCCTCCTCGAGTCGCCAGGCCTCATCCACCTCCAGATGAAGGTCCACCAAGATGGAGCCCTCTACCTGGTGAACCCTTATCTCATGAACGCTGGCACCCATCCTCTGGGCTAAGGACCTGATCCGCTCCCAGATAGGCTCCTCCGGCTTGGGCCATCGGGGCTCTACATGCACGACCACATCTTGGACGCCTGAGAGTTCCCCCCTCACCTTTGTCTCGACCTCATGGGCGATAGCGTGAGCCCGGTCCACGAGGGTCTCTGGAGCCACATGGATATGGAGATCTACATGGATATCATCCTCCGGTCCCCGGCTACGGATGCGGTGGCAACTCTCTACCCCCTCCACCCCCATCACCAACCGCTCTATCTCCCTCCTGCTCACCATGGCCCGATCCATCAATATGGCCGAGGAGGATCTTATGATATCTATGCCTATCTTGGCGATGAGCCCCGCTATACCTAAGGCTAGGAGGGCATCTACGATGGGATACCCCAACCGCACCAAGATCAGCCCGGCGATCACGGAAAGGGATACATATATATCGGCAGAGGTGTGAGACGCATCTGCCAGAAGGAACTCGCTTTGTAGTTCGCGACCCCGACGACTCTCGTATACCACGGTGAAGAGGTGCACACCGATGCTGAAGCCAATGGCCGCGAAACTCCAAAGGGTGATCCGGGGAACGGAAGGGGAGGTTAACCTATCGATGACGCTTCGCACCAACTCTACACAGGTGACGAAGAGCAAAACCGAGACGGAGACGGCGGCCATGGTCTCAAACTTGCGATGGCCGTAGGGGTGCTCCTCATCTGGAGGGTGGGCAGCAAGAGAGATCCCCACCAAGCCGATAACGTTGGAGGCGGAATCGAAGAGGGAGTCGAAGCCGTCGGCCACGATGCTCAAAGAGCCGGTGAGATACCCCACCACTATCTTGGCCAGAGTCGCCAAGAGGTTGAGGCCTAAAGTGATCCATAGAACCCGTCTAATGGCCCCGATTCTAGTCATGAATTCAGGAGGCGGCTTTCTTGCCCTTTACTATTTCGGTGAGCCCTTGGAAGATATCGATGGGCACTGGGAAGATGATGGTGGAGTTTTGCTCTACGCCGATCTCCGTCAGGGTCTGGAGGTAACGCAACTGGATGGCCGCGGGCACCGAAGAAAGTATCGTGGCCGCTTCCGCCAGCTGCTCAGAGGCAGCGTGCTCCCCCTCGGCGTGGATGATCTTGGCCCTCTTCTCCCGCTCCGCCTCCGCCTGGCGAGCCATGGCCCGCTGCATGGTAGGCGGCAACTCCACGTCCTTCACCTCCACCTGGGAAACCTTGATGCCCCAAGACTCGGTGGCCTCGTCGATGATGTGCTGTACGGTATGGTTGATTTTGTCGCGGTGGGCCAAGAGTTCGTCCAGTTCCGATTGGCCCAAGACGCTCCTCAGAGTAGTCTGAGCGATCTGCCAAGTGACCCGCCGGTAATCCTCTACCTGGACGATGGCATTCTGGGGGTCTATCACCCGGTAGAAGACCACAGCGTCGACCTTGACAGTAACGTTATCCCTGGTGATCGCCTCCTGGGAGGGGATGTCCAAGGTTACCACCCGTAGATCCACTTTCACCATCCGATCCACGATGGGGATGATGAAAAAGAGCCCCGGCCCCTTGGCCCCTATGACGCGGCCCAAGCGAAAGATCACCCCTCGCTCGTACTCCTGGACGATCTTGACCGCCGAGCCCAGGATCCCCACGAGCATCACGATGAGGACCAGAATGAGCGAGCCCAGACCAGTAATGAGTTCTATTAACCCTCCCATCGATCTACCTCCTATTCTTTTTCTTTACTCTCAGTTGGAAACCATCCATCCCTATCACTTCAACTTGCTCCCCCTTTCGAACCTCTTCCCCTTCGGCGATGGCGTTCCACCACTCGCCTCGGAGGAAGACGCTCCCTGTAGGGTCTAAATCCGTGCGGGCCACCGCCACACTCCCCATGAGCGCCTCCCAACCGGTAACGGCCCGCCGCATCCGGGCCTGCACTGCCTTGGCCACGGCGAAAGCGAAGAAGCCCCCTGAGCCCAAACCCACCCCCACCACTAAAGTTGTGGAGACGCGGGCGAAAGGAGACTGGAAAAGAATGAGGGAGCCAAAGATGAAGGAGATGATCCCTCCCACAGTGAGAAGGCCATGGGTGGGGGCTTTGATATCGGCCACAAAGAGGACGAAAGCCAAGCCAATGAAGAGAAAACCCGTGTAGTTGACGTTAAGGACCCCCAGGGCATAGAGAGACAAAAGAATGCATATGGTCCCCACTACGCCCGCCAGATAGCCGCCAGGACTGGAGAGTTCGAAGATGAGGCCGTTTATCCCTAGGGTCATAAGGATGAAGGCGATATTGGGGTCGGTGATGGTATGCAAGAAACTCTCAATGGGGCTCATGGGGATCCGCTCCATCCTGGCCCCTTTCGTCTTCAGGGTCACCGTCTGGCCTGGGAGTTCAACCTCGAACCCGTCCATCTCTTGGAGCAAGGTATCGAGGGTGGGCACCACGAAATCCACAACTCCCAATTCTAGCGCCTCTTGATCCGTGGCCGCAACCGCCTCTCGCACCGCCTTTTCAGCCCATTCCGCCGCCTCTTCTCCCCGCCGCTCGGTCAACCCCTTAATCAGGGAGACCAAGATGTTTATCGCCTTGGCCTGCTCCGTCTCGGTGAGTTCCTGCCCTTGGCCCGCAACCGGGCTGGCAGCGCCGATGGTCGTCTGCGGGGCCATGGCCGCCACGTGAGCCGCCAGGACGACGAAAGTCCCCGCCGAGGCTGCCTGGGCTCGCTGGGGGTAGACATAGACCACGATGGGGACCCGGGAGATGGCCATCCGCTGCACTACCCCCTCCATCACCGAGACCGATCCACCAGGGGGGTTCAGTGCGATGATAAGGGCCGCGGCTCCATCGGCCGCGGCCATCTCTATCCCTCGCTCCATATAACTGGCCACGACGGGTGTGATAGCCCCCTTCACCGTCAGGAGGTCTACATGAGTCTCCCCCACATCCGTTGCTTGGGCCGTCGCAAGGCCCGCAAAAGAGAGGAGAAGAGAGGCTAATATGAGCGTTCGTCTTAGAACTCGCATCTTTTCACCTGAGTGGTCGCCTACGTTTGCTACGCGTTGCCCCTCGTCACGACTATCGTCAAAGAATGGTACCAACTTCCCATTGACCGCGGCGGTTTGAGATGATAGATTGAGTAGTAGAGAGCCTGGGGCAGAGATTGCCTCTCATAAGGCAACCTTTGCGAGGGGAAACGGTGCGCCACCCAGGCTCTCTCTCGTACCTCGGCCATGCCCTCCCATTCCTCTCACTCTACCGCAGAAGAGCGGAGCAATTGGATATGATCCCTGTTCACTATCACTACCTCAGCGGCGAAGGAGGGGAGGTGATCATAGGGATAAGAGACCTGGGCGCCCTTGACTGCTAGGAAGCGTTCGCGAGAAGCCATCATGGCGGACTCGGCCTCTTCCCCCTCTCGAACGAAGACCTGGCCCTCGATCACCATTGGATGGAGATGGATGACTGCCTGCACTGGATACTTGGGCATATACTGAGGATGGCTGGAGCGGTCTCTCTCGGTCTCAGGGATGTCATCGTGGGGGATCGCCAGGATCACCTCGTCCAGGCGAACCATTACATCCTCTACCTTCTCGCTCTTGGCCCCAGGGTGGTGAGGGACGATGATGGCCCGCTTCACTGCAAGGAAGCGATGGAGGTAGTTCTCCAATAGGTCTTTCAGGCGCTCGTGGCGGGTGATAACGAAACCTGCTATCCTGTACTCTTCAGTATAGAGTTCTACTTGCATAGGTCTGTTGCCCCTCTCATCCTGCCGGGGAAGAGGTGGGCCAGATGACGGTGCGGAAGGTCATCATGGTTCCCAATAATGAGCCAACGCCTCAGCACGCTCATGGAGCTCTCGGAGCCACCTTGCAAGATCGTGGAAATGTATCTTGTGACCCCCAAGTGCAAGCCCGTCCTCCTCTGGCATCACGCAAAGAGGTTGTCCAGCGACGATCTGGCCTTTAAGGATATCCTTCTCTAAATGCTGGATAGCGTCCCGCATGTCTGTTATTTGCTTTTCAACTTGTCCGGTGAGAACTGTAAGGTTACGCGGAAGTAGATCTTTCATTGATTGAGGGACATTGGGATGCCCTCTTATCTTTTTGAGGTGATTAACTGACCTTTTTACAGCATCGACACAAATCTCGAAATGGCTAGAGGCTGCAAACATCAGATTCAAGCCAGCGCTCCTTGTTGTTTCCGCAAAGCGAGAAAGCATGCTCCGACCACTTTCGTATTCACGGATAGCGATATCCACCAAGCGAATGTAGTTCACTGTTAGCCCATAAGCCTGATAATCAGGGGGGCCAGCCCTTTGAAAAATCCGCCTGACTGCGAAAAGTGTGCTACACTCCTTCAGACTAGATAGGTCTGGAGCCTCGAAATTGAATCTCATCGCTCCCTCACATTCCTCTCACCCTGTCGCCGCAGAGGTAAGCCCTCTGACCCCACCCAGAAGCGCGAACCGTCTGCTACGCGACCGCACACCCGCAACTATCACCATCCGAAGCTATCGAACCAATTCCCACGACGGTAATTATCGAGTGCTCTTCCAACGTACGGAACCATGTTCTCAGGAAGCCTGTCAAGAGCAAACCAAGCCAGTTGATCGCACCTATCGGGTTCCCTATTTGTGATCTCGCCTGACCACGAAGTCGTAGCAAGAAAGAAGTCAACCCGCTCGTCATTAGATTTCCTGTGCATAGCCCCGACTACCTGAAGATCCGACGATGAAATCTCAATGCCTACTTCCTCTCGCGCCTCCCGAATGGCCGCCGCTTTGACCTCCTCGCCTCCTTCCAAATGGCCTGCGACCACCGAGTACTTTCCATCCTCATAGCCGGTATTGAATCGCCGCAATAAGAGGACTTGGCCATCACGAATAAGGAAGAGATGCACAGCGGAAACCAGCCTGAACCTCTCTATGGCCATCTCATCCATCCTTCAAGGGTTGAAATCAGTATGTCCTGGATGATTCCCTGGCTTAAGAGGGCTGCCAAGATGCCAAGCACGCATGCCAAGATGACCGCCAATATGCCTATTATTGTTTCCTGTCTCCTTGTCATGAGTGTTCCCGTCTTGACTCCTCCATCACGCCGAGGATCCCCTCTCACCCTGCCTCAGAAGAGGGGAACTCAGCTCAGCCGGCGAAGACCAATCATTTGTACTGATGCCTCTAGCCCGCAGCAAGAATCAACGCTACTAACAAAGACAATGTCTCCGCTACTAGGCAGCGCAGCGCCCATTTGAGGGAGGGTACCTTTTGGCTGGTGATGGTTTCGCGGTTGTTTTCATAAGCCACAATCATGTTCTGGATAAGCCTGCGCCTGGCTTCTACCGGTTCCATTGGTAGGTACTTATCCCATAAGGTTCTCGGTGAGGCCTGGCGATGAAACTCATAGAGCGTGTAGGCCCGGAAGCCCAGCACCATGCTCGCGGCATAGAATGCACCGGAAAGGACAAATATGGCCGTGCCCAAGGCCCTGATTGGCATGCAGCTGCTGGGGGCAGAACCCCCCAGCAGCCCCTTCAGCCCTACACCTATGGTGATGATGAGACTGCTCGAACTCAGGACAAGCTCGGCCTTTGAGTCGAGAGCCCGGCTGTATTCTACCTGAGCGGCCAGCCTAGCTCTAATCTCGTTGTAGATTAGGTCAAGGGTCGCCCCATCATCTGGTTGAACCAGTGGTGAATCCATGAACCCACCTCGGGGTTGCATCGAATTGACTCTAGGGCCGCGAGGATCCAGGGGCTAGATGCAACGAGCATCCAAAGTAGACTGGTGGATACTATTCTTCAGTTTCTGTGTCGGTATCCCAATCCCCGTTGTCGCCATTGTCGCCATTGTTTCCGTTGTCGTCGTTGTTGTCATCACGGCAAAGCAACCAGCTGCGACCAAGATACTCTTCTAGCATTTTGCACCTCCCTCTCTGATCAACAGGTACTCCCCTTCCCCAAAGGAGTATGATCTCACCGCTTCGTATCTTCTCCCCTTTCACCCTGCCCACAAGGGTTTCCCCCATGATGCAGCGAAGGGTTATGGGTTAGTCCGCAAAATGATGCTACAAGCTCATTATATCCCACTTCTCCTCGCCATACAACAAGAGCGGTGAGTGTCACCCTATAAAGCAAGAACCATCAAGACTGATGGCTCACATTGCGAAAACCGCTCTATGGAACAGAGCCTTTTTCAGAAGTCATTCACAGCCAGCCCCAATCCGGTGATTCTCTGCTGTTGGCCGATCTTTATCTGCGCGCGAAGGTACTCCTTCGTAAATTGGAACCGTAATTTCTTCCTCAATCCTATCGAATCTAGAACCTCTTCCAACGAAATGGCACAGTCTGAAAGCCCGAGCATCGCCAGGCACCTGATTGCTGTCTTATCACCACTGCAGAAAGCGCATTCAGGCGCTTTCCCTGCATGCAATACAGCGAGAGCCTCCACCTCACCGGGATGAAGGCTCTCGCGAAATATGCGGTCAAATCTCTGTAGAACAGCATCAACCTCCTGCGCAGATGCCTCTACCTGCTTTATCTTTCCCTGTTCAACCAGTGCCGGTAAGTGAATCCTCCCTGATACCGATCGCTTCCTTCCTTTAAAAAAGAGCGCTTCCGAGTGCACAATCGTCGCCGGGACAACCACCGAGATCTCGGCTATCAATCCTTCCCATACACCTAGGTTGTAAGTCTCTATGACTACATCTGCATCAGGTAGAAGAGATTTCGGTCTCGTAGTCTTCACGATCGTCCAGGCCGTATCTTAAGAGTTTATCGGTGAGGTTAAACAGGCTTGTATCGAGCAATTCGGCAAGGCGCGCACGAGATAGCCTCCCTCGCTGATAGGCAAAGAACGCTAGTCGAACAAAACGCTCGGGAGGCACCAGTGGGGTCCACCATCTCTTATGCATTGTGGCCTTGTCCAGAGAACGGAAGGCTGAATCGTTTAGCACGCGATCAACTTCTGATGCCGATATCCGCCCTAGTCGCTCTAAGCACCAAAGCAAAGCCTCAGTGGAGACATCAAAGTCACGTGCCATCTGGACAATGGTGCCATATTTGATTGCGCCTCGTTCCCTCTGCCTATCGAACTCCGTTAGAACCGCATCGGCAGGTAAAAGCAACCAGGAAGCAAATGTATCTGCTGCTTGTTCGATCTTCCTATTGAGTTGGTTGTCCTCATACAATGATTCAGGTGGAAACGACTCCCACGTTAGCAAATGAAATAACTCGTGAGCGATATCGTAGTTTCGTCTCCATGGTGCCTCGCTCGAATTCACCAACATGGCAGGACCGAAATCACCTGCTACACAGGCCCCAGAACCGCCATTCTTTAATCGTTCATACCATATCTTTACACCGTACACCTCTTCCAGAATCTTCGCTAAGGAGGTGGCTGGGCGCGCACCAAGATTGAGTTGATTGCCAACCATCTTCGCTAGCTCAGCAGCCCCCAAAGTACTGGCGGAATAAGCGTCTGCATCATATCTGGGAAACCAGCCCGGCGATTCGATTTCGCAGAGCTCTTCGAGCCAGTGATACTCACGGCACCGCTTCAAGAAACCGGCTTCTATCTCCTTGGCTTCCCGCTTAGGCTGCTCTCGCCACAATACCACAGGTTCTGGCTTAAACCTTGCTTCAGACAGCAAGGATGAAAATTCGACGTGGAGAACTTCTGCAATTTTCGCCAACTCCCATGCTTTTACCTCTCTATGCCCCTTTTCGATTTGCGAAACGATTTGGTGAGCCGATAACCCAACACGCTGGGCCAAACCCGCCTGAGTAATTCCTAGCCTCTCTCGAGCCACCCGAATCCTTTTCCCCAACGCCTCTTGAGAAGTCTCCACCAGGCCTCCTTTCAAGATAATCCCGAGATCCCTCATTATTATACCACAGTCTGCTCCTTTTTTCAATATTTTCTTGAATCCAATCTTTTCATAGACAAATCATAATGTAGGTGGAGGATCGTGGGGACCTATAAGCGTGCGTTTAAATGAAAATAGTGTTCTCTGCCCCTTTCTGTAAAAGACTACTCTTGAGGAGAATTTGCACCCCTTGAGGAATGGCCCAAGAAGGGGTACAATGTGGAACGAGGGCGATATGAGGATCTTGGTCACCGGAGGAGCGGGCTATATCGGGAGCATCGTGGCCCAGGAGTTGATTGGGGCCGGGCACGAGGTGGTGGTCTTCGATAGCCTGGTCCGGGGCCACCGCCCGGCGGTGCCCGAAGAGGCGACTTTCATCTATGGCGATCTCTTGGACCGGGTGGCCCTGGCTAGGCTCTTCGAGAAGCACGATTTTTCTGCCGTGATGCACTTTGCGGCTCTCATTGAGTCCGGCGAATCGATGGAGAAGCCAGCCCTCTATCTCCGCAACAACACCGTGGGCAGCCTCAACCTCCTGGAAGCCGCGGTAACTCGGGGCGTGGAGAGGTTCGTCCTCTCCTCCACCGCCGATGTCTACGGCGTGCCCGTCCGAGAGCGGATAGCGGAGAGCGACCCCCTGCAACCCATCAACCCCTATGGGGAGTCTAAACTCCTGGTGGAACGGATGCTGGCCTGGTTCGAGAGGATACACGGCCTGCGGTACGCCAGCCTGCGCTATTTCAACGCCGCCGGGGCCACTCAAGAGCGGGGCGAGGACCATCGGCCGGAGAGCCACCTCATCCCCCGAGTGTTGCAAGTGGCCCTGGGGCAGCGAGACCACCTGGAGATCTACGGCACCGACTACCCTACCCCTGACGGCACCTGCATCCGTGACTACATCCATGTCTTAGACCTCGCCCAAGCCCACATTTTGGTCTTGGAGGCGCTAGAGGAGGGGAGCCTCATCTATAACCTAGGCAACGGCCAAGGCTACTCGGTGAAGGAGGTCGTCGAGACCGCTCGCCGGGTCACCGGCCATCCTATCCCCGCCGTGGAGCGGCCTCGGAGGCCCGGCGATGCTCCCATCAAGGTGGCCAGCGCGGAGAAGATCGAGAAAGAAGTGGGCTGGAAGCCCCGCTTCCCCGATCTGGAGAGCATAATAGAGAGCGCTTGGCGGTGGCATAAGAATAACCCCCAGGGCTATTAGAATGCGGGTGGGTATAAACGGCCTCTTCTGGGAATCCGAGACGGGCAGCGGCCAATATACGCACTGCCTAGTTCGAGAGTTGAGGGCCCTAGAGATCGAATATACGCTCTTTCTCCCCGGCGAGGCCAAATCTCACACGGAAACCCCCCTCCATCATCTTATTACCCCCTTCTCCAAAAACGAGAACCTAGCTAAGGTCTGGTTCGAGCAGATCTCCTTCCCTAGGGCCTGCCAAGGGATGGACGTGGCTCACGTACCCTACTTCGCCCCGCCCCTTTATTCTTCCACTCCTACGGCGGTCACCATCCACGACCTCATCCCCCTTATCCTGCCCGCCTATAAAGGCTCTATCCTGGTGCGCCTCTATAGCAGGCTGGTCTCCATCGCCGCCAGGCGTGCTCAAGCCATCATCACCGACTCCCACTCCTCCAAAAGAGATATAATCAACCTCCTTAAAACCCCCAGGGAGAGTATCCACGTTATCCCCCTGGCCGCAGAGGAGAGGTTCAAGCCGGAAGTGGACAGCGCCGAACTCGATAAAGTACGACAAAAGTACAGCCTGCCCCAGGAGTTCATCCTCTACCTGGGCGGCTTCGACCAACGGAAGAACCTAAACACCTTGTTCAAGGGGTTCAGGGTTATAAAGGAGACGCTAGGCGATAAGTGTCCGCTGGTGATCGCTGGGAGGTTGCCCAGCAAGGATACCCCTTTCCTCCCCCACCCCCGCCGCCTGGCGGAGGAGGCAGGGGTGAGCGACGGTGTGTACTTCATGGGCTGGGTGCCGGAGGAGGAGAAGCCAGCCCTCTATGGTTTGGCCACCCTATTCCTCTACCCCTCCCTCTACGAGGGGTTCGGCCTGCCCCCCTTGGAGGCCATGGCCTGTGGCACCCCGGTCATCGCTTCTAATGTCGCCTCCCTCCCAGAGGTGGTGGGGGCTGGTGGGGTGCTGGTCGATCCCCAAGACCCCACAGCCTGGGCCGAGGCGATGGTAGTCCTGCTCACTGACCCTCAGAAACGAGAGGACCTCAGCGCCAAGGCGGTGGAAGAGGCCCATAAGTTCAGCTGGCGAAAGACGGCAAGGGAGACCCTGGAGGTCTACAACCAAGTGGCGGCCAAGGGGTAATTATGCGAGTACTCATGATCTCCAAGGCTTGCGTGGTAGGGGCCTACCAGAGAAAACTCGAGGAGTTGGCCAAGTTCGAGGATATCGAACTCGCCCTCATCGTACCCCCCTACTGGCTGGAGAAGGGGAGAAGGATACCCTTGGAGAGGCTCCACACCTCAGGCTATCAACTCCTGGTCCTGCCCATGGCCCTCAACGGCCATTTCCACCTCCATTTCTACCCCGGCCTAAGGAATCAGATAGAACGTTTCAAACCGGAGATCATCCATATCGATGAGGAACCGTATAACTTGGCTACATTCCAAGCGATGCGCGTGGCTAAGAGGGCAGGAGCCCGGGCTCTCTTCTTCACCTGGCAGAACATCCTGCGTCGCTACCCTCCTCCCTTCAGTTGGATGGAGCGATACAACCTCAAAAGTGCCGCCTACGCCATCGCGGGAAATCAGGAGGGGAAAGAGGTTCTGCGAACCAAGGGGTTCCGTGGTCGGGTAGCCGTCATCCCTCAGTTCGGGGTCGACCCCGAGATATACAAGCCCTCCCTCCCAAAGATGGGCCCTTCTCGACCCTTCACTATCGGATATGTAGGAAGACTGGTAGAGGAGAAAGGGGTAGATCTCCTCCTCCAGGCCCTTTCTGACCTTCCAGGAGAGTGGCGCCTCCGCATCTTGGGGAGCGGGCCTCAAAAAGAACGGTTGCAAAGCCTGGTTCGGGAACTGGATTTAGAGCATGTGGCTTTCGACCCCCCCATCCCCTCACCAGGGATGCCAGCCTATTATAGAGGGTTAGACCTCCTTGTTCTCCCCTCCCGCACCCGCTCTCATTGGAAGGAGCAGTTTGGGCGGGTGCTCATCGAGGCTATGGCCACCGGGGTGCCGGTGGTGGGCTCCGATTCGGGGGAGATCCCCCATGTCATCGGCGAGGCAGGGCTCGTATTCCCCCAGAACGACGTGGTAGCCTTGAGAGAGGCGATAGAGAAGACCATGGGGGATGGGAGGTTGAGGCAGAGGTTGGCTCAGGCTGGGAGGGAGCGAGTGTTAGAACGGTATACCCAAGCCCAGATCGCCTTGGAAACCTACCAGGTTTACCAGGAGATCGAATAGTTTGTGATATAATAGGGTTAAGATGAATATCGGTCTCAACGCTCAACTTCTCTCCCTGTCGGGGGATTACCGGGCTGCGGGCATCACCTGGTATATCTATAACCTCCTGGCTCACTTGCCTCCCTCCGACCATCGGTACATCGCCTTCCTGGGGGAGCGGAAAGCCGAGGGGCTCTTCCCCCAGATAGATCTCCGTTTCAGCCGCCTGCCCACCGGAAACCCCCTGGTACGCATCCTCTGGGAACAGGCCGTTCTACCTATTCAATTGATGAGGGAGGAAATCGACCTCATCCACTCCCTGGCCTTCGCACAGCCCCTCTTCACTCCCCGTCCCGGGGTGGTTACCATTTACGATCTGAGTTTCCTCCTCTTCCCCGAGGGGTTAAACTCTTGGAAGCAGTTCTACCTCAGGTATATAACTCCCTATGCGGCCCGACGATCCCGGCGGGTCATCGCCCTCTCCCAAAGCACCAAAAACGATCTGAGCATACTCTTCGGGATCCCCGAGGAGAAGATAGAGGTGATACCTTGTGGCGTGGATCCCAGATTTCGGCCTCTCAACGGGGACCTAGTCTCCCGATTCCGCCAAAGGCGGGGGCTCCCGGCACAGATGATCCTCTTCGTGGGCACCATAGAGCAGCGGAAAAACGTAAGCCTCCTCCTGGAAGCCTACGCCCAAATTAAAAAAGATATACCCCACGCCCTGGTCTTGACCGGAGCAAAGGGGTGGGGAGCGGACGGGGTTTTCGCTCAGGCGGAGAGGTTAGGCCTCGCCGATCTGATCTTCGCTGGTTATGTAGAGCAGGAGGAATTACCCCTATGGTACAACGCTGCCGACCTTTTAGCCTACCCTTCTCTCTATGAAGGGTTCGGCTTGCCGCCCCTGGAGGCCATGGCTTCAGGCACGCCGGTACTCACTTCCAATACCTCCTCCTTGCCGGAGGTGGTGGGCGATGCCGGAGTCCTGGTAGACCCTCAAAATGCAGACGAGATAGCGAGGGCGATGCTCAAGGTACTCCGAGACAAGGGGCTACAAGAAGAGATGCGAAAAAGGGGGATAGAAAGGGCCAAGCGGTTCACCTGGCAAGGGGCAGCGGAAGAGACGGTAAGGGTCTATGAAGAGGTTATGAGGGGAGAAAATGCATAGGTCTTATCGGGCTTGGCTCACCTTGGGGCTTGCTTTTCTGGATCTCCTCCTCATCAACGTGGCTTTCTTCATCGCTTACCATGCGCGGTACGAGTGGCAGTTGATCCGCCCCGTGGGCGAGTACAACTATGTGCCTCCCCGCGAATATATCCCCGTCTCCCTCATCTTGACGACCATCCTCCTGGTAGTCTACAAGACGGAAGGGCTCTATACCCCAAAGCGCGGCACCTCTTGGCTTGATGAGGTCTATACCATCTTCATCGGCACCCTGGCGGGGATAGCCATCATGATCGTGATAACCTTCTTTTACCGACCCAACTTCTATTCGCGCCTCCTCTTCGGTTACGCGGGCATCTCCATTACCCTCACCCTCAGCCTGAGCCGCTTAATAGTGAGACAGATCTGGGAATACCTCAGGGGACGAGGCATGGGGGTGGATCGAGTTCTCGTTGTAGGAGCGGGAGAGATAGGACGAGCCATCATGCGCAGCATCATGGCCCTCCCCCAATTGGGTTACCAGGTAGTAGGCTTCTTAGACGATGAGGCGCCAGAGAAGACCATCGGTCGCTTCCCCAGCCTGGGAAGCACAAAAGATCTGCCTCGGCTTCTGGAGGAAAGAAAGATAGACGAGGTGATCATCACCCTCCCCTGGGCCTCCCATGAAGAGATCATCAAGATGGTGGCTCAATGCGAGAGGGCAAAGGTGCCAGCCCGAATAGTCCCCGATCTATTCCAGATGCGCCTTAGCCGAGTGGACGTGGAAGAGGTGGGGGGCATACCGCTTTTGGGGGTGAAGGAGGTATCGATCCGGGGTTGGAACCTGGCCCTCAAGCGGGCTATCGATGTGGTTGTCTCGCTCACGATCCTTCTCTTCCTATCGCCACTCATCCTCCTTACAGCCGCCCTGATAAGGCTAGAATCGCCAGGGCCGGCTCTTTTCCGACAGACGAGAATAGGGCGAAATGGAAACACTTTCACCTTATATAAGTTCCGCTCCATGCGGCCTGAAGCGGAGGAGGAACTGAGTGAGGTCCATGACCTGAATGAGGCGGAAGGGGTCTTCTTCAAGATCCGTAAGGATCCCCGCTGCACCCGTGTGGGGAAGGTCCTGCGCCGCTTTAGCCTCGACGAACTCCCCCAAATGTACAACATCCTGAGAGGGGAGATGAGCCTCGTCGGCCCTCGCCCGGCTCTCCCCATAGAGGTGGAACGGTATAAGGAGTGGCATCGCCAGCGGCTAGGGGTTCTCCCCGGCTTAACCGGCCTCTGGCAGGTGATGGGGAGGAGCGACCTCACCTTCGATGAGATGGTGATGTTAGACCTCTTCTACAACGAGAACTGGTCTTTGTGGCTCGATCTCAAAATCATGCTCATGACCATCCCCACCGTCCTTTCCGGT
>DAOULQ010000168.1:0-17065 GCA_034419095.1 Anaerolineae bacterium | reverse complement strand
TGGCGGAGGATTGGGAGGTATCCGAGGATGGCACAGTTTACACTTTCCACCTGAGACCAGGGGTGCTCTTCCACGATGGCACGCCCTTCAATGCCGAGGCGGTGAAGTTCAACTTCGAGAGGCGGGTAGCGGTCGATCAGGGGCCAGCCTACATGTTGGAGGATGTGGAGGAGATCGAGGTTGTGGACGAGCACACCCTACGGGTAACGCTTACCCAACCAGTGGCTCCCTTCCCGCACCTTCTGGCATCGATGTGGGGTCCCAAGATGATCAGTCCGACTGCCGTGAAGGAGCACGAGGTAGATGGGGACTGGGCTCAGGAATGGTTGATTGACCATGCTGTGGGCACTGGACCCTATCGGCTGGAGAGCATGGTGAAAGGCGAGGAGTACACGTTCACTCGTTTCGAGGAGTACTGGCGAGGGTGGGATGGTGATAACCACTTCGACAAGGTGGTGATCCAGATTGTGCCTGAAACCGCCACCCAACGCCTGCTCTTGGAGAAGGGCGATCTAGATATCCTCCCGCATGGGGTGCCCTTGACCGATGTATCAGCCATGGCTGAGAACGCGGAATTGCAGATAAGGCAGTGGCCCATCAACGAGGTCACCTACGTCACTTTCAACACCACGCGCGGGCCGACCGCGGACCCCTATGTACGTGAGGCCTTGGCCTGGGCTTTCAACTACGAGACCTATATCGACACCATCGGCCAGGGATACATCTCGCCTTTGCCAAGCGTATACATGGCTGGTTTCGAGGGAGCCGATACGGTACTTTTGCCCTACCATTATGACATGGAGCGGGCTCGAGAGGCCTTGGCCAAGTCGCAGTACCCTGAGGGAGGCTTCGCTCTGGAGGCCGGGGTTCTGAGCACGGCTGGCCGTGAGGGGAGAGAGATGCTTGAGGTCTTCCAGGCCGATGCGCGGCAGCTGAACATCGACCTGGAGTTCAGGGAGATTCCCTTCACCGTCTACTACGACCTCTTCGAACATCCAGATCAATTCCCTCACGTGTACTGGGATTTCTACGCGGCCGACGCGTCCGATTCCTACGCTTGGGCCTACATCGTGTGGCATTCCGAGGGTTTCATAAACACCTCCTTCTACAGCAACCCGGAGGTGGATGAACTCCTCGAGCAAGCCCCCTACATATCCGATCCTGAAGAGCGACTAGCCATCTACGAGCAAGTGGGGGAGATCATTGTCCGGGACAACCCGGGCATCTTCGCTGGTCAGCTTCAGGATGTGATGGTTGCGCGTGCCGATCTTGCTGGGTTTGTGCACTGGCCGGCGTATCCCACCGTGCTCGATTGGCATGCTCTGACCCGGGTGGCTGACTAGGCGTTGGGGTCATGCAGATCGGGTAATTGGAGGCTAACGAGAGGCCATTTGGTGTGGAGGACTTCTCCTGTTTCCTAGAGAAGTCCTCCACAGGCCACAGAGGTTGGCCAATATGGCCTAGTGATATGAGCTATTGCGTGCGAAGCAGGCGGCTGCAGGAGTCGACTGTGGAAGACAAAGGCACGGATACAACTCTGCCTTTGTGCAGGAAGTGGCCCTTGGGTGAGTCAGGCATCTAAGCAAGTTGGCCGATCGATTAGGAGAGGATTGGCAGCAGGACAATGGAAGATGATACCCTTTTGTTCACCAAGCCTCGGTTGAGCGTTCTGTCGCCGGAGGGTGTGAAGCGTGTGCATGAAGCCACACTGGACCTCCTGGAGGCGACTGGTGTGTGGCTGGATGAGTCCGAAGCGTTGGAGCTCTTGGCGGGAGCCGGAGCCAAAGTCTCACGAGCTGGTTGGGTGAAGATACCCTCCGAGCTGGTGGAGCAGGCCATCGCACGGGCTCCCTGCCGGGTGGACTTGTACACCAGGTCGGGCGAGTTGGCCATGGGCTTGGAGGGGGACGCTTCCTACTTCGGCCTAGCCGCTGACGGTCCGAACTTCCTGGATCCCGAATCGGGCGCTAGGCGCCAGTTCCTCCTCGATGACGTGACCACCATGTGCCGGGTGGCGAACGGGCTGGACTCCATCACCTTTGTGGAGCAGGGGGGGCTAGCGGCGGACGTGCCAGTGGGCCTCGCCGACAGACTGGTGTTCAAAGAGATCGTCACCCAAACGCTGAAGTCTATCGGCTTCTGCTGTAGTGACAGCAATGCCCTCCTAGACATATTGCAGATGGCGTCACTGGTGGTCGGCGGCGAGCAGGAGTTGCAGCGGCGGCCCTTCATTTGGCACCACGCCGAGCCTATCTCGCCCTTGAGGCTCACGGCTGACCTACTGAAACGGGTCTTGATCTGCGCCGAAAAACGCATCCCAGTGGGCTTCATGCCCATGGCCGAGGCCGGGAGTACCGCTCCGGTGACGTTGGCTGGGACGCTGGTTCAAGCTAGTGCAGAGACACTGAGCGGTTTGGTGATCCACCAGTTGAAGAATCCGGGCGCACCGTTTATTATTGGCGGTATGCCGGGCGTGATGGATATGCGCTCTATGGTGGTCTCTTACGCCGCCCCTGAGCTGGATCTAATGAGCGCGGCGTTGGCGCAGATGGCGCAGGAGTACCATCTCCCCTTTCTCACCAGCGCTGGCGCAAGCGACGCCAAGGATGTAGACGAACAAGCTGCCGTGGAGGCGGCCCTCTCGTGCCTTATCATGGCCTGGAGCGGGGCCAACTTGATCATTGACACGGGGATGCTTGACCATTCGGAGTTGATCTCGCCGGAACTGGTGGTGCTTGTGGATGAGGTGTTGAGAATGGTGCGTCAGCTCGAGCGGGGGATTCGCCTTGATGCTGACTCCTTGGCCCTATGGGTAGTGGCCGAGTGTGCTGGGGAGGGTAACTTCCTCGCCCACTCCCACACCCTACATCACTTCCAAGAAGTGTGGTACCCTCAACTGTTTGATCGCAGCCTGAAGCCCGACTTGCCGGTGAGGGAGTTCCGCCATCGACTGCGGGAGCGGACCAGAAACGTATTGGTCGAGCACGAGCCGATGGAGCAGCCTCTACAGGCGGAGCTGGCAGAGATGGCTCGGAGCTGGGTTGACCAATAGCTTGTGACGACGCCAACTCTTGACGAGCCAGTGATCTGCTCAAGGGAGACGTCACAGGGACACAGCGGGAGTGGTATGTAGATGACAAGGTACATCGCCCGCCGTTTGGGCTGGTTGGTGTTGGTGCTCTTTGGCCTGTCGATCGTTACCTTCACAATATCCAATGTGGTGCCCGCGGACCCGGTGCGCGCGGCAGCTGGGATGCTAGCCCGGCCGGAGCAAGTCGAGAACCTGCGCCGTAAACTGGGCATGGATCGGCCGTTACCTGAACAATACATGGTCTACATGACCAACCTTCTAAAGGGCGACATGGGCATCTCCATCCGCTCGCGGAAACCGGTTGTGAGAGAGATTGCCCATCGCCTTCCGGCTACGGTCGAACTGACCCTGGCGGCCATGCTCTTGGCCTTGGGGATGGGAGTGCCCATCGGTGTGCTCTCAGCTCTTAGGCCTAATAGCTTTCTGGATCAGCTCGGTCGCTTGATAGCTCTGGTCGGAGTCTCGGCTCCGGTTTTCTGGCTGGGGCTAATGATGCAATGGGTGCTGTACGGGCGCCTGGGGATACTACCGGCGCGCGGCCGTCTCGACCTTCTACTGGCGTCCCCAGACAGGATCACCGGAATGTATGTGCTGGACGCCCTCCTGACAAGGAATTGGACGGCGCTGACAAGCTGTCTGCAGCACCTCATGATGCCCGCCGTGACCCTGGCCATGGGCTCTGCGGCGCTCTTCGCCAGGGCGACAAGGGCCAGCGTGCTGGATGTACTGAACAAGCTATTTGTGTGGACTGCCAGGGGCAAGGGTCTCCCAGAGTGGCGGGTTATCATAGGGCACGTGTTGAAAAACGCCCTCCTGCCAACCCTTACCCTCGTAGGGTTGCAGATGGGGAGCCTTTTGAGCGGGGATTTCTTTGTGGAGGTCATCTTCGCTTGGCCAGGGATCGGATTCTACGGGGTCAATGCCATTACAGCCCTCGACTTCCCGGTGATTATGGGGCTGACAGTGGTCATCGCCACGACATACGTGATAGTCAACCTGCTGGTAGACATCGGCTACGCGCTGCTGGACCCCAGGATCACTTTCGAGGCGGTGCGAAGGTAGGTGGTGGAGTGCATTGGAACTAGTGCTGTTGGAGATGGGCTCTGAATGAGCGCTGAGTTGGACGGCAACGGAAGGGGTGGTTGGGAGAGAGTACTCCGCTGGTGGCTACGACGTCCACTGGCTTGCTGCGGCGTGGTGTTGTTGTTCTTCATGATTGCGATTGGGCTTCTGGCACCGGTTATCGCTCCGTACGATCCGGTGACAGTAGACGTGGAGTCGAGGTTCCAGCCTCCGAGCGTCACTCACGTCTTCGGGACAGATGAGCTGGGGCGCGACCTACTCAGTCGGCTGATGTATGGGACTAGGATATCTTTCGGTGCGGTGGGTGTGGTGCTACTCGTGTCGGTAACGCTTGGGGTCGCCATAGGGGGCATATCGGGATATGCTGGTGGATTCGTGGACGAGTTCGTCATGCGTCTGACCGATGTGTTCCTAGCCTTCCCGCCACTACTGTTGGCATTAGCCATAGCGGCTGCGCTGGGCCCGGGGCTGGAGAACTCCATCTTGGCAGTGTGCGCGGTGTGGTGGAATTGGTACGCGCGTTTGGTGCGGGGCCAGGTACTGGCCACGCGCGGCCAGCTCTTCGTTTTGGCCGCCCAAACGGTAGGAGCGAGCGATTTCCGCATCCTGGTCCGCCACATCCTGCCCAACTGTATGGCCCCGGTGATAGTGCTCGCTACGTTGGATTTCGGCATGGTGCTGCTGGTGACGGCTGGTCTCAGTTTCATCGGCTTGGGGGCCAGACCTCCCACGCCCGAGCTGGGCAGTATGATTGATTCATCGCGCCGCTATCTGTTGGAGTATCCGTGGATCTCGGCTTTCCCTGGCTTGGCCATCCTGATGATAGCCCTGGGAGCGAATCTTCTGGGAGATGCCATGCGCGATTTCTTGGACCCGGTCACTCGGGCGCAGGTTTAATCGCACTGACCAAGGCGAGGCATAGGTCTCGGATATTAGTACTATGGTCAGCAGGGGCGGGGAGCGCGCAATCGATCTGTCAGCAGAGGGCAAGAAAGAGCTCATAAGACGATATTGAGAGGACTCCTACAGGATTGCGTCATGTAGATCTGATTGGAGCGGAGGATAGACGAGGTGAGGATCAATCTCAAAGTCTATGGTCGATTGCGTCATAGTCTAGGGTTTGAATCGGAGACGAAGGACGTTGAGATAGCCAAAGCCTTGACGATTGGGGAGCTTCTTTTGAAGCTAGGCCTGTCCCGAGGAGAGGTCTTGGTGATGCAAGTGAATGGTAGCCCAGTGGACGAGACATACCGTCTCCAGGATGGAGATGAACTGCGGCTTCTGCCCATAGTAGGTGGGGGCTGATTGGAAGGCTACCAAGTATCTGGAGGAGAGAATGCCCAAAGGCTACAACGGCAGCATCCTGAGAGTGAATCTGTCTGATGGTAGCATCGGCGAAGAACACCCAGCAGATCATTTCTATCGCCGCTACTTCGGGGGTCGGGCTCTCATCTCCTACTATCTGCTAAGGGAGCTCGAACCAGACATCGATCCTCTGAGTGCGAAGAACCTCCTGATCTTCGCGGCGGGGGTGGTAACCGGGGTGCCGGTCTCGGGTGCGGGTCGCAACAGCCTTGGAGCCAAGTCCCCCTTGACCGGTATCTATGGGGACTCGGAGGCCGGCGGATACTGGGGAGCGGAGCTCAAACGGGCTGGGTTTGACGCGATTGTGGTGGAGGGCCGCTCTGACAAGCCAGTGTATTTGTCGGTACGTGATGGTGAAGTGGAACTTCGGGATGCGACCCATCTGTGGGGCAAAACCACTGCTGAAGCCCAAGCTCTTATCAAGGAGGAGTTGGACGACCCAAACGTCCGGGTGGCCCAGATTGGTATAGCGGGTGAAAGCCTTGTTCGCTTTGCCTGTGTTACCAACGACTTGAGCCACTTCTACGGACGTACGGGTTTGGGGGCAGTGATGGGAGCCAAGAGATTGCGTGCAGTGGCAGTGCGGGGTGCCCGACCGATCGCTGTGTCAGACGAGGGTGGATTGAGAGCCCTCGCCAAGTGGGTGGTCCAGAACCGTCATCTGGTGGCCGATTTGCACGATACAGGGACAGCAGGCGACGTGCTGCCGCTGAATGCTGCCGGAGGTTTGCCCACCCGTAATTTTCGAGAGACCTCATTTGAGGGGGCAGAGCTTATCTCAGGTGAGATGTTGAGAGATTCCGTTCTCGTGCAGCGAGGGAGTTGCTTCGCCTGCGCTGTCCGTTGCAAGCGGGTGGTGGCTGCTCAGGAACCCCTCGAGATCGATCCTCGATACGGAGGGCCAGAGTATGAGACCTTGGCCGCCTTGGGGTCCAACAACGGAGTGAGCGATCTGATACTCATATGTAAAGCCAATGAACTCTGTGCGGCTTATGGCCTGGACACTATCTCTACCGGGGCGGTTCTCAGCTTTGCACGGGAATGCTTTGAGGCTGGCATATTGACCTTGAAAGATACCGATGGCCTGGATATCAGTTTTGGAAATGCTGAATCGACTCTTTCGCTGTTGGAGATGATCGCTCACCGGCGGGGCTTGGGGGATCTTCTGGCCGAGGGTGCGAGGCGTGCCGCTGAGAGGCTGGGTACGCAAGCCCAGAAGTACGCTATGCACGTAAAAGGACAGGAAGTACCTATGCATTCACCTCGCTTTAAGCAGGGGTTGGGGCTTGGCTATGCATTATCACCCACGGGTGCCGAACACGAAACCAACATGCACGATACCGATTTCTGTCAAGATTCGTCCTTCCTGGCTATGCTCCATGAACTGGGCATCTTTGACCCCTTGCCTCTGCATAACCTGAGTGCGGCCAAGGTGCGTATGTATGTCTACTGGGTCAACTGGATGCACTTTCTCGATTGCGCTGGGATTTGCCATTTCCCGCCCTTTGACTTCGACCGGGTAGTTGAGCTGGTACGGGTAGTGACCGGGTGGAAGACTAACCTGTGGGAGCTCTTGAAGGTGGGTGAGCGGGCTCACAATATGGCCCGAGCCTTCAATGTACGCGAGGGTCTAGGGCGTGAGGCCGATCGGCTACCTGACCGTTTCTTTGAACCATTACCCTCTGGTCCCATTGCTGGGATGGCTATCAAAGAAGAGGCCTTCGAGGAGGCACTGGTGACATGCTATCAAATGCTGGGCTGGGATCCAGAGAGGGCAGCTCCAACAGCGGCCAAACTGGCTGAATTGGACATAGCATGGGTGGCTGACGAGTTGGCTGCCCGTGGTCGCTTGCCGGAAAGGGCACGACTTTCGAAGACAACCTAGTGCCAGTTTCCGGGCCGGGAAACGCATTGGGATAATCATTGTGGAGACATTGGCAGGGCCGGGACCCTTTGGGCTATGAATCATATCGGGCCCAGAAGTGAAGATCCTGTCACTGCCAGAGGATGATGTATTCGTGAAAGCAGCAAAGTGGCCAGCGGTTGCCTGACTAGCCAGTGGTTTCCGATGCACCAGCAACTATTGCGCGAGATAGAGAAGCGGCAGGCTGAGCTGATAGAGGTTTGTCAGCAGCTCATCCGGTGTCGTAGCCCCAATCCACCAGGAGACACGAGAGAGGTGGCTTCGTTCATCGCAAGCTATCTGGAAGGCGTAGGGCTGGAAGTCGATTGGGTTGTGGCGCAGCCCGAGATGCCTAACCTGATAGCACAACTCACAGGCTTGGGACGAGGGCGACATCTGACATTGATTGGTCACATGGACACCTTTCCCGTTCCCCATGCCGACGAATGGCAGTATGATCCCTTTGGTGGCGAGATAGCAGATGGGCGCATCTATGGCCGTGGGGCTTCAGACATGAAGGGCGGTCTGGCAGCTTCGATGCTGGCCATGGCCGTCCTGGCTCAGTTCAGGAATGAGACGAGAGGCCAGATTGACTTCCTGGCCGTTTCCGCTGAGGAAGACTTTGGCTGGCAGGGGGCGCCCTACCTGCTAGCTCAGCGACCGAGCCTAGTGGGAGATGCAGCCATCACTGCTGAGCCGCTCTACGATGGCGTAATAGGATGTGGGGAGAAGGGGATGGTCTGGCTAGAGGTTGTCGCTCACTCAGCGGGAGGAGGAGGCTTTCTAGCTGGAAGTGGTGAGAGCGCTGTGGAGTTGCTGCTCTTCGCTATTGAGGAATTACAGGAGTTTCGCAGCTGGCGCTGCGATCTGCCGGCTAGGCTCGTAGGAGCTGCTGGCGAGAATCGCCCAACTTTGGAAAGGGTAACTGTCAATGTGGGTCTCATCCAGGGAGGAAGCAAGATCAACCTGCGGCCACAGCTGGCACGAGCAGAGATAGACATACGGCTGCCTCTCGGTATCGGCGGTGAAAGGGTTTTGGGCCGAGTGAATAGGCTGCTGAAAGAGAGTCAGGGGTTGAGTTGGAGACTAATTCAGCAATCCGAGCCCAACTGGTCAGATCCTGATGATCGTCTGTTCAACTGCCTTGCCAAAGCTGCCTTCTCGGTCGAAGGATGTAGGTTCCCAATAGGGATGTATCTTCCAGCGAGTGATGCTCGCCTGTTCCGTCAACTGGGTATACCGGCAGCTTCGTTTGGGCCTCCAGCCCATGGGGAAGGCTGCCCAGACGAGTATGTATTGACCAGTGATCTCATAGCGACGGCGAAGATCTTGACTCTCACCGCTTTTGACTACAACCGGTATGTTGACGTTTCCTAGCTCTCAGCGGCTAGGTATTGGAGTAGGGATATGTCCCTTTAGGCTTGGGAGAGGGAGGACGAACAGTGGTGGACATCAAAGCGAAGATCGAGCAAGCCAACCAGAGGGGGTTGGAGATCATCTTGAGTTCTGACCCCATTTGGGTGGCGGTCAAGCCTGCGCTGGAGGCCGTCCCGGGCATGAGGAGGAACCTGATTCTTCATGCGGGGCCACCGATCAGTTGGGACCGCATGTGTAGCGCCCAACGGCGGGGCATACTAGGAGCTGTAGTCTACGAAGGGTTGGCCCGGGATCTGGAGCAGGCCGAAGAAATGATCGAGGGGGGCAAAATCGCCTTCGAGCCCTGCCACGATCATCAGACCGTCGGCTCGATGACTGGCATCACCTCTGCCTCCATGCCAGTCATGGTGGTCCGTGATCAAGCTCATGGCAACGAGGCCTACATCATCGTGCACGAGGGTCCCTCCCGGAATCGGCTTGCCTACGGTGCCTTCAATCAGGAAGTGCTAGCAAACCTCAAGTGGGTCGAGGAGGTACTGGGGCCTGCACTAGGAGAAGCGGTGGAGCTGATGGGGGGCTTACCGGTGAAACCGATCATTGCTCGTGCTTTGACCATGGGCGATGAGTGCCACAATCGACCTGTAGCAGGTACTTCTTTGTTTATCGCGAAGATCATGCCCTATCTTGTTGGGACCAGCTGGGACAAGGACGACCTGTCCCGGATGGCTCAATTCCTGGCGGAGACAGAGCATTTCTTCTTCCATCTGGCTATGGCCGCATCCAAGGCCGCGGCAGATGCGGTCAGTGATATCGAGTATTGCACCGTGGTGACGGCCATAAGTCGCAATGGAGTGGAATCGGGCATCCGGGTCAGCGGATTGGGCAATGTTTGGTTTACCGGTCCCGCAGCTACGATCGATGGGGTTTACTTCCCTGGGTTTGGCCCCCAGGATGCGGAAGCCGACATCGGCGACAGTGCCATAACTGAGACCATGGGCCTGGGAGCCTTCGCCCTAGCTGCCTCTGTCCCCATGGCCAAAGCAGTAGGCGGTTCAGCGCAGGATGCTATTCAGTACCAGGAAACTATGGCTGAGATCACGGTGGGACGCCACAATACCTATCTAGTGCCAATCCTGGACTTTGTCGGTACTCCAATAGGCATCGACATTCGCAAAGTGGTGAGGACGGGGATCCTGCCGATTATTGATACCGCCATTGCCGCCAAACAGGGGGGGCAGATCGGCGTAGGCCTGGCGCGTCCTCCAATGGAGTGCTTTACGAAAGCACTTCGGGCGATGGGTCAAATGGTTGGAATATGAGGGACAGGACTCCGTGATCACCCAAGGTTTCGTTAGGGAGAATAGTTACTACGATTCTTTGCTGCTCATGCGCGTCAATTCCCAGCTTCTAGAGATGGCAGGAGTCGAAAAGGCAGCGGTCATGATGGGCACCGAGCAGAATAAAGCCATACTTAGAGGCCAGAACTTGATAACGCCCAAACTGGAAGTCGCTGGGCCCAATGATCTCATTCTGCTAGTGGTAGCGCAGAGCGAGGTGATAGCCGCGACCGCTCTCGAGAAGGCTCGGGAAATTCTGGTTGCTCGCCCACCCCAGATCGAACTGGTCCGCGCTCCAGTAGTTAGGACCCTTGATGCGGCCCTGTCTTGCCAGCCCGAGGCCAACTTGGTCGCTCTTTCTATCCCGGGGCCGTATGTCTACGACGAAGCTATAGAATCTCTCAAGCGGGGGTTGAATCTGTTCATCTTCTCCAGCAACGTGCCCATCCATCAGGAGTTGGAGCTAAAGAGGGTGGCGCAGCAAGAGGGACTCCTGGTCATGGGTCCTGATTGTGGCACTGCCATCATCGGTGGTGTGGGGCTTGGCTTCGCCAATCGGGTGCGCCGAGGACCGGTGGGGCTGGTTGGAGCCTCAGGCACGGGGATTCAAGAGGTCTCTTGCCTCATCCATCGTGCTGGTTGTGGGGTTAGTCACGCCATTGGCACTGGTACCAATGATGTGGGGGCACGGATAGGAGGCCTTACTATCCTGGAAGGTCTGCGTCGGTTGAAGGCAGATGGCAATACTGAGGTGATTGTGGTGGTCTCTAAACCGGCGGCGCCAGCAGTGATGGATCGGGTGTTCAGAACTGCCGCGGGTAGCAAACCTGTGGTGCTGTGTTTCTTGGGCGCCGAAAGGCGGAAGTTGGATGAAGCCAACCTACACTGGGCATATACCCTCGAAGGAGCAGCTGGACTGGCCCTGGCACTTCTGCCGACGTCGCAACAGTTGGATCTAGGTGAGGAACATGAGCTGCAGTCGCTGGCGGTCTATGCAAGATCGCGGTTGGCTCCGGATCAGCGCTTTGTGAGAGGTCTATTCTCGGGTGGGACACTGGCCAGCGAAGCAGCCTTGGTGCTTCTCGCGGAGGGCGTAGACGCGGTCTACACCAACACAGAAGTAAGGGGGAGCAGCCCATTGGACGATCCCCATCGCAGTCAGGGCCACACCTGTGTTGATTTGGGCGTCGAGGAATTGGTGATTGGGATCCCTCATCCCATGCTGGAGCCTGCTAGACGCAAGGAGCGCATCGTGGCCGAGGCCACTGATCCCCGGACGGCAGTGCTCCTATTGGATATTGTGATCGGACACGGCGTTCACCCCGACCCAGCCACAGTCTTGGCTGACAGCCTCGTTGAGGCTCGGAGGTTGGCAGAGTCAGATGGGCGATATCTGCCGGTGGTGACCTCAGTGTGTGGCGTTGATGAGGATCCTCAAAGTCGTTCAACTCAGGTGGCAAAGCTGAAGGCAGCGGGGGCCATTGTGGCCGAAAGTAATGCCGCCGCGGCTCGGTTGGCCGTCTCGATTGCCAGCAGAGAGAAATAGGAGATAGGGATTGAGACAGGATGACACGCTAAGCCAGGATGACATACGAAGCAGAGATATCCTGATCGAAGATCTTGTAGTTATCAACCTGGGGCTCCGTGAGTTTGCTCAGGCTTTGGAGGAACAGGGGATATGGGTCGTGCATGTGGATTGGCAACCTCCGGCTGCGGGTCAGAAGGATCTGATGGCGCTCTTAGACAGGCTGCTATAGGCGCGTCTCTACCCGGTTCCTGACCGGTCGCGAGTCGACCGAGATGACTTGCTTGGCAACCGTAGCGGGTGGCGGGCCTGGCCGGGAAGCCCAGGAATAGCAGGAAGGCCGCTATACGCTTGTTTTACGACGATCCAACATTCGGGTTGCTCCCTTGTTAGAAGGGAGCGGGGGAGATAGGGAAGAGGCACAGGGACTTAGGCTGCAATGGAGCACCAATACAGTAGATATCACAGATGCTCCGCCAGTTGATAGGATGGCGAGAGGTGTCGTGATACAGCTAGCCACGGCAGATACGAATTCTAAGTGGAGAGTGTGGTGCTGGGTACGCGCTAGATCCCGAATTGCTGACACGGCCGACGAAGGATCGTGGTGGCTTCTTGCAATCAACGGCAGCGGATGTCTTTATGTGAAGCGGCACCAAGAACAATCGCAAGGTCAATAAGGGTCCAGAGAGCATTGACGTCTGACGAGTTGAGACTCGACGCCCGCCGGCGGGCGTCGAGGTCGGTTTTTCGGAAGATGTGTGGACTGCTCGTCGATGTGGTTGACATCTCCAGTCTAGCAGTGGTGAGGGTGATTGTCATGAAAACCTGCGGCGGGTTCAAAGCTGCGCATAGGGCTGACTCGCCCATCTTTTTGGACCTTTGGGGAGGGAGGACGTGCCCGAGGAGGACAGCTAGTTCTGTGGATCCCGGGACACCCCCTATCGCCATCCGCAGCTCAGGCTTGGCAAAGAACATTAGGGATGCCTATGATGCCAAATCTGCAAGCCATCTGCCTAGGCCGCCCGGCTCAGCTGCTCTTAAATAGGGTCGATTTTGAAGCTGAGGTATGGGCGGTGTTCAATAGTTCCTGTGGTTTGCTCACCGGAGCCGGTGAGTTTCTGGGACTAGTATGCCCGGGTGGACTGGGCCCGCTCAATCTGGTCGTGCCAGGGCTAACTTTGGTCCTGAGTCACCTCGAAAAAGGCATGCCTGCAAGGGCAAGCTCCTGCCTCCTGACCATTCCCGCAGCTGGAGTGACGATCGACTGCCGCCACGCTCAGGTCTGGGAAGCTCACCTGACAGCAAGAGAAGGGGACCCGAGAGAAGCACTGCGTCGCCTGAGTCGAGTACTTGCACGAGACGGGACACCAAGCGGGGGGTTGGCTCCTCTATTGCTCTGGGCGTTCGGTCAGGAATTGCGTTTTCCTCCCGGGACTGTTCTTGACAAGGCACAGGGGGCTTTGGCCTTGCTGAGAGAGGGTTTGGCAGGTCGTCGCTCAGCTTCAGTGTCGAGGGCGATTCCGGAGTTGGTCGGGCTAGGACCAGGCTTGACCCCCTCGGGAGATGATGTCCTGAGTGGCTTGATGGCCACATTCCATCTACTGGGCCCTAGCTTCGGGCTGTCGCAGAGAGAGGCTCTGGACATCAACACGAGGCTCCTGGCTGGAGTCCAGAAGCAGACCACTCTAATAAGTTGGCACCAGATGCGATGGGCCGCTTGTGGTCAGTTCTCGCCTCAGCTGTTGGAGTTACTAGCTTCCCTCCAGAGACAACGGAGCGAAGTGAGCAGCAGCCTGCTGGCCCTAACGGAGCGGGGAGCCTCGTCCGGGTGGGATGTCTTGCTTGGGGTGGTCTGGGCTCTGCGCTGTTTGTCCGATCGGGTGGAACGTGACGGTGAGGAGAAGCGAGGTGAGATAGGCAATCTCCGGCACATCGTGCTGTCTTAGACAGCTGAGTATGCGTAGGAGACCGGCAACCCAACTGGGATATTCTGTTGATACGCGCTCTTGGAGGTTCCTTGGACGGGCGTCCATCCCTCAACAAAACGGAGGATTCGTTTTCATACCCCTTTTCCTTCTACCTCGTAGTGGCTTGCACTTTTCTCTTATTCTTCAGCATGGATCTTCTGATCACTCCTCTGCCATTGTATATCAAGGAGGTGGGAGGTCGACCCTCGCAGATTGGCCTAGTGATGGGGATGTTTGCCTTCACCGCTCTTTTGGCCCGCCCTGTCGTAGGACGATTGATGGATACCTGGGGGCGAAAGCCACTTATGATGGTCGGCAGCGTCATCTTCATCGTCGGGCCCACCATGTACGCTCTAGCCCGTTCAATACCTATGCTCTTTCTGGCTCGCATGTTGCACGGCATGGGGATAGCCGCTTTCACCACGGCCTCTACCGTTCTGGTCAGTGAGTTGGTGCCATCGCCTCGACGTGGAGAGGCCATAGGCCTGGCGGGGGTAGCTTCGCCCCTTTCCCTCATGTTGGCCCCCGCTCTGGGAGCTGTCCTTCTTCCCAGGCTGGATTTCTCTCTTCTCTTCCTCTTCTCTGCTGTCGTGGCGACTGTGAGCCTTCTTGTGGTTACCCCCGTCCGAGAGGGAGCTCCGGTCACGGATGCTAGAGAAGAAGGCAGCTTCATGGACACTGCAAGTGAACGCGCCATCTGGGTGCCTTATCTCTTGGGTGTCACTGTAGGCCTGAGCTTCGGCTGCATCTATACATTCTTGCCTCTTCTTGGCATAGAGCGGAACATAGCCAACGTGGGGCTATTCTTCACCGGGTATGGCTTGACGAGCATCACGGCGCAGATGCCTTTGGGGCGCCTGTCGGACAAGATCGGACGGGTAGCAATCATCGTTCCGGCGGGACTCCTTCTAGCCCTGGCTCTGGGTGGGCTTGATGTGGTGAGGAGTGGGGGGCTATTGATAGGGGTGGCTATCCTCTACGGACTAGGCCTGAGTGGGACGTGGACAGCCCTGACAGCCATGATAGTAGACCAAGCTGGCCCAGACGTAAGGGGGACGGCGGTAGGGTTCCTATCCGCCAGCATCGATCTCGGGGTCGTCGTAGGGACCGTAGCAGTGGGCCCTGTGGCCGAGACAATTGGATATGGAAGGATGTACCTAGCCCTGGGGCTCATCACCCTGACAGGTGTAGCGGTTTTTGTGGGGCTGATGCGAAGGCAATCACCCCAGTGGAGAATGGACTAATGAGGAGGGTACAAAGAGATGGTCGCAAGGGGGGACGCTCAGCTAGGAACGGTAGACCCTTGCTTCGTGGAACCCCAAAGGTGCCTAGGAAGAGGCTTCTGCCAGTGGTCTAACGCCAGGGGCATTCGCTGCTGTATGTTTACCAGAGAAGGGGGAGATGACATGGAGCTCCAGCAGATCTATCAGAAAACGATTGACGGTGACGGGTCCGCCGTACAAGACCTTGTCGAGAAGGCGACAAATCGAGGAGCACGGCCTTCAGAAGTCCTCTATGACTATCTCATCCCTGCCATGGGGTAGGTAGAGGCTCGTTTCGAGCGTGAGGAGTTCTACATACCAGAGATGCTCATAGCAGCGTGAGGATGATGCAGTAGTCGCGGAAACCGATGGGACTCTCTCTGTCTATGACGGAAAGAATTCGTCTGACTTGAGCTTCGCTGAAGGTTGGCGCCACGGTCTGAGGGACCTCGGGCGATACAAGGCCTTTCGCCGGACTCTTCTCGATGAGCCCCTCCTGGGTTGCCCGGGAGAAGAAAGCCTTCAGAACCTGTGCATACCCTCTGATTGTGTGGGACGAGAGAGGTCGATTGGCCGCGGGCTTCTGGAGGTTAAGCTCATCGGCTTTCACGGACTCACGGAGGTAAACTAGGAACTCTCGCAGGTGTTCAGTGGTGATCTTGTCGACCTCGAGGGGAAAGCCCTGACTCTGAAGGTACTCCTCGAAGATGCGTAGCTTGTGCATGTACCAACGGATGCTCTTGCGGCTTCTTCCCTCGGCCCGGCAAAGAAGCCGATACCCCTCGATCATCTCTCCCAACTTCAGCGCCTTTCCCATCTTGGCCTCCCTTCTGTATTGGAGAAAGTCCAGGTTTGGAAAGTCTGCTGGACAAAATCGACAAGTCTGCTGGATTTTCGGCAGTGGCTGCGATGGGAGAGTCTGCTGGAATCTTGAGGCAGAAATGGAGAGGCTCTCCCCTCGTGGAGAGCCTCTGACCGCGAGAGCTGGTAGCTAATGAACGATCACCTGCTACATATGGGGCGGGCGGGATTCGAACCCGCACGAGAGTCACCTCTCAGCGGATTTTAAGTCCTTAGCAGTATCCCGGTCCGCTCCATACTATATATTGTATGTCTCCGCCCAACGTGCCCATATCTAGTAGGTCTGCACCAATCGCATGCGTAGCGATCTACTAGAAGACGCACTCCATTGCCTCCCTTGGCAGGAGAGCCGATGTCGACGGATAGCTTTCACCGTTCAGTCAGGGTGAGAATGCGTCGTGAGAGGCCAAGAATTCCATCCTAGTATCTCCGTGTTCGGTATGTGTGCTGAGACTGTTCGATCCAGCGCGTCCTTGCTGGGAGCCCGCAAAGGCGTGCCAGTGTAGGATCAGAGCCCTGAAATCATGACAAGCTGCAACTAGCGACGTCAAAGGCGTGAAAGGCTCGTATCAGCAAGCTGATCCTACACTCAGCAACCTCGGCGCCTGCGCCCCGACGCAAAGACCGCTAACCTCGGACGGGGCTCTATTGTCTGGTCTCTGGAGACCGTTCGATGTATCGACTTGAATCCATTTCTTGACTCGGCAGGCCCTTCTTCACATTGCTGACATAAGTATGCTTATCCTAGGAAAATCGGCTTGATTGTATTGGCGTACACTGCTAGAATTGACTAGATAACGCGAGAAAAACGCCCAAGATAATGTTGCCAATGAGTGGCTAACATCACCAAAGCGAAGGGGACAGGTTGAAGTAGATTCTCAACTCCTCCAGCCATTCATCGAGCGCCTAACGGAAATGCAACCACCAACAGGCCTTTTGGGCCTATTCCTGCTCACATCTGTCTTCTGGGCCGATATTGAATAGCCTCCGCCAGATGTGCGGTGGTGATCTCTCCTTCCCCAGCTAAATCCGTTATGGTACGAGCCAACTTCAAGATGCGATGAAAGGCCCGGGCACTCATCTGTAATTGCTGCATAGCAGACCTAAGTAGGCTCCTCCCCGCATCATCGAGCCGACAATACTCCCTCACCTCTCCTGGCCCCATCCCAGCGTTGCATCTGAGATGTGTCCCACCAAAGCGTTGACGTTGCCTCTCCCTTGCCGCTTCGACTCGCTTTCTGATTGACTTTGAAGCCTCCAAAGATGCATCACTAGCCAACTTCTCATACTCTAC
>DAOULQ010000167.1:0-6642 GCA_034419095.1 Anaerolineae bacterium | reverse complement strand
GAGTCCCTAGCTGAAATCCTCTCACTGCCGAAAGGAGACACGAGCCATGAGACCGACGAAATGGCCCTTGACCTGCTCGAGGCCCTGAGGGGGGAAAGGGCTGAATCTCATCCCGACGGTCCTCTGGCAGCGCTCCAGGAGGAGATCACCAGAGCGGCCGCGCGGCGAGCCGAGGCGCGGTCCCTCGTCCAAGAGCTCGTAGAGATCAGAGAGCTTCAACGATCAGCAGAAGCCGAGCTACAGGACGCAACCGCCAACCTGGCGGAAGCGATTGAGCCTCTCAAGGAGATGGTATCTCAAGCGGAGGCGCTCCTTCTCTATGGTGTCCAACAGGACACGGTTTACGCCGTAAAACTGGAGATAGAGGAGACGGAGGAGGAGCACCAAGTGACCTGTGCCCCGATACGTGAGAGGCTCACCGAGTTGTCCCAGAGGATCGAGGAAATCGAGAGCCTGCCTCACGTACAGGCCTATCTCAAAGAGAAGGAGGAAAAAGAAGCGATGGCCAAACAAAGGGCCCAAGCCGAGGCCAAGCGCAAACGACTGCGTACCCTCCTCGCTAAGGCAGAAGAGCAGATGAAAGTGGGGAAAACAGAATCCGCCTCGGAAGTCCTTTCCCAAGTCTTATCCGAGGCGGATCCACAGTCTGACCAGGCCAAGCAGGCCCGTCAGCTGAATACTATTTTAGCACAAAAGTTCCAAGCTGTCAAGAGGCGAGAAGCAGCCATCGCCGATCGGGAGCGGAGGAAAGCCTTCTCGATCTGGCTCCGACGGGACGTCAGGCCGAACCTCAATGAAGGCGACATAGTGCTGACACTCGCCCTGGGACAGGCAGTCCACTTCCGTCCAGCCGGCGAGACCAATAGACCAAAGCGCCTATCCGCCAGCGTGGTCTCGTCCGTGGGGGTTGACTTAGACCCTGGCACCTCTCTCTATCTCACACGTCTGGTCCATGGCCCCAAGCCCGTCTATCGCATCTCGCCACCAGGAGGCGGGAAGAACCTCATCGCGAGAGAGTGGGTCTGGGAAGGAGACCCGGAGAAGACCAAAGCGTCCTCTCTCGGATCCGCCCAAAGAGAACCAGCGAAACCTCAGATACGTGAAACTGAGCCTGGCTATCCGGTCGAGCCCATCGTGGTGTGCACCCTCGCCGCCGCTGACGGCGACCTGGAAGAGACCCTCTTCGGCCGCTATTGGAGCTATGCCATGAGCGAAGCTCTGAAACAGGCCGGCTACCATGTGGCCGATGAGCACCCTCTCATCCCGGAGGATGGGAGAGTTTACCTCTGGGGCACCTACTCGGACGGAGAAGTCACCTCCCTCGAACTCTTCACAGAGGCGATCCCCCACGGTTTGACCGTCGAGTCCCGCATCCGCCGTAGGGATCCCGATATCCGCCTTCGTGCTAGAACCGCTCACCTTCAGAAACAGCTCCGTTCGCAAGCCCCGAACCTCTTCCCCGCCCAAGAGCACTAAGTGCCTAATCCCCTCATCGGTTATCCGCCTTTTCGCCCCGGGGCCTTCGGGCCCCGGGGTCAGACTGCATGCGTCCTCTATCAAACCGCGGCCTAGGCGGCGGGCAGGGGCTCTCTGTCCCTGCTGCCATCTGGCCGCCAGAAAGGAGCAACCATGAGGGAAAGAAGCACTCGACTGGTGATAGTCCTGATCTTAACCGTCGCCCTCTACCTCTCCCTACGATGGGTGGCTTTCACCTTCGAGGCGCAGATAGAGGGGATGATGGTGAGGATCGAACACCAGCGGGTAGAGAGAGGAGTACCCAAGCCACCGGAGCTCATCACGCCATGAGGGGCTCCACGAAGGTAGGAACGCTCCTCAGAGATGGCGTAGGCTTAACACCAACGCGATTCCGGGTTATACTATCTATGCCCTCGTGGCTCTATCAGGGCATGGCATCACTGAGGAGGTATTCGTATGGCCAGGATGACAAGAATTGTCAAGGTCTCCTCCAAGGGACGGGTGGTCATCCCCAAGGAGATGCGCGACCGAAAGCACATCAAGCCAGGGCAGAAGGTGCTCCTTGTCGAGACCGACGAAGGGGTAAGCATCCTTCCCCTCCCCGAGGACGCTATAGAGGCCGGTCGAGGGATGCTTAAGGGAGAAGGTTCCCTGGTGGAAGCCCTCCTCCGAGAGCGGGCCAAGGAGCGGGAACGCGAGGAGAAGATGATCCGTCACCTTCCGGGTGAAGAAGAATGATGGATGTTTTCGACAGCTCTGTCTTGCCCTTGCTCCAAGAAGACGAGGGTTGCGAGATCGTGAAAGGTGTCCTCAGATCAGCCCATAAACGTGAGACCCAGCTCATCATGAGCGAGATAAACTGCGCGGACACCCTACACATCTCCGCCTTCCACCCAGCCAGAGGGAGGATGGCGCAACCTAAGCACCTGAGCGAGATGCTGCCCTTACGCCTGGTTCGCGTGACTCTTGAGGTCTTGGAGAAGGCTACCGAGATGGAGATGGACTAGCCCAGCGGCCACAGAGATGCCTTCACTGCCGCTCGGACTGGACGAAGGCGGTATCCTCGTGGCCAAGGACGGAAAACTGGAAGCGATAAGCGAGCGATACGGATGATTTGGATCTAGAAAACAACTAGGGATAGACCAAGACAACAAATGGAGGCCTCGAGTGGATATCCACCGAGGCCTCTTCGCATTCCTCTGGCCCAGCAGAGAGGAAGGAGGAGAGATGAACAGGATAGTCTTGACCATTACCCGAGAGGAGAAGGTGTGCCTCGATCTAAACCCCAGAGAGGAGCGGACCGTAGACGAGAAAGCCCTCTCCCAGATGGGTTTCACCAGGGAGGAGATCGCTCTGGCGAAACTCTTCTACGGAAGAGCCACTCCTGGCGGGGTGACAGATGCGGTGAGGTATGCCGTATGGGCTCTCAGCAACCTCCCGCGCGCCGACGTGAACGGCGTGATCACTCCTGCAACCTACTATGAGGCTACCAGGGGAGGGATACGCCAGGGAGGGAACAGGCTGGCTCACTGGGCCGGAGCCGCCTTCCGCGCCTACGAAAGGGGAGACGATTCTACTCAGCCTACCCTTTTCGGGATCCTGCGGAAGGCCCTCGACTGGTGCGCCAGTTTCGAGGAGGAGAATCCGCCCGAGGAGTGGCCCCAGGAGCGGATAGAAGAGCTCCTTCACAGCGATAGACGGGGCAGGAGTATCACCAGATCAACTCCACAGAGTCCGACAGGCCGCGTTGCAGTGGAGATCTCCCCAGAGGCGCCGATGCCCGAGATCCGAGTGGCGGGGGACCAACTCTCCCTCTTCTCGGAATAGAAAGAATAGGAGAATGAGAGATGAATAGTATTGCTGTATCGCCCGAGGTCATAGGGCCTCTGTCCTCGGAGGGGCTAGAAGCCCACTGCCTGGGATATGTCCTCGACAACCGCTCCTACGGACAGCTGATCTACCTCAGCCTGGTCGGCTTCCGCACGGCCGTGCGAGGGATCTGGGCCGCCTTGATGAGCAACAGGTGGTTACAAGCAGATGGGCGATCAATCCATAGAGCGGCGGTCAAATACCAGCGGATCACCGCCCGCCTGCCGGAACAGGGCCTCGACCACCTGGTGTTGATTCACCCCCAGGCTACACTGAAGTTCATGGAGCCGGGAAAGCCCTTCTACGTCCTCTCTGGCAGACAGCAGCTACCCTTGGCTCGCTTCCTGGCCATGCTCGACAAGGCCACACGGACCCCCCTCTTGCCAGACTGGGCTCGCGTTCTCTGCCAGCATGGACTGGAGCGAGGATTCATCCAACCCCTCGACGCCAGTGCCGGCACACACGCGTGGAAGGTAGAGGCCGACGATGAGGCATGGCTGGACTTGGTGCGAGATGACCTAGGGAATGGGAAACTGCCAATATGACCAGACTGGCCTCCATCGAAAAGGCGGGGTTCTATCCGACCCCGCCTTCTGTTTTCGAGCGGATCGGGGGGCACCTTCACGCCTCAGAAAAGGGAGGACGCCTCCTGGACCCGTGCTGTGGAGACGGCAAGCCTGCTGTCTACCTTGCCAGAGCTTGGAGCCTGGAGTCCTATGGGATCGAGATCGATGGGAAACGAGCCAACCAGAGCGCCCGGATACTCAAGAGGGTGCTCCATTCGGACTACGCGAAGGCGAGGGCGCCTCACGGCTCCTTCCAGGTCCTCTACCTGAACCCACCCTATTCGTATGACGAAGGCAAATTCAAGCGACTCGAGTACAAGTTCCTACGCGAGACCTCCAAGTGGCTCCAGCCGGGAGGGGTCGTGATCTACCTAATCCCCCAGCACCGGCTGGATACGAGGGTATGTAGGTACCTCGCCACCCACTACCAACAGATAACTATCTACCGCTTCCCCGATCCGGAGTATGCATCGTTTCGCCAGGTCGTCATCTTTGCCACCAAGAAGGGACAACCCCTCCTTGACGGGTCTCTGGCCATGGATCTCGCTCAGAGGGTCGCCTCGGAGCTCCCCGTCCTCCCCGATTCTACCGACCACCCCTACCCTGTCCCTACGCCTATGGAGAAGTCCTTCTACTTCCGGGGAGCCCAGGTGGATCCTCAGGAAGCTCTGGAGGAGGCCCTCACCAGTGGCGCCTGGAGAACCCGCGAATGGAGGGAACTCCTGGAGCCCCAATCAACTGCGCACACCCTCCGACCTCTCATGCCCCTCAAGAAAGGCCACCTGGCGATGCTCATCGCCGCCGGGCTGATGCGAAACCTCCTCTTAGAGAGGGATGGGGAACGACTCCTCATCAAGGGGCGCACCCGCAAGGTACAGGAGGAGGTGGAGTCCGGGGAGCAGAACACCGAGATCGTAAGAGACCGCTTCCTCACCGAGATCACCTCTCTGGACCTGAACACGGGAGAGGTCGAAGAGCTGGACGAAACGGATAGACTGACCCAGTTCATCGATTCGTGGAAGGAGGTGATAGCCCAACAAGTGATGAACACCCTCAACCCTATCTACGACTTCGACTACGACCAGATGGGGGAGGGGGTGGAGAAGCTGCTAGATACCCTGAGCCGCTACCGCCGCCTCCCCGGGAGGGCCAGGACCGGCCTGTTCGAGGCTCAAAAGCACGTCACCGTGGCCATCTGGCAACGTCTCTTGGAGAGCGACCACGCCATCTGCGTCGGTGAGATGGGAGTAGGCAAAACTACCGTTGCAGTCTCCGTGGCGGCTCTCTTGAAAGACGACGGATACCCAGCCCTGGTCATCTGTCCACCCCATCTGGTGGGGAAGTGGGTCCGAGAGATACGGGGCATCGTCCCCATGGCTCAGGCGGTGGTGTTGAAGCGAGTCAGGGATGTCGACCGGTTCGTGAAGGAAGCTCCCTACTACCAGAGGAGGCCTCTATTCGCGGTCGTGAGCCGGGAGATGGCAAAGTTAGGCTCCGGCTGGCGACCTGCGGTCTCTTCCAAGCCCGTCCGCCTCGATGGGTCAGACGATGATCCGGGACGCATCACTCGGGTCTACACCTGCCCTCACTGCGGAGAACTCCTCCTCGACCATGAGGGGGGCATGGTGGAAAGAGAGGACTACTTCGACAAGAAACGTAGATGTGACAACTGCCAGGAACCCCTCTTCCAGTTCACCCGCCTCAACGATGAGAACGAGACCGGTTTCAAAGAGTGGACCCTAGATCACCACAGGCAAGGTGGGGATCTCTGGGGCCGTTCCAGACCCCCAGCCCGCGCACGATATCCTCTAAGCGACTACATCGCCAAGAGATACCCCGGCTTCTTCAAGCTCCTCATCGTGGATGAGGCGCACCAGTACAAGGGGCAATCCACCGACCAGGGGTACGCCATGGGCACCCTGGTCAAAGCCTGCAGGAAGACCATCGCCTTGACCGGTACTATCTTCGGGGGTCGAGCCACCAGCCTCTTCTACCTCCTCTACCGATTGTCCCCAGAGGTGAGGAGGCGCTTCGGCTGGAGCGAGGCCCAGGTCTGGGCGGAGCGGTATGGCATCCTGGAGAGGGTCACCAAATACGACGATAGAGACGATGGATACGGCTACTACACGGCGAAGAGGAGGAGACGGACCTACGTCCGCGAGCTGCCGGGCATATCCCCGGAGCTGGTCACCCTCCTCTTGGACAGCACCGCTTTCCTGAGGTTGGCCGACCTGGGGTTCGAACTGCCAAACTACGTGGAGATCCCCAGGATCCTCTCCATGGACCCACAACAGGCCGAAGCCTATGAGCGACTGAGAGACACTCTCGAATCGGTCGTCCGTGCCAGGCTGGCCCAGGGCGATCATTCCCTCCTGGGGGCATACCTGCAAGCCCTCCTCTCCTATCCCAACGCCTGTTTCCGCGAGGAGGAGGTGACCGACCCAGAAGGAGAAGTTGTGGCCGTAGCACCCTCCCTGGGCGAGGAGAGACTCTACCCCAAAGAGAGGTGGCTACGGGAGCTGGTCAAGAAGGAGAGGGAAAAGGGGAGGAGGGTGCTCGTCTTCTGCCGCCAGACGGCCACCAGAGACATCACCCACAGACTGGCCGAGATACTCCGCAAGGAGGGAGTGAGGGTGACGGTCCTATCGGCCAGCGTGGGGACCCAGACCCGAGAACGGTGGTTGAAGCGGCGGGTGAGGAGAGGGATAGATGTGCTCATCACCAACCCCCG
>DAOULQ010000166.1:0-8348 GCA_034419095.1 Anaerolineae bacterium | reverse complement strand
TAGTCCGCGTAACCTTCTCCAGCATCTACCATCGTTTCCTTCAGGGCTTGGAAGGTGGTGAAGTGGTGTCCTGCGCCATAGGTCGCGTAGCCATTGCAGTAGAGGGTGATGGTGGCTAGTTGCAGGGCGGCTTCATAAGCGATGGCGAAGCGTCGATCTGCCGAGACAGCCTCTACCGATGCGTCAGTAAGATTGCGCTCGACCACGCCAAAGAGGTCCGCGATCTCCCGGGCGGAGGTCCTATGCCTTCTTAACCTTCCCTCGGCCAGTAAGCGATTCAACATCTTCGGCATTTCCCACCAAGAAGATTTTCGGCTCCTCCAGAACCAATAGGACGAAGTGGTTCCTGGACGCGACCTTAGCCGTGAACTCCTCCGGAGTCATGAGAACGGGGTTGATCTCACGCCCCAATTCCGACTTAGCCGTGGCGAGGACGGCGGAGAGCTCCCTAGCCGTGATGGTACCCACCACGAAGAGATCGATATCGCTAGTCGTACTCTCCTCGCCCTTTGCGTAGGAGCCATAGATGAAGGCCACGTGGATGGCGTCCTCCGCCTGACCCAGGAATTCCCTTAAGGCATCTCCTAAACCTACGGTCTTGAGGAAGATGGACTTCAACTCCGGGAAGATGGGGCACTTCTTATTGACCCGATAGTACTTGCGATTCCCATCAATGGTGTGTTCAAGCAAGCCGATAGCCTCTAATTTGGGCAACTCCCGCTGGATGGCGCGGCGAGGCTGGTTAGTGCGAGCGGCCACCTCTCGCACATAGAAGCGGTCGTCAGGGCTCAAGAGAAAGAGGCGGAGGATGGCAACTCGGGCTTGCGAGGAAAACAGTTCTTCTAACACTTGAACCTCCATAGGCTACATTCTGTAGCCTATCGTATACAAATTGTCGCCTCTTGTCAAGGTAAGCCTCTATACGCCTCTCGCCTGCTCCAGCTGGGTCGGGGTTGGGTCGATGACCGCTTCGTTTCCCGCTCGGTATGGGTCAGGCCCAGTATGCCCAAGGAAACCCTATCGAGGGTCGTCCAAGGTGATTGCAGTCTCCGTCAGCTATTCGAGGGAGCGAAGCTTAGGCGGATCCACCACATGTAGAAGTAGGTGGAGATCACCCAGAAAGAGTATCGGAGGGAGCTCACGCAGACAAGGGCGACGCTGGCTAGCCTGACGCCTCCGCAGGAGATAAGGGGACGAGCTGGTGAAGGCTGGGGAGTACCTAGAGGCTCTGGGCCCCGTCTGGGAGGCGGCCACGGCCCAGGAGCGAAAGGAGATCTATCAGCTGGTCCTGGAGGTAGTGTACGTGGACGTGGTGGAGAAGTAGTTGGTAGAGGTCGTGCCAAGAAGGGCGTTTGCGCCGCTTTTCGGCGGATATGGCCTTGTCCCTTGAGGTAGTGGGAGGAGCATGAGAAGGGGGATTCACTAACAGTGTCAAAGGAAGTAGGATAGGTATGGGGCACTGATGGTAGCGGCCCCGGCTTCACATCACGCGGCTCTGCTCCGCTCTTGACATCGCTTGAGAGCCCGGCTACAATGGTTGCGAAAAGAAGAATAGAAAAAGCCTCGCGGTTTACGCCGAACCATCGAGGCTAAGGCCGAGGGTGCAACGGACACCCTGGCTCACTTATTCTACCACAAGGGCTCGTCTGTTGCAACTGGCAGGCGAGCCTGCCGTATTGAGACTGAAAGATCCGCAGCTCCCCGGTGTGGTGGGGTCGGATTGGGGAAAGGCATAGGGGATAGTGGATGAGGGCAAGGGGTAGTGTGTGAGTATGGTTGATAACATCCTCTGCTATGGCGATAATCTGCGTATCCTCAGGCGCGATATTAAGGACGAGACAGTAGACCTCATCTACCTGCATCCGCCCTTCAAAGCCTTGGAGGATACCTGGCGGTGGAGGCGGTCGGTGTGAGCCTCGACCAACCATCCGGCCTCAGCACCGCACCCGAGCAGGTCAGCCTGGAATCCCGCTACCTGCAGGCGGTCGCAGATGAGTGTCGTTATCTGCGCCCCCAGGAGGAAGAAGGGCTTGTCCCGCTGATCGATGTATTTGTGAAACTCCAGGCGTTGCGTTCCGAGCGCAAAACCCTTGCTGAACGCCGGCCAGACATAGTCTCCACCCCCGAACGGGCAGCGCACACCGAGTTGTTAGACAGATTGTCAGTGCGCGAGCAAGAAGAGGCGCACCCCGAACTGCCCACGAGGCCGGAAGGGGAATGGCTCCCATTGGCTGTCCCCCTTTCGATAGCTCTCAAAGAGCAGCAACACGTGGCGCTCCTGGGTGAGCCGGGCGCTGGCAAGAGCACCACACTCCAGTTCATTGCCCTTTGCTTTGCTCAACAAGGTTGGGCATTGGAGCGCCTCGACTTGGACGAGGATCGGGTTCCTGTGTGGCTCTCTTTGCAAGAGGCAGGAGTCTGGCTTGAAAAGGAAGGACTAGAGACTTCCCTGCTTAATGCTGTAGCCCGGCTGGGCCGTTTGGATCCGGGACAGGCTCAACGACTGGTCACTAGTTGGTGGAAAGCAGGCCGGCTGGTCGTGTTGCTGGATGGCCTGGACGAGGTCCCAGAGCGGATACGCCCAGCGGTATCTCGCGAAATCCGCCACTTTGCTCGTGCGCCAGAAGGCCGAGGCTGTCGGGTCATCGTTGCCTCTCGGCTGGCTGGCTACAGTGACCTGGGCCAGCCTTTCGGTGAGTACGTGCTGTGCCCCTTCGCCGGCCCAAGTGAAGCGCGGCCCTATGTCGCTCGCTGGCTGGTGACCCTCAAAGGCGTCTCATGGGAAAAGGCTGACCAGCAGGCGCATGACCTGTTGGCACAGATAGTGAACCAGCCAGGGCTGGGCCGCCTGATAGACAACCCGCTTCTCCTACGCCTGGTCATATCCACATATGTAAGCACCGGGGAGATAGCGAGCAGCCGGGCCGACCTTTACCAACGCTACGTGGAGGAGGTGGCCTGGGCGCGGGCGCTCAGACGAGCAACTTCCCCGGCTCCGCGCGATGTAACTCTGGAGGCGCTGGAGGTCATTGCCTGGAAGTTACACACCAAAGGAGAGCAAACGGCTGCCGGACTTGCCGAGGCCGTGAGAGCCCAAGTCTCAGGGGTGGAGGATGCTCGGGGGCTGGTGGACTTTCTGCGGCGGGCGATGGGACTGCTGGTAGCTTATGGTGACGGGGCGGAAGCCCATCTGGCCTTCGCTCACCTGACCTTCCGTCAATACCTTGTGGCCCGGCGGTTGAAGCAGGCTTGGCAGACGCATCCAGAGCAAACCTGGCTCTTCCTCAAAACCCGCATACACCACCCTGCCTGGCGAGAGTCGGCTCTGCTTCTAGCCACGATGATCAGTCGGAAGGACTCCACGGAACTGACAGAGCGCATTTTGAAAGCAGCAAGCATCTACGAACAGGAATTGCATCGGGACCTATTGCTGGCTGGAGAGTGTCTGGGTAGCGGCCTCGAGGTCAACTCTGAGTTGCGCCGCCTAATCCTGGACCAATTGCTGAAACTCTACCTGAGAGAAACGATGTCTGAGACAACACAGTATGAACCAGCGATTCAACAATATCGGGTCCGTCCGATTGAGTCAATATTTGGCTCTCTTGAAGAGAAGGGACATGCTGACATCCTTTCTTCCTTGGCAGCGATTGCCAGAGGCGAAGACGAGACCGAGCGATTTGCCCCCAGCAGGGTTGCTGCGAACCTGGCACTCGTACCGCGAGCCTCCGTGTACTTGATCCCGCGGTTCCTGTATGGCCTCTTAAAGACCACTGGTGTACGAGGGATCCGTCAAGTCATCTTCATCCCAGCATACCTCAAGGAGGCAATAGGAGAAGCAAAAACTTACAGGCGGCGTGCTGCGATCAAGGCTCTTGGGAACTTGAGGCTTGGGTCTTCAGAAACGATACCCATACTGCTGGCGGCCTTGGAAGATGCCCAGACGCGAGGCGTGGCAGCAGAGGCTTTAGGCAGAGTCGGTCCAGGGACCGCTGAGGTCGCAGTTGCTCTCGTAGATGCGCAGCGGCAGCATCGGTATATGTATGGATGGGACCGGACCGTAGAGAGGATTGTGGATGCTCTCGGGGTACTAGGCCAAAGACATCCCGAGGTGGTTGACCTTTTGCTAGGCATTGAAAGGAGCCCTGAACCAGAATCTGATCTGCCCGATCTTCACTATCCTGTTGCCTGGGCATTGTGCAAATCAGCAGAGACTAGCCCTCATGCCATGGCCTTCGTTCTGGAAGGATGGGGGAGCCTCGATGAGGACATCCGCGAGGGGTTGCACGATGGCGCGAAGCTGATCACGTTGGCTTCACCTGAGGTTGTCCGATACTTACTCGATGTCATCCGAGACTCTGAGAACGTCCGTATGCGCAACCAAGCCGGAGAGTCCTTGGCCCGCGTAGGGGGTGATACCCCGTTGGTGCGATGTAAGGTGGCGAAGGAAGACGGCGCCTTCGGCTTTTCGGCTTTGGACTTGACTGAGGAACTGTTCGATATTCTGTTGCGGCGGTTATCGCATCAGACCTTCGGCGGGGTTGCTCTCTCCCTATTGATCTCGTGGGGGCTCAACAGGCCGGAACTCGTTGTCCGGCTAATCAATGTTGTTCGAGAAGGTGATGCTTGGTTGTTGGCAGGTATCATCGAAGAGGAATGGCTCAAGGAGAGGCGAGTAGGAGGGCCAAAGTTACCAGAGGAAACCGAGGCTTTCTTGAAGCAATCCATAGCACGCTTGAGAAACGCCGATGAAGACACGCGGGATGCTGAACTCAATGGCTGGCTGGCCGCAACCCGATCTGCCCCGAAACACAGCTGGCTTTGTTACCTGGATGGAGCCATTGGGAAGACGAAGCACCAGATTCTACACGATGCCTATGCCTTGGCTTATGGAGCAATCTGGGCAACTCAGGAGCGGAGCTGGGCTAAGCAATCACGGGAACACGCAAATCCTTACGTGGTGGCAGCCCTGGCCTGTTTCAGGGGTTGGAATGTGAGAGACTTGCCTTATTGGACGACGGAAGAGTTGCGAGAAGAGTTCGTATCCGGAGTGAGGCAGGCGCTCTCAATTCTTCAAAGCCCCGGTGAGCAGGCGATAGAGGTTCTTTCCCCCATCCTTGGTGGCGAAGCGGCCAAACTTGCGAACGGTGACCTAGATAAAGAGCCGAAAGAACTTGATCGTTGGCGCGAGAGGAGCAAACCGAGTTTTCGAGAGCGGAGTGCGGCGGCGTACGCTCTGGCACAGTTAGCTGGCGACTATCCGGAAGCACAAGCGCTGCTTATCTCAAACCTGAGGCCTCGCTTTTGGCGTCGGGGAAGAGGGTTCTCCCCGGATACCGAATTTCAAGAGCACTTGGTGCGTGCACTGGGATACGTCAGGTCTGCCAACCGCGATCTGGTTGCTGCTCTACTTAACATAGCAGCTAAGCATGATGAAGATATCTACCGGGCTGGGAGCGAAGCCATCAGTCGGCTGAAGAACCCCAAGTCCGAAGCAGTGCCTCTCCTCATCCAGGGGTATGAGAAGCTGAGTGAACACGGGCGTTCTTGCCTCCTCAAAGCTCTGTGCACAGTTGAACCACTTACGCCAGAGATCATTGACCTGCTACTCAAGGCGCTGAGAGAAAAAGATCTGTCGGTGCGATCTGCCGCTGCTACGGGCTTAGGTAACGTCAAGGGACCAACCCCGGAATTGACCCGTGCTGTCCTTGCTTCTATCAGAGATACCCGTGCAGCGGCAGAGACCATAGGGAAGCTTGCAGATCGTATCACATCAACTGGCGAAACAAAGGCGCAAGACCAGTTGGCCAATGTTGCAAGGATCCTATGCAAAACCATGCGTGGAGATTTGCGATCGTATGATTTCACAACCGGTCGCTCAGGTTATGATGTCACGTACGAAGCTCTCAATCGCGTGGTGAGCCAATTAACCCTCTTGGAAGTAGCAACTCTGCCAACCAATCTACCACTTCCGGGAGAAGGCGGAGCGGTTGAGGCTCCGCAGCAACGCCGTCCCTCTCCTCTCATGGTCACCGTTGGCGTTCTCGTGGCTACCACCCTCGGTCTAGCGTCCAATATCGTGGCGGCCTACCTGCAGGAACGCTATCAGCTCATCAGCGATCCGGTTCGCTTTGCCATTGTGCTGGCCGTCTTCCTGGCCTCACTGGTTGGGGGCGTTAGCCTGGCTTTGCAGGCAGGCAAGGAAAGTCACATCTATGGCCATTACGCGGAATAAATGCGCCTACAAGGCAGATTAGGAGCCTACTTTCCACGAGGTTGAAGCTTTCCTTGAGGACCTGGAGAGGTTCGTGAAGGGGATTGGCATTGCGTAGGAATGTTCGCTTGTCATCCCCCTCTTCTGCGGCGGGCTGAGAGGGAAAAGGCAAAGACGGTGGTCGAAAAGAGATTAGGGGAGGCGGGCAAGGTCGATGGTGATGGGCAAATCCTCTTGGGCCATGTTGCTTTGCACGGCCATCTTCGAGAACATCTATCATCCTCGGATCAACAGATACAGCAAAGACGTGAGGATCCTCCGGATAGAAAATAGCGAGCTGGATTTCAATCATCCGGAAGGCGTATTCACCATCTGGTGGCAGAGTGGGCAGAGGGATGTGAGGCTATGGCCGAGGTAGACCAGGCGCAACCGAGGAGGTGTGCATTTTGGAATGGTCTATGACAGTTGGCGCCGCATCCCCGAATTTCACATGGGAAGGAGGGGGACACATGCATGACCTTGGCTTCGGAATGGTCGATAGACGCACTGTAGCAGTCGTACTATTCACTTTGGTGCTAGCGCAGCAGGTCTTGGGATTGCAGATACCAATCAATACTACCGATGTCAGGCAGTCGTTCGTGGATCTCGTCCTATTCACTGGCTTCCTATACGCATGTCGAACTCTGGTCCGTTTGCCAATAGTGGTAGGTGCGTGCCTAGCCGACCGCGAATGGTCTCTTCTTCTGGACGGCTGGGCGGTATTCGCTTATCCTCTTCTCTATTCGTTTGATCGCCTTGGGGGATTGTCGCGAGTTGTACTGGGCACAGTGGATAGGGCGGCCATAGTGGCGTCTGTACTTCTCACTGGACTGCCCGCCTTTCACACGATGTTCGCACGCATCGGTCAGGCCGGACTTGCCTTGATGGTGATCGTGTACATACTGTCAAGCGGTTTCACCTGGCTCGTAAGGGACGCCGTAGATGTCGCCGATGCAAGAACGGCCGACTAGGTAGACATGGGCCGCGTCTCCTCCAAGGAGTAGGCAGCAGATAACGAGGAATCGGTATCTACCAGCCGAATATGCCGGAGAAGAGTGTACACCTGACACCAACCGGGCGTCGCTTGCTGACGTGCCTGGTTCACAATGCAGGACAGATCGTCAATCATAGGCAACTCTTGGAAGCGATGTCGTCTGGCGATGCCAATCCCTTGTGAGTCGCTAGCCGAGGCGACATATCCATTTCCTTGAGGTTATCTGATTGCAGATCGCCCAATCTTAACCTGAGAGAACTGTCATGCCAGACAACCAAAAATCACGGTGCGATTCGAGGATATCTGAAACGGACAGGGCTTTAGACCGTTATGAGGCAAGCCTAGACTCGCTCAGGAAAGGGGAAGGTAGCGTGGCGACTCTTCTTTCCGTGCTGATCCAGCGCGACGAGGTGGCCGCAGCCTTAGCCAAGGGAGCTACCACCCCAGCGATGGTGCAGCGCCTAGCCAATCTGGATCATAGCTTGCGTCAGGGCGCCGCGCCGGTGCCCCACGCCGATTGGGACGCCTGGCGTCATGCCCTGAACCCACCCGCCGGCCGCTGGTGGTGGCGGCTGGATCAGGCTCAAGCTGAAGCTGAGGAGAGAAGGGACCTGCTCTTGGTGCTCCTCGCTGGCGTCTTCATGGCCGCTGCCCTCAACCTGGCGGTGCAGATCATCACACGGATGTGGGGTGGCGGCCCTGATACCCTCTCCGTCCTTAGTGCTATCCTCACGCTGGTCCTCACCGGTAGCCCCCTAACGAAACAAGGCCGGGAACTGGCCGCTTGGCTGCTGGACAAGGTTCGCTTGTCTGCCCGCCATCGCGGTGAGGCGATGCTGGGGATGGCCCTCCTGGCCTTTCTCCTTATCCTGGGGTTACGCCTGGGTCTGCCTGGTGTGGCTTTGGCCTCGAACAATCGGGGATATGCGCTCTTGTGGGCTGGCGATTTGACCGGTGCTCTCCGGGCCTTCCAGCGAGCGGTGAGCATTAACCCCGACTATGCTGCTGCCTACTACAACCTCGCCGACGCCTATGTCGAGATCGCCGACTACGACCAAGATGATTCGCTCTACACTCAGGCTCTGGACCTTGACCGTACTCTCG
>DAOULQ010000165.1:0-12806 GCA_034419095.1 Anaerolineae bacterium | reverse complement strand
CATCTCCCGCCCTTGGAGGATCTCGGCCATGCGCTCCGCTATTGACTTATCAGAATCGATTATCAGAATCATGGTCAACTAGTAGGTCTCCTTCTGAGCCCCTGAATCGATTTCCTAGTCGATTGCGTCACTGGCCCCATTGCTCAGGTGCCCTGACTCAAGCGATGATTCACCGTCTCTACCTCCCCACGTTGAAGTTAAAGCGTCTCCTGATCCTTCAGCCCTGGGTGTTTCAATCGGTATCTAACGCGCTGTCATTGTTGTTGGCGGCTCCTCGGTAGGAATTGGCATTCCTGGTTCTTCGGTTAGAGTAGGCATCGAGGCATCAATTGACACCGGCGCCTCCCTCGGCGGTGCTGTCTCGCTCGGCCGCCACCGGCCAAGGTTACTTTCTCTCCCCCTCATAGATAGTTGTGCCGGGATGCACCCGAGGCACCTCGCTACTCATCACCTCCCTTCGCTTTGCTCAGGACAAGCCCTTCGTTTGCACTTCCTTCGGATCCTGAGGGCCCTTCCCCGGACCCCGAAGTCCTCGGGACAAGGGGCAGGACAAGCCCTGCAAAAGGAGTTGAGGCTCGCCAGATTGCGCCCAGCGAGCCCCTTTGGTATAATAGGGGTGCACAAGGGGTGCTGCGCGCCCCGAGTGCATGGTCTCGGTCGGCCGCCACCGGCCGAGACCACTTTCTATCTATAACCTACTTCAAAACCCACCCTACCTCTGGCCGGTTTCACTATCGGCTCCTTCGGGGCCAAGTCACCACTCTGCAGCCCCCAGTTCATGGTTAGCCAGCGATCTAACCATCCTGTAGGATCATCACCGGGATCGCATTCGTCTTGATAGGAGAAAAACACCTACCATCTACTAGTCTAGTAGTGACGCTCAGCTCTTCTCACACCTCCCGTTCCTCCTTCGCACCACCCGGTACCAGGAAGACCACCACTACTCGATGCTGATTTTGGGCATTCGTACTTTGGTATTATGAGCAGTATATCACTGAAGAGCCTGATTGTCAATATTGATAAGACAGCCAAAAATACTTAAAATTTCGCTAGAACGATATAGATTGGACAAGTGCAACCTTGAAACTTTCTGCCGGGCGAAAAACAGTAGGTGCAGAAAAACACACATCGATTTCACTACTCGCTCCCCAAGGGGCAAGCCCTTTGGATTCCTTCGGATCCCTCAGGACTGAGTGACCACTCCACAGCCCCCAGTTCATGGTTAGCCAGCGATCTGACCATCCTGTAGGCTCGCCGCCGGGACCCTACTCGTCTTCGCAGGAGAAACGCGCCAACCATCCGCTGCCCTGGCAGGAACGATCAGCGCTTCTCGACTCCTCACTTCCTCCTTCCACCACCCTCTACAAAAAAGAACACCACTACTCGAAGTTAGTTTCGGGTCGCAGCACTATTTCTAGTATGTCATGGGCACTTCACTACTACAGATAGTATATCACAGGAGAGCCTGGGTGTCAATATTACTAAAGGTCTAAAAAGGGCCTAAAGATGATAAAAATCAGGCTAAAACATATGAATTGCATAGACATAACTTTAAGATTTCTCGCTAGGTGAAAGAGGGGGAGATTTCAACAAAGGCCCGCTAACCGCTTAGAAGTCAGGCTCGTTGGAGGGCTTCAAGGTACTAGGCAGACCCTTAGTACCGTTCTGCCATAGACAAGCCGTCTAGAACGTGCTATCGAAAGAGGGCCTGAAGGCAAGGGAGAGAGAAGGGGCCCTTATTCTATTCCCATACGCATAGGCAGGGGGGAGCGTATCTGGAGCGTGGTCAAACTGCAACGATCACATTCGAGGCCTTGGTGGCCTCTGATAAACCTCTGGCAGACCAGACTCTTACATTGAGGTATTTTCCTGACCTGGGATGGTGGTACAGTGAGAGCAAGGGGATCCACCAGCCGATATTGAAGCCGAGCCCATATTACTCGAGCAATGTGGAGTTCGCAAAAGGCCATTGGGCATAGCATAAGCCAGCAGAGATAAGCCTGGCTCATAAAGGGATGTTATTTCTGGATGAGTCACCCGAGTTCGATCATCGGGTATTGAAAGTGATGAGGCAGCCCATGGAGGATCGAGTGGTGACCAATGCCGCCTGGGGGAGATGTTCTCTTTCGTCGTAGACTAGCACCAGTCGGGGGAGAAGTCAAATCATGTGAATAACGAGGAGCGAATGGTTGCCAGAGCGCGGAAGTTACAGCAAAGCCATCTATTGCTCCGGCAGAAGCATTCTAGGACTGTAATGGTCAAGATTACGACGTACTGCTACAGGATTGATCGACCTGGGGAAACAGAGCCATTATCTCAACTATCAACGGCACTTGACATAGGAGAGAAGGCCTGCTATAATTTAAGTGTATAAGGTTTACTTATACGCAATAACTCAACGACGGGAAAACCGAACGTGCTTGAATGCCAATCTGCAGAGCCAGTAACCGAGTTCGGAAGGTACTTGAAGGAGTCAGGTTTTTCATTGGCAACTATCAAGAACTACCTGTCCGACATTAGACATTTCGCTTCCTGGCTAGCAGGCGCTCGCATAAGATCCCTTTTGGAGTGTACCGGTGAGGATATTCGGGGCTATTGCTTAGAACTTGTGACAGCTAAAGCCCATCCTCCCACGACGGTCAATCGGCATCTTCAGTCAATTCGAAAGTTCTACAGGTATGCTTTGGAGTCTGGGCTAATGGAGGAGAACCCCTCACTGGGGATCAAGTTGTTACCGCAGCCAAGGTCCCAGGTGGTTCGGGGGCTCAACCAGTTGGAAATAGAGCGTTTTCTTGACGTTGTGCGGCAGGGGTCTCCCCGTCTCGTGAAACGGGACTACGCCATAGTCCAACTCATGCTCCAGACCGGGATACGAGTGGGCGAGCTGACGAGACTCAAGCTCTCGGATGCTTCGCTGTCAGAGGAGAAAGGCGCTCTCAAGATCCGTGGGCAAGGGACTTCTCGAGATCGAGAGATCCCCCTTAACACCTCGGTGCGGAAAGCCATACGTGCCTACTTAGAGGAACGCCCTCCTTCAACAAGCGATCATCTTTTTCTCAGTAGGAAGGGCGACCCTTTATCTGTTCGCTCCATTCAGACTTTGGTCAGCGGCTATGCACGGGCCGCCGGTGTGGAAAACGTGTCCACGTATACTTTGCGCCACACCTACGGTCAGCACTTGCTGAGAGACACAGGCGACTTGAGTTTGGTGGCCAGACTCCTAGGCCACAAACGGTTGGAGACAGCCATCAAGTACATCCTGCCGCGGCAGGAGGATTTCACGGAGGTAGCTGAGAAGAGTTCCCTGAACATATACTAAGTTGGAAGGGAACCACAGGTACTGACTCTACATGAGTCGTCAGCGAGTTTGATCTCGAGCCTAGAGTGTTATTGACTCGGCTACGCTGCCTGGCAAGTCTGGGAGGCGAAAGGTACGCCGAGTCATTGTGTTATTTGAGGAGGTATGTAGCAACATGAGATATGACGGGGATCGGGGGAGTAGGCTGTGACGGTGAGATTGAGGCCAGGAGAGTCACAGGAAGAGTTGCTGAAGCGTTTCCGCAAGAAGGTGTCTAAGAGTAGGATCCTCAGCATTCTCCGCCAGAAGAGATGGTTCGTGTCCAAGAGCGAGGAGCGTCGCAAAGCGAAGGCAAAAGCGATCCGCAAAGCCAGACGTAAAGAGGCCCGCCGACAGTCCACAAGACGCGGCCGCAGAAGGCGCTAGTTTCAAGGGTCGCGCAGACCCTGCTACGGAGGAGGCATAGGATGGAACTGAGATTCCTGGGTACGGGTGCTTCGGAAGGGATACCAGCGATCAACTGTCATTGCAGTCACTGCAGAAGAGCGGCAGAAAGCGGTGGAAGACTCACCCGCCGGCGTTCAGCCATCCTGTGCTCAACGGACCGTTGCAATTTGCTGATTGAGGCTCCGCCTGATATCAGAGAACTGATAAACGAACAGTGCCGAGGGGTGAAGTTGGGCGGGGTTTTCGTCAGCCATGCGCACTATGGTCACGCTGCGGGTCTGGAGGAGCTTCGCCATTGGCAAGGCAAGCCCACTTGGTTCCGTGACAAGTTGAAACTATTTGTTGCGGCCTCCGTACACGATCGCCTTGGCGAGAGGACTTGGTTTCAGGGACAGATGAATGATGTATTCCATGTCGTAGTTTGTTCTACTGAAGAGCCCACAGTGGTTGGGGATCTTTCGCTGACGCCTTTTGCAGTAGAGCACGGCGAGGAGCCGACTTTCGGCCTAGTGGTGGAGGGTAGGGGCCGCAAGGTGGTCTATACCTCAGACATGGCTGCCACCCAGTGTGAGAAGATGCCGACCATGGCAGAACAGGCGGATCTCCTGATCGCCAATACCCCTACATTCCTGCCTCCCAAAGCCGATCACATCACAGTGCAAGACGCGGTTAAACTGAAAATACGCTTGAAGGCCCAAAAAGTGGTGCTTACACACATCAGCCACAAGAACAAGACGTATGATGCGCTTAGGGACTATGCAAAGGGGTTGAAGGGAGTCGTTGTGGCATATGATGGGCTGAGGTTGAGAATCTAACAGGAGCGAGACTGCAAGCCGGAGCAATAGGGGAGGAGGATGGCAGTGAAAGCGGTGATCTTGGCAGCAGGCGAAGGGCAGCGGTTGGGGCGCGGTGTGCCTAAGCCACTTGTGAACATTCTGGGCTTGACCCTTCTGGAAAGATCAGTCTTCACCTTGCTAGAAGCGGGTGTGAAGGAGATCATAGTGGTTTCCGGCTTCAAAGGCCATTTGCTCGCAAGCCTAGTGGCCGAGCGTGGTCTTGAGGTCAAGGTCATTGAGAACGGTAACTACAAGAACGGGAGCGCGACCTCCATACTGGCAGCCAAGGATCACGTTGGCGATCGCTTCTTGGTGGTGATGGGTGATCACCTTTTTGAGCCCTCCGCTATCAAAGACCTGTTGAATGCACGGGGATCGTTCGTGGCCGCGATCGACTCAATCCCCAGATATGTGGACCCTGCGGAGGCCACGAAGGTCTTATTCTCCAATGGCAAGGTGGAAAGAATAGGAAAGGATCTGACAGAGTTCAACGGTCTGGATGCCGGAGCGTTCATTTGCTCACAAGAAGTGTTTCCCGTGATAGAGAGATGTGTCCATGAGGGTAGAGGTGCCTGGAACGACGTGAAGAGAGAATGGGCAGAAAGTCTGACAAGAGAGATGAAAGCCTTCGATCTGAAAGGAGCCTTCTGGCTGGATGTCGATATTGAGGAGGATTTGAAGAGGGCCAGGAGGTTGTTACTTCAGCGATTTACGAAGGCCAGAGATGGCATCATCTCCAGGCATTTGAATCGAAAGTTGTCTCGCCCCCTCACGAGTCTATTGGTTAGCACGAAGTTGACGCCCAATCAAATCTCACTCCTCTCCTTCGTCATCGGCATCATCTCGGGGGCACTATTCTCGTTCGGCGGCTACCCGCTTGTTGCAATTGGTGGCCTCATGGCTCAGATGGCCTCGGTGATCGATGGTTGTGATGGTGAAGTCGCTCGGCTTAAGCATGCTACCTCCAAGTACGGCGCCTGGTTTGATGCAGTACTCGACCGAGTGGCGGATGCTGTAATCATAACCGGGATGACCTACGGACTCTTCTCTGCTACAGATCAACCGCTGGTTTGGATCCTCGGTACCGTCGCCCTGACGGCTTCGCTCTCGATCAGCTACAGCGAGGCGCGGTATGAGAGTGCTTTCGGCCGCAAGATGGCCTCAAGTAGAGCAGCCGTACCGGCGAAGAGGGATGCCAGGCTTTTCCTCGTGATGCTGGGAGGACTCCTCAACCAAGTCGCGTTGGCTCTCCTAGTTCTTGCGTGCTCGGGGACCGCCGAAGTCGCGAGAAGGTTGTGGACCAGCTATAGAGCGACTCGTAGACGGCCCTGCAAGAGGGCCACTGTGGCGGAGCGCTACAGAGGAAAGTCGATTGAGGGTGCCGGGACTGTAAACGGCCAGTCCAAGGCGGGATGATCGGAGACTGAAAGGAGGTGCTGGGTTACATCGTATGCCTAAAATCAAGACTCATAAGGCCACAGCCAAGAGGTTCAAAGTCACAGGCAGGGGCAAACTGAGAAGAAGGAAAGCACGAGCCACTCACCTGCGACGGAAGAAATCGAAGAGAGCGAAGCGCCAAATGCGCGGCGATCTACCAGTCGCCAAGTCGGACAGGAAACGCATTAGGCAGATACTGGGGCTCAAAGGCGGCGCATCATAATCGAAGGGGATCTCATCCAGCTACAGGAGCAGGAGTGCGCGTCCGCTGCCGACGCCTATCTATGCGGCATTTGGAAAGCGTTCGCAGTCGAGAGAGCCTTGGCTTGGAAGGGCGGAGAGGTCGCCGACAAGCAGTTCAGGTGGCCCTCGTTCTTAGCCCGTGTGCTCCGCGCTTCCCGAGATCTGAGGCGCGAGCTCAGACAGCAACACATTCCTTCGTCTGGCCATCTGAGCTGTGAGCTCGATCCGGCGTTCGCCTTCTACGCTGCCAACCTAGAGGTGTACAGCGGCGTCATGCCGAAGTACGCCAGCAAAGCAGTACGACAACTGGGCCACCTTTGTCGCTGGTTCGGACTTGGTTGGCAAGAGGTCCTGGCGAATGATGCATACTGTAGGTCTAGGAAAGGCAGACTTTACCTAGAACTGGGTGGGGATACATACTACGAGCACCCCCTGTACGCTTCGCATCTCTGGGTCGAGAACGTCGTCGCTAGAAGAGTCCATTTCGCTTTCATGATCAAGGAGGAAGCCACCCGGGCTGGTTTTGAACTCTCCCAGGTTAGGCTCTTGGACGTGGGCTGTGGCTTGGGAGGGACAATACATCTCTTCGAGGAGTCGAGGAAAAGAGTAGGCGTGGATCTCTCTCCAGTTGCTATTCGAGCCTGTCGGTCCATCTCAGATGGTATCGAGCACTACGCTGTGATGGACGGAAGAAACATGGGATTTCCCAGTCGCGAGTTTGACTTAGTCCTCTGCTTTGATGTGCTGGAGCACCTTAGAGATCCTCAGGCTGCCTTGGCAGAGATAGCACGTGTCGCCCTTGAGGGGGGAAGGATAGCCATCGTTTATCCCTTTGGAGACTCAGAGTGGGATAGTCATATCTCCCTGGTGGGGGTTGATCGTTTCGAGCAGTGGCTGGATAACTTATCGCTCGAAGTCCGAGCTCGTCTCAAAGCCCCAGGGGAAGAGTTCCCGTGCTCTATCTGCTACATCCTTTCCAAGTGACCTTGACCAGACGACACGGCCAAAACAGCGGGAAGGCGCCGGAGGAGTGACTTGTGGCACAACCATGGGAGAGCGTGAACCTCTGGATGGGCGACCATCTACCGATAGGCGAAGCGGGCGAAAGGGCGCGAGACAGATGCTGGTGTCACAAAGCAGTGCCGAAGGTCATGTTGGCGGGAGGGATAGAGACGCGGTGGATAGCGCAAGAGGAGTAGGTAGGGAGATGGTTCTCAAGACAACTCGATCACTTGTGCCCGACGCGGGCCCAATCTATTCGATGTGTACAACTAGAAAGGAGCGTTTCTAGAGTGAGCGCGCGAACCGGGAATGGCAAGAGGAGCTCCCTGTGAGTAAGGTGGATAGGAGCGCGTAAGGCACATACTAGGCTTGAGAAGCAACCGCTAATAGGTTCTCGGGGGGATTTGGAAAAGGAGTTCGGAGATGATCGAAGTGGAATTGTTCAGTGTGATGTCCGTCCGCCAAGCGAACCATTGGGTAATCGTCCTCAAGGAGAAGGCCGGACCACATTATCTGCCCATTTGGACCGGCTCTCTGGAAGCCAGACCCATCCTACTGTGGATGGGAGGGGTAAGGTTCCAGCGGCCCATGACTCATGACCTCCTACTTACAGCAGTAGAACGATTGGGTGCCAAAGTGACTAAGGTCGCGATATATGGCTTGGAAAAGCAGATCGTCTTGGCCAGAATGATATTGGACAAAGATGGGCAGGAAGTTGTCCTCGATTGCAGACCCAGCGACGCCATCGCACTAGGGGTTAGGAAAGGTATCCCCATCCTGGTGGCTGATGAGATCATGAAAAAGGCGGGAGTGTTCCTTCCGCGACGTGGCGCCGAAACCCGTGATACATCGCAGAACGATGATCGATTGGCTGTCTTCAGAGAGTTCATCAACAGTCTGGAGATGAACGATCTCTAGTTAGGACTCACTAATTGGTTCTGATCCCCCTAAAGGTCTCCAGCAAGGCTTCCCTTGATCCAGTCCCCGGCGAGTTAGATCTTGACCACTGACCGTCCTCGCGAGTCCACCGAGTCTTGAGATCAGGGATTAGAAAGGAAAAGAGATATGACGGAATTCGAGATTGGCGATAAGCTCTTTCACCCGGTGCATGGGACAGGTACTCTGGCTGACCTGGAGAAGGAGACCAAGAACGGAGAAGTCACCGACTACTTGGTGATCAGCCTAACTGAGAGCAATGGGATTCTCATGACACCCGTGGAGCGAGCCGAAGAAATAGGGTTGCGGAAGGTGGTGAAAAAGGGAAATCGTCCTCCTCTGTGGAAACTCTTTGCAGGGCGCCCCAGGAAGTTGTCCAAGCAATACCGGAAAAGAAGTGCGCAGATACGGGTGAGGCTAGTTGAAGGGGGGTTCAAGGAGATAGGTCGCCTGATTCGCGATCTAGCGTGGCGAGAAGTTCAGAGCGGGTTCAACTCCTATGACCGGCGGATTTTCAAGAGGGCTAAAGGGCTTCTGGCCCAGGAGCTAGCGGTGTCCGAAGGCATAGAGACAGACGAGGCTAAGGAGCGAATAGAATCTGCACTTGAGAGAAGGCTCTCACGGTGGCAGGACTAGGTTATACAAGTTGATAGCACAGTGGATCCCTTAAAGGTGATAGATGCAATAGATGTCCGAAAGGAAGGCAGAATCGGGAGACAAAAAGGGGAAGATCGACGTCCTATGACCGCGAGTGGAAGAAGGGAGGTACACAGGTGAGACTAAGCGGCTACGTGAAGTGGTTTGACCCGAGGAGAGGGTATGGATTCATCACGCGGGATGATGAGGGCGGAGATGTCTTTGTCCACTACTCCGATATCCAGGGCTACGGCTTCAAGGTGGTCAATGAGGGAGAGAAAGTAACATTCGAACTCCAGCATAGTCCTAAAGGAGACAGGGCGATTAACGTGGTGAGACTCGATGTCGTAACACCGTAGACGATTAGAGAAACGGTGAGGGGGAAGAGCCTTATTGGAAGCGTATCAAAGCCATAAGTCGTCGAGAATACACGCTATCAGACGAAGCCGAAACAGGCAGAAAGATACTCCAACATCGGGTCGAAGAAACCCGTGCTGCTATTCGCCATCTTGAAGAGAAGCCGGAGGGAGAGGTGCACTATGGTTTAGGTGAGGCTGATCCCAATATCTACCAGCAGGAGATGAACCCAGCGCTCCGTCAGACTGTTGAGACGAATTCGAGTAGCATTCTAAAGACGAAAGAAGAGGGACGCTTGGCAACGAATTTGGACACTCTCTGGCACTATAATCTAAGTCAACTTCATGAGAGGAGGTTGTAACCATGCAAGTCGTGTTAAATCAAATAATCCAGGTGGTAGGTAGGTATATCCCCAGTCTCGTCGGGGCGTTGGCCATTCTCATCATCGGATGGCTGGTAGCCCTGGTGATTTCCGCCATCGTTCGTCGCACGCTCCATCGCACCGAATGGGACGACAGGCTGGCCCGCTGGATCGCCGGTGAGGAGGCCGCAGCGCGTATCGAAACGGAAAGGTGGATCGCGAAGGGTGTGTATTACCTCGTCATGCTCTTCGTCTTGATCGCCTTCTTCCAGTCACTGGGCCTGACGATCATCACTGAGCCGCTCAACCAGCTGCTAGTCCAAGTATTCGAGTTCGCCCCTCGTGTGTTGGGAGCAGGGTTGCTGCTGCTAATAGCCTGGATCGTGGGCAGTGTTCTCAAACTGCTCATCTCGCGCGTGCTGACTGCGGCGAAGATCGACGAGCGTCTTGGCAGCCAAGCCGATATCGAAGAAGATAAGCGTCTACCCATTACCGAATCCTTGGCCAATGCCGTATATTGGCTTGTTTTCTTGCTCTTCCTGCCCGCCGTGCTGAGCGCCCTTGCTCTGGAGGGACTACTCGTGCCCGTCCAGAGCATGATCGACAAGGTTCTCAGTTACTTACCCAACGTCTTCGGGGCCGGTCTGATCCTGTTGGTGGGCTGGTTCATCGCCCGCATTGTGCAGAGGATCGTGACCAACCTGCTGGCCGCTACCGGTCTCGATGGGATCAGCGAACGGGTAGGGCTTGATACAGTACTGGGCAAGCAGACGTTGTCTAGCTTGCTGGGCCTGTTGGTATACGTGCTGATCCTCATCCCCACAGTGATCGCGGCACTGGACGCTTTACAACTTGCCGCCATCTCTCAGCCGGCGAGCCAGGTGTTACAGACCACGCTTAACGCTGTGCCATCCATCTTCGCTGCCTTCCTTGTCTTGGGCCTGGCATACGTGGTCGGACGACTGGTCTCCGGGTTGCTCGCCAACCTCTTAACCGAGATGGGCTTTGACGCTATCTTGGCCCGGCTAGGCATCGGCAAGGAGCCAGCCGAGGGCGAGCGGAGGCCATCGGAGGTGGTGGGGTATCTGATCTTGGTTGCCGTCCTGCTCTTCGCGGCTATCGAAGCGTCCCGACTCCTGGGCTTTGCGACCCTAGCGGGACTGCTGGCTCAGTTCACCGTCTTTGCCGGACACGTGATCCTGGGCTTGGTCATTTTCGGCGTCGGCCTGTACCTGAGCAATCTGGCCTCCAGCGTGATCATGGGTGCAGGAGCAGCCGAAGCCGGCCTGATGGCCCTGGCCGCACGGATCGGCATCCTGGTGCTGGCTGCGGCGATGGCCTTGCGACAGATGGGGTTGGCTAACGAGATCATTAATATGACCTTTGGCTTGCTCCTGGGAGCCATCGCCATAGCAGTAGCCCTGGCTTTTGGCCTGGGTGGCCGTGAGATCGCAGCACGTGAGATTGAGAGATGGCTGCAGACTGTGAGAGGCTCTGAGGGGTCGAAAGAATAGCGAACGACGGTATTGTTCCTGCCAGGCGTTCCCTCTCTGCGGCATGCTTGAGAAGTCCCAATCAATGTCCCGGCTGCTCGCCATCCGGTAACCAATGCGCTTAGCTCCCATGATGGGAGCTAGGCGACAACGGGTGGTGCGATAGCAAGGAAGCGATGATGAGAAGAGGCTATCCCCATGATCGAAACCCTCAAAGCCACGGCTGAAAGGTGGAAACGGACAGGGCGGATGTAAAAGGGGTCTTCAGACATGATTTTCTCCCACTGAATCTAGTGAGGGGGAAAATGGCGAGGGGAAGGCGGAAAGGATGGCTAAGTTCCGGGTGGGAGATAGGCTTATCCACCCCGTTCACGGGGCTGGAACAGTTGTGGCCTACGAGAAACTGGACAAGGAGGGGGACAAAAAAGAGTACTATGTGATCGAACTAGACACACCAAACGGCCGATTGCTGACACCGGTGGAGCAAGCAGATCAATTGGGCTTACGCAAGGTGGTGAAGAAGAAAGATCATCCCCCTTTGTGGAAAGTATTAGCCGGACGCCCCAGAAAGTTATCCCCAGATTATCGGAAGAGGTAGGCGGAGATCGCCAAGAGGCTGCGAAGAGGGAGTTTTGCTGAGGTGGGCCGAGTGATTCGGGATTTGGCATGGCTGGATAGCCGAGGCGGGCTGAACACAAACGCTCGGCGGCTTCTTAAGCGGGCCAGGATGCTTTTGGCGGAAGAGTTAGCAGCAGCCGAGGGGATAGAGATCGACGAGGCTATCTCACGGGTGGAGGCAGCCTTGGAGCGAAGGGTTTCACGATGGCAAGATTGACCGGGGAGGGGTTAAGCGCGTCCAATGGGAGAAGTGATAAGATAGATGTCTGAGAGGAAATCGAAGAAGAAGGAGAAGATCGAGGTCCTAGGCACGGTGGTTGAGGCTCTGCCCAATACCATGTTCCGGGTGGAGTTGGAGAACGGCCATGAGGTGTTGGCCTACCTCTCCGGGAAGATGCGGAAGTATTATATCCGCACCCTGCTGGGAGACAAGGTTTTGGTTCAACTCTCGCCCTATGACTTGACGCGAGGAAGGATCGTCTACCGGTACAAGAAGCGTTTCCAGTCACGGTGATCCTAGCGAAAGCCATGAAACCTTTGGATTTGGTGACGGTTTATGCCCTGGTCAACACTAACCCGGATAGCCGAAGGCCGGAGAAAACCGCGCGACCAGGAGGATGATGGTCAGGAAACTCCTAAACTAGGTAGTTAAGCCAGTACAGGATACAACCGCTCAGTACGTGGAGTCCTACAGGTCGGAGATGGAGGTCAAAGGTTGGGCGATTCGAGTTTCTCATTGCCTAGGGCATCATTGAGTTCAATCCCATCCCCCAAGGGGAGGTGCCGCAATGGCCCCAGGCCCAAGCCTTGCAGTTCGGGCAAGGTGAGGCCGCTTGGGAAAGGGCATCACGGGTACGCGAGATCTCACGCTGGGCCTTAGGCTCCCGTAGCGGGAGGGGAGAGGCGGAGAATGTAGGTTGCGTCTAGGGGAAAAGGAGATAAGAAGTGAAGCGAAAGCGTGAGAAGAGTCGTTCGCCGAGAAGAGGGGGCATGTAAATGGGCCCTGCTTTCTTCATCGCTACTTTCGTCTTTCTTTTGGTCTTTGGGCTGATCGCTTTCCGGGTACTGCATGAGACCATCGCCGCCCTGATGGGAGCCGTGGCCATCCTGGGGGTCTCTTATCTCCTCGGTTCCTCTACCCC
>DAOULQ010000164.1:0-6728 GCA_034419095.1 Anaerolineae bacterium | reverse complement strand
CTCTCGATCATCTTCCAAGCGCGATGGCGGCGAAAATCCCGTATGGCTCTTAACCTCTCCTGAAGAGGTTCGTAATGATGATCGATGTAATACCCTAAGATATGGGCTTCCTGGGATTCCACCTCGGCGCTTATCTCCACCCCTGGTATCACCTCCAAGGGTGTACCTTTGGCGGCCTGTAAGGCTGGGTCTATCCCCTCCGTCGAATCATGATCGGTAAGAGAGACGGCCTCCAGCCCCTTGGCTAGGGCCATCTTTACCAACTGTGCAGGCGAATAGGCACCGTCGGAGGCGGTGGAGTGTATATGGAGGTCACACCTCATCGGGGCTCGACGATAAGCCTCATAGCAGTGCGTTTCTGATCATCGATGGTTACTTCGGTGAAAGCGGGTATGCAGATGACATCGAAGCCGTCGAGGGCCAGGTACCCACGAGCGATAGCCACAGCCTTCACCGCCTGGTTTACCGCCCAGGCACCAATGGCCTGCACCTCTGCTCTGTTGCTCTCCCGCATCACCCCCGCGATGGCACCTGCCACCGCCGTTGATCTGGACTTGGCCGATACTTTGATGATATCCATGGGGTCCCCTCCGTTGTTCAGGTTGAGTTTGTGACGTGCTCCTCCGATCTTTTCAGCCTCAGTCCTCTACTTATCCCTCTCCACTTCCCCCAGGGCCGCTTGAGCGGCGGCCAAACGAGCGATGGGCACGCGGAAGGGGGAACAACTGACGTAGTTCAGCCCTATCTGGTGGCAGAACTCTATGGAACTGGGATCCCCTCCGTGCTCACCGCAGATGCCTATCTCCAGATCTGGGCGAGTGCTCCTCCCCCTCTCCACCGTCACACGCATTAACTGCCCCACACCCTCGCGGTCCAACACCTGGAAGGGGTTCACTGGCAGGATGCCCTGGTCAACATACTGGAGCAGGAACTTCCCCTCTGCGTCATCACGAGATACGCCGTAGGTCATCTGGGTGAGATCGTTGGTACCAAAGGAAAAGAATTCAGCATACTTGGCGACCTCGTCTGCGGTGAGGGCCGCCCGAGGGACCTCGATCATGGTGCCGAACTTATAGTCTACCTCGATCCCTTCCTCAGCCATGACATCCTTGGCCACCTTCTCCAACTTCTCACGCTCCACCTTCAGTTCGTTAACATGGCCCACCAAGGGGATCATCACCTCTGGATGGACTTCAATCCCCTCCTTCATCTTGCGGCAAGCGGCTTGGAAGATAGCCCTGACCTGCATCTCTGTGAGGCCGGGATACATGATCCCCGCCCGGCAGCCCCGGAGGCCAAGCATGGGGTTAACCTCCCACATGCTCTCCACCACCCGAAGGAGTTTCTCCTCTTCGGCCAGCCGCTTGGGGTCTTGGCCGGTGCAACGGAGCCGCGTTACCTCCTCCAATAACTCCTCCCGAGGGGGAAGGAACTCATGCATGGGGGGGTCAATGAGCCGGATGATGACCGTCAACCCATCCATCGCCTCGAAGAGCCCTTCGAAATCCTCCCGTTGGAAGGGGAGGAGTTGATCCAAGAGCGCTTTCCGCTCCTCCTCGTCCTCGACCATCACCATCTTCACCACAATGGGCCGGCGTTCTTCCTCGAAGAACATATGCTCCGTGCGGCAAAGCCCTATCCCTTCGGCGCCGAACTCCCGGGCTCGCTGGGCGTCGCGAGGGTAGTCGGCATTGGCCCAGACCCCTAGGCGGCGGAACTCGTCTGCCCAGGAGAGAAGGATTTGGAGTTCCTTCTCTCTCTCCCACTTAGGTTCCACCCTGGGGATCTGCCCCATAAACACCTCACCGGTGCCTCCATCGAGGGAGATATAGTCACCCTCCCGCACCACCTGCCTGTTCACAGAAAAGGTTTTAGCCTCCAGGTCTATGCTTATAGCCTCACAACCGGCCACACAAGGTTTGCCCAGGCCCCGGGCCACCACTGCGGCGTGGCTGGTGGCCCCACCATGCTGGGTGAAGATGCCTTGGGCTTGCAACATCCCATGTACATCGTCGGGGTTAGTCTCCGGCCGAACCAAGATCACCGACCTACCAGCCGCTCCCCACTCCTGGGCGGTATCCGCGTCGAAGACAGCCACCCCAACCGCCGCTCCCGGTGAGGCGTTGAGCCCTTTTGCCAAGAACCTGCCATCCTCTGAAGCCTGAACCTTAGCCTTATCATCGAAGGCCGGATGGAGCAAGAGGTCGATCTGAGAGGGCTCGATCCGCAGAACCGCCTCTTCCTGGCTGATTATCCCCTCTTTCACCATATCCACTGCGATCTTCACCGCGGCTCGCGCGGTTCGCTTGCCGGTTCGAGTCTGGAGCATCCAAAGTTTGCCCCGCTCGATGGTGAACTCCACATCTTGCACGTCCCGATAATGTCTCTCCAAGCGCTCACAGATCTCTGCGAACTGGGCATAAATCCGGGGCATCTCCTCCTTCAGTTGAGAGATAGGCTTGGGGGTTCGGATGCCGGCTACCACATCCTCACCTTGAGCACTGAGGAGATACTCCCCATAAAGTCTCTTCTCTCCGGTAGCCGGATCTCGGGTGAAGGCCACCCCCGTCCCGGAGTCGAACCCCATGTTGCCGAAGACCATAGTGACCACGTTCGCCGCGGTGCCTAGATCATGGGGGATCTTGTGGAACTCGCGGTAATCCACCGCCCGCTTGATATTCCAAGACCTGAAGACCGCCGCCGTAGCCAAGCGGAGTTGCTCATAGGGGTCTTGAGGGAAGGGGAACCCCTTCTCCTCCTCGATGATATTTTTGAACTCCTCGGTGATAGCCTTTAGGTCTTCGGTGGTGAGGTCGGTGTCTGCTGCGTAACCCTTATCCTCCTTCACCCGCTCCATGACCGACTCGAAGCGATGGGCATCTATCTCCAAGACCACGTGGCCGAACATCTGCACCAATCTGCGGTAGGCATCATAGGCGAAACGCTCGTTGCCCGTGAGTTCGATGAGCCCCTTGATCGTCTCGTCGGTGAGACCCAGGTTGAGGACGGTCTGCATCATGCCCGGCATAGAGAACTTAGACCCGGAGCGGACGGATACTAGAAGGGGGTCTTTAGAGTCCCCGAACCCTTTACCGCTCCTTTCCTCGACCACCTTGAGCGCCGAGAGGGTCTGCGCCCACATCCCAGGGGGGAACTCCTCCCCGGCCTCATAGTAGGCCAGGCAGGCCTCGGTGGTTATGGTGAACCCTGGTGGAACAGGCACACCGATATTGGCCATCTCCGCCAGGCCGGCCCCTTTGCCTCCTAGGAGGTCCCGCATCGTCGCGTTCCCCTCCTCGAACATGTAGACCCATTTCTTCTCGGCGGTCATAGTCGCTCCTTTCCTCAATTGGCATATCCCTAGCGCAAACGACGCCAATTCTATTTAGTCGTTTTTTTCTCCTCCAGCACTCGAAACCCAAGCTCCCTTAGGTGTTTAACCGTGTCATAATATCTCGTGCGCATATGCATCTCAACCCCATCCACAATTTCTACTACTGTGGTCAGGAGCCCCAGTGTCTTCTTGGATCTGTTCGCTTCTTTCAACGCTTCGTTTACAGCCTCTTCCGGACCCTTTGCATAAAGGGTAATATCCAACTCCCCAGTGCGCACTCGGTAGAGGGCCTTCTCAGCTGGTGGTCGTTTCGGCTTCATCGCTACAGCGAACTCTCCAGAGTCAGCAAATCTTATCAGGTAGGGGCTATCTCGTTCGTTCATAGCCTCAGTAGCAACCGCTCGCAAGAAGAGCTCCTCTACATCCTTCCAACGGGGCACCCATTTGTAGATAGTCCGTGTTTGCTTGTCCTTGAACGAAGCACTCAATCGATAACGCCCATCTGGAAAATGGCCAAACTCAGAATCTAGAAATTCGATGTAAACCTCCATACAGCCTAGCCCTCTCACTAGATATGTCGCTATGCCTTACGCCTTTCTCAGCTCCGTGAGGGCAAAACCTCGAAGACCTATCCCGAGAGTTTGCCCAGAAGCATGTCCTTGAGTTCGGCGATGGAAGGTCGCACCTGCTCCATGGAATCCCGTTCTCTCACCGTTACTGCCCTATCCTCTAAGGATTGCACATCCACGGTGACACAATATGGGGTGCCGATCTCGTCTTGCCGCCGATAGAGCCTCCCGATGGAGGCGGTATCGTCGTAGAGCACCACAAAATGGGAGCGCAGGTCGCGGGCGATCTCCTGGGCTAGGGCCACGACCTCCGGACGGTTGCGCAGGAGGGGTAAAACCGCCACCTTAACCGGGGCTAAATCGCGGTGAAGGCGCAAGAGCACCCGCTTCCTTCCCCTCACCTCCTCGTCGTGGTAAGCGTCCACGAGGAAAGCCAAGGCGGCCCGATCTACCCCGCCGGAGGGCTCGATCACGTAAGGGTAGATATGCTCCCCCGTCTCCTCATCGAAATAGGTCATATCCTTGCCGCTGAACTCCGCATGCTGGCGGAGGTCGAAATCGGTCCGGTTGGCGATCCCCTCCAACTCCGACCAGCCGAAGGGGAAATTATACTCGATGTCGAAGGTTCTCTTGGAATAATGGGAGAGTTCCCCCGGACCATGCTCTCGCAAGCGGAGGTTTTCCTCTCGAATCCCATACCTCTTATACCAACTCAGCCGCTCCTCCACCCAATAGTCAAAACATTCTTCGTCGGTCCCCGGCTTGACGAAATATTCGATCTCCATCTGTTCGAATTCCCGGGTGCGAAAGGTGAAATTCCCCGGCGTGATCTCGTTGCGGAAAGCCTTCCCGATCTGGGCGATGCCGAAGGGGAGTTTCCGGCGCGTGGCGCTCTGCACGCTGGGGAAGTTGACGAAGATCCCCTGGGCCGTCTCCGGACGCAGATAAGCGACCGAAGCATCGTCCTCCACGGGGCCCACGAAGGTCTTGAACATGGTGTTGAACTGGCGAGCCTCGGTGAGTGTTCCTACGCTTCCACAGTTAGGACAGGGTATCTTGCTAGGGCTGCCGAACTCTTTGAAAGACTTTTGGCCTGAATCATAACGTTTGAAGCCCTGTTGCTCCAAAAGCTTTGTCTCCTTATCCTCAGTTTCGGGTGACATGGATTTCCGACTCGGGTTGATCTCGCTTATCAAGCCCAAAAACTTCTTAGTATTTCCACGCACGCCATATATTTCCCATACCACGATGTCATCGGCCCTGAAGCGGAGTTTGCAGGACTTGCAATCTACCAGGGGATCGGTGAACTTCTCCACATGGCCCGAGGCTACCCAGACCTGAGGGGACATCAAGATACTAGCATCGAGTCCTACGATATCCTCCCTCTTTTGGACCAGGTCCCTCCACCAGACCTTCTTGACGTTCCCCTTCAACTCCACTCCCAAAGGGCCGTAGTCCCAGGCGCTACCGAAGCCCCCGTATATCTCGCTCGATTGAAAGATAAAACCCCGCCTTTTGCACAGGGATACCAGAGTATCCATATCTACCATTTACTTCTCCTCTGCCAGAGGCATTATCTCCTCTCGCCTCAGGGTATCTATGAAATCGAGGGACCTCAACCTCCTCTCCAGGATGTAAGAGATATAATGACGCATAGTTCTTTCCAACCCGCTATGCACCTCAGGAGTGGGCTGGAGGGTTTTACAGATGGCGTAGTCTCCGCTTTGCAGAAGCCGGAGATAGCGGAGTAGATCCGCTGACAATGGGCTCCCTTCCCCCTTCCCGCCGCAGGCCGGGCAAAGCACACCCCCTTGAGAGGAGCTGAAATGAGCCTCGCCCTCGATTTCTCTACTGCAACCCAGACAACGGTAGAGTTCAGGTCGATAGCCCACCTGCTCCAAAAGATGGAGTTCGAAATATCGCACCACTAGGCGCGGATCCTGAGCCTCACTTAGATGACCCAAACCCTTTAGCAAGAGCCTGAAGAGAGCCGGGCTCTCCTCGCCCTCCTCCAGAAACCGATCCACCAGTTCCGCCACGTAATAGGCATAAGAGGTACGAGTCAGGTCTTGCCGCAAGGGGAGGAAAGAACTTATCGTCTCCGCTTGGGTCACGATATCTAGGGAACGCCCTTTAGCCATGAGAAGTCGACTGTGAGTGAAGAGTTCCAGGTGGCCGGCCTTACGGCTGGTGGGCTTCCGCACTCCCTTAGCCAGAACCCTGATCTTCCCCCATTCCGGGGTATAGAGGGTGAGCAGTCTATCGGCCTCCCCCAGGTTCATCCTGCGAAGGACGATAGCCTCTGCACGATAGAGTCGCTCCCTTTGCATCAACCACCTCGCGCGGTGCCATATTTATATGGCCGCCCCCAGTTTTCAGCCATCTTCCGTTGATAGAGGGTCTCAGCGTCCAGATCGAGAGCCGAGAGGAGGTGAAGGATGCGGATGATACCATCTATCAGTTCCTCGCCCACTTCCTCCAAGGGCTCCCCTTTCTTGTAGGCGTCGGTAGCCTCGGAGATCTCGCTGTGGATGAGGGCTAACATCTCCCAGATGCGCTCCTCCTCAGCAGAGAAACCCTTGGCATCGGCCATCTGGCGCACCTCTTGCATTTTGAAGTTGAGCCCCTCCTTCTCCATTCTCCCTCTCACAGTTTGTTGATTACATATTATATCATTCAGCCTTCCCCTCCGCAAACCTGCGTATTCTGCAAGCTAAAATGTAACCGAAACGGTATTGGTTGTGCAATATAAAATGTAACCGAAACGGGTGTAGAATGGAGGTATGGACATGTATTCTCGCAACCAATACCTCAAAGCATTGAGG
>DAOULQ010000163.1:0-3899 GCA_034419095.1 Anaerolineae bacterium | reverse complement strand
TGAGTGCCCCATTTGCGATCCGTTGCAGCACCTCATCGAGGCTCAAGGTGCTTGTCATCGAAGTCGCTATCTCTTGCAAGGTGCGCATCCGCTCACCATACCACTCCGCCTTCTCACGACTGTCTATCGTCTCGCTGTAGAGGCGCGCGTTCTCGATGGCGATGGTTGCCTGGTTGGCGAAAAGGGTGACCAGTCGGCTATCTCCTTCCTGGAAGGTCTTCCCTGGAGCATGGTCGATGGTGAGAACACCGAGGAGATCATCGCCCCGCTTTAGGGGGACACCGAGGACACCATCGCCTCGCCTTAGGGGGACACCGAGGACACCACCTATAGCCTCTCCCTTCCATAGAGGCGACCTGCCTTCCCATCGCTGATAATCGTCTACCATCAGTGGCTCTCCAGCCTCAGCCACCTTTCCCGATATACCCTCGCCCAGAGCGAGCCTCGTGCCCCCATAATCCTTACTCAAGCCGTAGGACACTTGTAGCTCGATTTCCCCCTTGACAGGATCGTAAAGATAGATACCTCCTGCCTTGGCCTTCAGCAACCTGGTGGCCTGTTCAACGATGGTTTGCAAGAGTTGCTCTATCTTCAATTGAGCGGCCACGTCCAGGGAGACATTGTAGAGAGCGGCCAACTCTTCGCTGCGCTGGCGAATCTCCTCCTCCGCCCGCTTGCGCTCGGTGATGTCCTTTATAATGGCAGCAATACCGATAGGCCTGTCATCAGCCCCTCTCACAACGAAAACGGTTAGCAAGATCGGAACACGAGAACCGTCTTTCCTTATATATTCTTTCTCATACTCTGCAGGTTCTCCTGTTGTTAAAACCCTTGCTACTTGCTTGGCTTCCCACTCGTGGTACTCCTTTGGTGTTATATCCTGGTATTTCTTCCCTACCAATAGTTCCTCTTTTGAGTAGCCCGTCAGCCTGCAAAAGGCATCATTAACGTCTAGTAGCGTCCCATCATGACTAGCCCACCCTATGGCATCTTTGGAGGAATGGTAGAGTCCACTGAAACGCTCTTGACTCTCCCTTAGTGCCTCCTCCGCCCGCTTGCGCTCGGTGATGTCATGCAGGACAACCATCCGGCTGGCAAGGCGGCCACGCCAGTCAACCAAGGGGGAGACGCGCAGGTCATAGATGCGCTGGCCGTCCCCGCTATCCAGCACCACCTCCTTACCTACCTCGGCCATATCAGGGGGGCATTCCACCTGGTCAGGCCATTCAGGCCATATCTGTTCCACGCTTTGTCCAATGACCTCCCCAACGGTGACACCGATAAGGTGTTGCGCGACTGGGTTCAGGTCCACAATGCGGTTCAACGCGTCCAACACCATAACGCCGTCGCTCATGTATTCGATGATATGATCTCGCGCCACGGGCACAATATCTCCCATCCGCAGGCGATGGAGGCTCCATGCTATGATCGGCCCGCTCACGGCAAGCCCCACTGCCATCGGTTCAAACTGCTCGAACGAGCTCGCGTGTAGCGCTTCAAGTGCGCTGCCTGCATAGGGAACGAACATGGCCAACAGCAAGGCGCTGGCTTGCCAGCGGTAGAGGCGGCGCGAACGAACGAGCATCTGCACAAGCAACGAGGTAGCAAGTAGAACCAATGCGTACGAATAGAGTATGAAGAGCCGGTATCCCATGCCGTGCGTCTTGCGCAATACAAAGAATGGACCGCTACTGTCCAGCGCAATGCGGTTCCAGATCAGACCGTGGGCCTCGTTAGTGAAGACCAGCAGCAAGGTGATGAGGGGCACAATGCTTAGCAGGACCAGGGTGCGACGCGTTAGCCATTTCTCACGCCCGCTGTACTGGAGCGTATAGGCTAACCATATTGTCGGCACCATGACGGCACCGAAGTATTGCGCCTTGCTCCAAAAGACCTTAGCGGGTAGGCTAATACTCACCTGTTCCAGCGCCTCTGCTAGCATCCATATGGCGCCGGCCAGCAGCAGTAGTATTCCCGTTCTAGAGGCAAGCGCACGGTCGGGGCGGCGCGACACGTAGAGAGCCGATGCTATCAAGGCAGCGGCTGCTGCGATAAACGGGGCTGTCTGGGGTGTCATTTGCCACATCATGATCCTGCACTCTACGGCTGCGCTAGGATGGCATTATAACCTATTGTAAATTCTATCACGCTGGTGGCACGAGGACAATAGCACCTTCTGCCTAGAGAGGTTTTGTCTGAAACTGTAACCGAATTCTAACCCCTCTCAAATGGCCTTCTAACCATGTACGCGAGCTTTAATCGAATGGGCGCTATGGCGCGCAACGGGGTGGAAGCCTTTTGCGCCCTTCCCATAGCCTTCGTGCTTCCTGAAATTCGGTATCGAAGGACAGCCTTGTGAACTATACTGGATAGGTGCCATATATGGCCTCAAGAGAAGGGTAATAGAAGAAACTGTTTCGAGGAGAAGAATCGGCTAGCAGGCGCAAAGGTGAAGAAGGGGTCCTTAGCGGGTAATTTTACATAACGAGGGGATATTAGACCTCTCCGTCACTTTCCCCAGCGCTCTCCTCTGCTGCGGTCTATCGAATTCGGCGAGGAAGGTTCCCTGCTAGATATTGCAAATGAGTCTCTCTATGAGCGCTCTCCCTGAGTAGTTGGCGATGTTAGCCTGCACGTCGGTATCGGTGTTCCCATCGATCACCACCCTGGGGTCGTATGGGCATGTAGATATGACAGATTGCGTACCATCGGAGGCCACCGAGACCCGTGTGGTTGTGCCTCCGTTCTGGAGAGAGGCCGCTGAAGGTTCTGAAGGCGGAGCGACGAACCAGGGCCAGAGCAGGATGGCTGGGGCGGCGACAGGGAACAAAGCCTTCTTACCTCAAATCATAACCTCTTCGCCAGGACGAGAAAAGCCCACTCCTTTTCCAGAGCCGGCTCTCTCAACATTTCCCTCCCTTGATTGCTAGATAGGAAATGAACTGCTACATGTTGAGCCAGGTCATCGAGTGTAAATATTGTACCTTGCTATACCTGCTGGGTCAAGCCCCAATTTAAGTGGCGTGAGATTGTAACATCTGCCGCTCTTGGCTGTCAGACGCCGCCTCTTGACGACAACCGCTCTATATAAAGAGTGCAGATCTGATTGAAGATGGCGATATATTCCGGGTTAGCGAAATCGGGGTAGGTCCACTCCCAGGCTCGGAAAGTTTGCCCCGAGAGTGGAGGGCTTTGCGGTCTATCTGCAAAACGTGGATAGTACTTATTGGCTATTGACCCCGAAAAGGGACTCGTGATAGAGTATCAATAGTATAGCAATTGGCTGCACTTTCTCGCATCGAGAATGGCAAACCCATCGAAAGGTGGGGGCGCAAAGCCATGGGTCTAAGGCTCCTGAGGGAGCTATGATCGCCAGGCTGCCGAAAGCGAGTATTTGTTAACCTGCTTTCAGTAGCCTGAAAGCAGGTTTTTGTTTTTGCCATGGTTCCTCTTAGCGTGACGTAGTGAGTTCCCATCAAAACAAACAGAGTTCAGGCTTTGGTGTCTATCTGCCAGAAGTGGGTATTGAAGTGATGGTCAAGGACCGGTGATTACCCATAGCGCAGATGTCAAGCGTGAGTACATATCTGCAAAGGCATAAGGAAGGTTGGCAATGATCGGGTTCAAGCCGGACAGTAGATGGAGGATGCTCCTCCTGCTGGCGATTGCGGTGGTTTTCGGACTCAACCCGGCATTTTCTACGGCGTACGCAAGTATCCCTGTCCCAAAGGGATCCCAAGGGACGGGAAAAGCAGCCCCAAGCAATATATATTATGTATCCCCCAATGGGGATGATTCCAATCCGGGAACAGAAAGCCAGCCCTGGGGGACTATCCAATACGCCATTGACAATGTGGGGCCTGGAGACACGATCAAGGTTCGTGGGGGCACCTATAATG
>DAOULQ010000162.1:0-4742 GCA_034419095.1 Anaerolineae bacterium | reverse complement strand
CAGTCGATTTCTTCGGCGCGCCGGCTCGCCTCCCCGATGGCCACGTCCAGTTGGCTATGCGCACGGGGGCCAAGTTGGCTCTGGCCTTCGGCAGGAGGGAGCCAGACAATACCTATACTATTGAAATCCACCCTCCTCTCGAATTGGAGGATACAGGCGACTTCAAGCGCGATGTGCGCGCCAACATGGAGAAGGTGGTGGCTGGTCTAGAGAGGGTAATCCGCCAGTGCCCTGAGCAATGGCTGATCTTTTATCCCCCCTGGCCCCGCCCGTGCTGTACGTAAAGTACAAGGTGCGAAGCATTGATGCTAGGGGCTGGGGGACGAGCTCTGGCGCTCTAGGGGAGTCTGATGGGAAAGGCTGATCTACATATCCACTCCAGCGCCGGTGATGGTTTGCCCGCGGTGCGCGAGATCCTGGACTATGTGGAGAAGGGGACCGATCTGGATCTGATCGCCATCACCGATCACGACCTCATCGACGGTTCCCTAGAAGCCAGGGATCTGGTAGCCAAAGGGGGTTATCGCTTCCAGGTGCTGGTGGGGATGGAGATTACCACCTTAGAGGGACATCTTCTGGCCTACGACTTGGAGGAGCCGGTCCGGATGCTCCAGCCTTTGACGCGAACCATAGAGTTAGTTCATGAGCAAGGGGGGTTCTGCATCGCGCCCCACCCTATGAGTTGGCTCACTCTAAGCCTCGGGAGATGGAGCATCGAAAGGGTATTGAGGGACCCCCGAGAGAAGATAAGGCTTGAGGGTTTGGAGATCCTGAACCCCAACCTCGTGGGTCGGGTTAGTTATGAACGGGTGATGGCCCTCAACGAGCAGAGGTTTCACCTCCCGGAATTGGGGGGCAGCGACGCTCATCTCCTCTCTATGATCGGCCAAGCCTATACCTTCTTCCCTGGCCGGACAGCCGAGAATCTCCGCCAGGCCCTTGAATCCCGAGCCACGAGGGCAGAGGGCGAGTTCTTATCTTGGGAGGAGCACCGTAAACTCGCCGCGGTAGCCGGCCAGCAGATGGCGAGGAGCCTGGTGATCCTGCCCGGCAAGCATATCAAGCGGGCCCTTGACTCCTTCCTGGAAAGAGGGAAGGGATGAAGATAGCCCTAGTCTCTCCCTACGATTACACTGTCCCCGGTGGGGTGACCAAGCATATCTTCTACCTGGACAAGCACCTCCGAAGGCTAGGTCATGAGGCGAAGATCTTGGCTCCTTGCTCTGGGGGAGAGGCACTTGAGGAGCACGTCATCAGTGTGAGCGGCAACGTGATCTCCGTCCCCTTCAGCGGCTCAAAAGCGCGCATCACCCTCTCGCCTCGCATCTACCGTCGAGTGAAGAAGATCCTTCAACAAGAGCAGTTCGATATCGTCCATATCCATGAGCCTCCTGCCCCAGCCTTGCCTCTAATAGTCCTCCGTCATTCGAAAAGCGTGAATGTGGGCACTTTCCACGCCTATCGCGACTCTTCTGCCGGCTACCGATACGGCAAGCGGATATTTGAGCCCATCTTCGCTAAACTGGACGGCAAGATAGTGGTCTCAGAAGCGGTGCGTGATTATATAAGCAGATATTTCCCCGGCGAATATGTGGTCATCCCCAATGGCATAGACTTGGAGCGGTTTGGAGCCCAAGCAAAGCCCTTCTCCAAATACGCCACTGAGGGACCAAATATCCTTTTCGTGGGGCGTCTGGAGAAGAGGAAGGGGTTTAGGTATCTCCTACACGCTTTTCCCTACGTGAAAGAGGGGTTTCCGGGAGCCCGACTCCTAGTAGTGGGAGCCTACGATAAAGAGGACAAAGCCCCCTATGTCCATTTTGCGCGAAGGAAGCGGCTTAGGGACGTCCGGTTCATAGGTTATGTTTCCGATGAGGAACTTCCCCGCTACTATAAGAGTTGTGACCTTTTCTGTGCCCCCTCCACGGGCTTCGAATCTTTCGGCATGGTTCTCTTGGAGGCTATGGCTTCCGGGGTGGCCATCGTGGCCTCCGATATCGCTGGCTACCGCACCGTGCTTACAAACGAAGTGGAAGGCCTCCTAGTTGAGCCGGAGAACGAGATAGCCCTAGCCCGAGCCATCATCCGCCTTCTCAAAGAGCCGGAACTGAGGCGCAAGATGGGGGAGGAGGGCCGAGCCCGGGCGGAGGGTTACTCCTGGGTTAAGGTTACTCAACAACTCCTAGATTACTATCGTGAACTCCTAGCCAGGAAGGGGAGGGTGGTGGCATGATAAGCAAATGGGCGCGGGGTTGGACCGAGAAGATCGTTACCGCCTTGGTTCGCCCTCTCCACAGGCTGGGGGTTCCTCCCGATCTATTAACCATCATGGGCTTGGTCACCACCCTGGGGGCCGCTGGACTTTTGGCCTTCGGCCACCAGCGCCCCGGCGGGGTGGTCATCATCCCCGCCAGCCTCTTCGATGCCCTCGATGGAGCCTTGGCCCGATTGGGGGGAAAAACCACCCCCTACGGCGCCTTCTTGGACTCCACTTTGGACCGATGGGGGGAGATCGCCCTCTATCTGGGCCTCCTCTACTATTACACCCAGCGAGCGGCAAGGATGGAGACCATCCTCATCTACCTCACCATCGCTGGCTCCCTCATGGTCTCTTACACCCGCGCCCGAGCCGAGGGGCTGGGGATCGAGTGTAGGGTAGGGCTCTTCACCCGCCTTGAGCGGCTCGTCACCCTCATTGCCGGGCTTCTCTTGCAACTGATGCCTTGGGCCCTGGGGGTCTTGGCCCTCTTCACCAACCTTACCGCTGTGCAACGGCTCTGGCACGTACGGCAAGCAACCCAAAAATAGGGGAGGGGCTCTCCCCCGCCGAGAGGCTACCAAAGTGACCTCGCCTGCTTTGTTCACGCAACGGTGATTAGGCGAAGAAGGGCCAACAGAGTCGAAGGGTCTGTCAAGAAGGCAAAGAAGTGAGTTCGTATATTGCTCGGCAGGCCGCTTGATCTGAGTGTTTGGAAACCTAAGCCCTGGGGGATATGCTCATGCAACCATTCTTCGAAGATTACTTGGATCGCCTCCAACGGCTCCACGATTACATTGAGCGCGCTATTCAAGGAGTTCCGCAGACAGCATTAGATTGGGTCCCAGGACCTAACATGAACTCACTCTGTGTTCTTATTGTCCATGTAACTGGAGCAGAACGGTATTGGATTGGTGATGTAGTGGGACGTGATCCGTCCGGACGCGACCGTGAGGCCGAGTTTCGCGCACGGGGATTGGACGTACCAACATTGAAAAAGCGTCTGGCTGATTCGTTGGCTTATACCCGCGGCGTGCTAGAGAAGTTGACAATTCAGGACTTGGAAATGTTGCGCGTTTCGCCCAGAGATGGGCGCAGGCTCACGGTGGCCTGGTCACTGGCCCACGCTCTGGAACACACCGCGATACACGTCGGCCATATACAGGTAACTCGCCAATTGTGGGAACAACGACAGGAAGTTTAAGTGTTAAGTGGTGTCAGGAGTTAACTCCTGAGAACCAATAACCCCTATCGTTCTCGGTCGTATCCTCTCTCGCATTCCCGCCCTTTTCCTCGCAGATTCTTCATTCGTACCATTTTGAAGCAGGTGTGCTAGGCATACGAAGGATTATTCTCTACCCATACACAACGGAAGGGATATTAAGCGGTCTGACAAAAAGACAACCCCCTTCCATCCTCACCGGAGGGGGCTCTTGGTGACACTAACTCGCACCTTCTGTGATATTCAACAGGAAAGGGGATTCTAGTGATCCTGCTAGAAAACCAAGGTCTCTCCACCAACCTGCACTATCCAGTTTGGGTGGCCAGTAGCTGTCCCGGTAGGTGAGCCAGATGTCGTGATGGCTGAAACGCTGCTTGCCTCAAGGTAATGAATGGGATCGGGCAGATGGTCTTCACCCACACCCAGCGGTGCTCCCATGGCGCGGGGAGGCGTCAACCATTCATCAGTCGGGGGCGGAAGTATACCTGACCCCTCCAGCAAAGCCTTGAGGATAATGAAGGTAGCGACCATGCCAACAGCGATTTTCCCACTCGAGCTGATACTCATATTCCTAATTTCCTCTAAAATCAATTAGAGCACAAAAGCAAGGGTTATTAAAGCCCTTCATCTGGTCAGCGGGGCTCTGTCGGGTCAGGCGCAGAGAGGTCGAAGCCCCTTCCGGTGAAGACGGAAGGGGCTTCCTTAGGTGAAAATGCAGTGGTTCTCACTGTTGCCGGGATCTTCCACCTCTGTCACGCGCAGATCTAGAACAGCATAGCTTGGGAAGGGTGTCAAGAAAATTCTACAGGCCTCAGTACCAGGTGAGTGCGTTCGGCATCCTGAGGAGAAGAACCTCATCTTCTGGTATCGTAGAGATGGCATATCCTCTGCCGCGAAATCCGTATGCCTCACATATTACCGCTACCTTCACCCAGGAGGAGAAATGGCTCTACAGGCGTCTAGGGCTCCCTCTCTACCAGTTTACAGCCAACCAGAGCCCGGTTTATCTCCTTTTCCAAGAGGGCCTCTTTGAACTTCTTGGAGTACGTCTTCTCCCCTCTGGAGAGCCGTGGTGCTCCCTTCAAGAAGACCATCTATCTCTCCCCCAGGGATCCTGTAAGGACAGAGCGATTGGGGAGCAGAGTACGGAGGCCATCAAACCAGAAGCGTCAAGCGATACCATCAGGATCTCCATCAACTCATGTTAACAAGAACCCCTCCCTTCACCCATCTTCATACCAGGAAGGGGAAGCCGGAGGATAA
>DAOULQ010000161.1:0-12477 GCA_034419095.1 Anaerolineae bacterium | reverse complement strand
TCCAGCGATACCACATGCTCTTGTTGGAGCTGAAGTTCGGCGGCGTTCTCGATGGTTACTATCCGCTCATGGTTAGGGATATAGCCAGAGAGAATGTTCAAGGTGGTCGTCTTGCCGGAGCCGGTGCCGCCGGTGATGAGGATGTTCAATCGCGCCTTGACGCAGGCTTCCACGAACCCCGCCAACTCCGGCGTGAAGGTTCCCAACTCTATGAAATCCTCCATGGTGAAGGGGATCTTGGCGAAGACGCGGATGGTGATCACCGGCCCAACGATGGAAAGAGGGGGGATGATGATATTGACTCGGTCGCCATTGGGCAGTCGGGCGTCCACATAGGGCTGGCTCTCGTCTATCCGACGGCCAAGGGGAGCGACGATCCGATCTATGATGCGCAACACATGATCGTCGTTCTCAAACTTTTGGGGGGTCTTTTCCACCTTGCCGTGACGCTCTACGTAGATATCGTCTGGACCATTGACCATGATTTCGGTAACCGTCTCATCCCGAAGGAGAGGTTCCAAGGGCCCCAGGCCCATGATCTCCGCGGCCACCTGTTCGAAAAAAGTCATCCGCTCAATCCGGCTGAGGATGATATTCTCCTCAGCCAAAACGGCGTTAAAGATCTCCTCGATCGCCTCTCTTACCTCCGTGGTCTCGGAGAGATCCATCCGGGGATCGAGTTCAGCGATGACCTTTCTCCGGACTTGGCTCTTCAGTTCGGCGTAGGCATCGCGAGCAGGCTTGACCAGCTTCCGCTTGATACGCAACTGTTCTAATTTCGAAGCCGCGGTCTCCTGCGAGCTCTCTTGGTTCCTCTCGATCCTTTTGAGAAGCGACATACCGTTTGGCCTCCTCTCTTCTGTAAGGAAGCGGTGATTCGTTTGTCCTTACGAGATCTCGGGGGAGCGGAAAACCCGTCTTATTAAACCCCTTACCCCCGATACCGCTTCCTCGGGCACAGCCTTCTCTACCTTCTCCAGTTCCCCCCTTAGTTGATGGGCTAGGGCCAAGATGTCTTGGGAGATCGGCCTATTCTTTTGGCCGATAAGCAGGGGGATCCCTTTATTGGCAGCGGCGAGAGCGGTCTCTTGCTCGTTTCTGATCCGGGAGGCGATGGGGTGCTTTATGCTAGCCTCGATCTTCTCCTCCTCGATAGAGGCTCTGCGATCCACCTTGTTAAGCACCAACATTATATCTTCCAGAGGGAGATCCAAAGCCTCCATTACCTCGAAGAAGAGTCTCGCGTCCTTGATGGCCGGTAGCTCCGGGGTGATTACCAGGAGGGTCTTATCGCAGCCCTCCAGAATCGCCAATGTCGAGTCGGAAAGGGGTGACGCTGTGTCAACAATAATGTAGTCATACATGCTCTTCAATTGGGCCAGGATCTTCCTCACATGCTCAGGGGCCACCACCCCCGCCATCTCAGGCCGAGGAGGTGCTAGGAGGACCTTGACGCCGGAGGAGTGGGCCTGCATCGCCTCGCCTAAGAGGATGTCATCTAATTCCTCGAGGTGAGGCACTAGGTCGGTGATGGTAGATTGGGGTTGGAGGTTCAAGAGCACCGCCAGATCGCCGAACTGTTGACCGAAGTCCACTAAGGCCACTTTCTTTTTGCCTTCTTCTCCTAAGGCGATGGCCAAATTGGTGGCGATAGTGCTGCAACCGACGCCTCCCTTGGGGCTATAGAGGGCGATCGCCTTCCCCCTTTTCTCTGGCTTGGTGGGGCGAAAGGTCTCTTCAAGAGACGGCCCGTCTGGGTACCCCGGCTTGGCACGACTTGGGGCACGCTGGATGAGGGGTGGTGCTTCTACCCTGGGCTTCAACTTATGAACCCGGTGGATAGCGGTCACCAGTTCATCGCCCGTGAACGGTTTGATAAGGAACTCGCGGGCCCCCGCTAGCATGGAACGCCGGAGGTAGTCGGCCTCACTCTGCACGGACATCATTACGAGTTGGGTATGGGGGCTGGCTTGGAGGATCGCCTCCGCGGCGGCGATGCCATCCAGGTCGGGCATATTTATATCCATGAGGACGATATCGGGGGTCACTTCCTTGGCTATCTCGATGCTCTCGGCCCCATCTGCGGCGGTTCCTACAACCTCGATATCCCTCTCGAATTGAAGCAGTTTCCGCAGGTTCTCTCGCGTCTCCGGGATATCATCAACGATCAAAACTTGAATCCTCTCTCCTTGTTCCTCAGCCATCCGTTAACTTTCCTACGGCCCGATAGTGGGTGGCGGCGCCGGCGTAGTAACCTTGAAGCGGGTCAGGATATACTGCAGGGTCACCGACTCGGTGCTCACGATGGTATGATCCTCCACGCCCCGCAGAGCGAAGTCCACATTGAAGTTGGGGTCATCTCGAGCGTATTTCAGGACCAGCACGTCCTGCTGATCGACCAATAGGGTTAGGAAGTTCTGGGGCGGAGGGGCGGCCTCTTCCTCCTCTGGTGGAGGCGCCTCTTCCTCTTCCTCCGGCGGGGGCGGCACATTCCAAGCCCCTACCCTCAGGACTTCCACATCCTGGAGGGTGAGTTGAGTAGCCAGGACTTGGACGGGTACAACCTCTTCTACTGCTTCCTCCTCTGCTCCCCCCTCTGCTACTAGCCCCGTCTGGTGCGCGGCCTGAAAGGTGATGGTTACCAGGACATCCACGAAGTCGCCGGCCTGGATGGCCCCAGCCACGGTGTGGACCTCATCAACGGGGACGGCGAAGGCTACCTTGCCCTCCGGGATGGCGAAGGCAGCAAAACTCCCTTCCTCTACGGCCCTTTCTTTGTCGATGAGCATGTCGGAGAGGATGATCTGGTCTTCCATGATGGGTAGTAGGGCCGTCTTCCCCACCACCTCAGCCGGGTTGTTGAAGGCATTGGCAGGGACGAGGTCCTCGGGCCATTCTTTAGTACCCACGGCCTCGGCGGGGATATCGGCGCGCTCTTCGATAGGTTCCAAGGCTATAACAACCGGCCTCGTACGTATCTCCTCTTCTGGCGGGGCTGCTGCCCTTTGTTGCAGGAAATAGTAGGCCGCAACAACCGTTATGAGGGCCAGAATAAGCCCCAAGAGGATGATGACCCTACCTCGGCGAGACATATCTACCTCCACTCTTTCAGTTGGGAGGCGAAAGGGCTATCCGCCTCATCGTCATGCATTTTACCAGAGAAGTGGCCTCCTGGCAATAGCCAAAAGATACTATACGACGCTTATAGCGGCATATTCTTCATCCATAAAAAGTCAGGTAGTCCCTACCTCACCAATCGGAGGAAGATATACTCCGCGAGTCCATATACAGGAAAGCCGCCAACTGCCGATTCCCCCTCCAACTCTAAAGATATCCATTAGCCTCCGCTCTAGAGCATTGAATCTCAATTCCCTTTGGCCGCTATCGAATTAGAAAGACGTCAGGGGCGATGACATCCTCACCACAAGAGTCCTCTGTCCACCCTATGCTCTGGTATGCCCCCGATAGATTGACAGTGTACCCCCAAACGGCACCCTCTATGGCGGTGAGATCGGAGCCAGAGATGTCGATCCTGCCGTCAGGGGCGAAGACGATGCCCGTCCAAGTAACGGCGCTGCTCGATATATTGATGACCGGGGGGTTGCAACCGCTATTCTGATTGGAGAAGAAGAGCAGGTCTTGTGGACCCGCGCCGTCCAGATCGGAGTAGGCGACGAAATGAAGGTTATCCGGTGCACAGAGGGAAGATCCGTCAATGTTTACCATCTTGATTGTGCCAGTGGCCACGATGGTGATGTTGGGGTCGCAGCGAGAAAGGTCCTTGCCGTTGACTGTGACGTCGCCCTCCACGTAATAGAGACCATCGAGCCAATCGTCATCCGTGGGTTTATATTTCAGGTTACCCGAAAAGTAGTGGTAGCAGGAGGTTTGAAGTTCTCCTCCTATCGTCCCCTGGCAGGCTAGGGACGTATCACCGGCTGCTACGCCTGCTAGATCCCCTCCGGGTTGGAAGCGACTGATAATGATGTTCAGTCCGTCCCAGGGTTTGGGCATGGGGTTGTCGCAATCACACCATTCAGGCGGCCAGGGATCGAGGGAATCATAGGTTACGTTAGAGAGATTGTAGTCTCCGCAGTATTCCACAGCCCCGCTAACTATGGCGGGGTCGCTGGCACTGCCCTGAATCTTTACTCCATCGTTGCTGTGTACACTGCCAAGTATCGTAATGTCCGATCCCGCGCAATTCACCGTGATCGAACCACAGTCGCAAGAATCAGCCCATACTGCATAAGGACCTGCGCAAGGTTCTGCGGTTAGAATCGATGCGGCCAGGGCAGAGACAGCGAGTTCGTCTCTCCCTATCACCGTGGCGAAGAAGGAGTCGAAGGATGTGCTAGTGGTTACCTCCACCCCAACGGCATCGGAGGGGATGCCGCCATTGCCTGGTAGCGGGATCCCGGTATGCGCCTGGCTATCATTGATGAACCAGGCCTCCACGTCCGTGGGGTCAGCCACACCGTTCGCTACTGCATACTGAATGACCGCATCGTAGATGGCCTGCTCGTCGGTTGCATCATGAGGACCCTCGTAGAGTGCGTAGAGTTTACGGACAGCGGCCAAGGCGCCAGCATCGGCGGCGTTCTGCATCTGACGTCGAGCGGCAAAGGCCATCCCACCATCGATGATTAGAGACAGGAGGCCGATGAGGCCTACCATGGCCAAGACCACGATGACTAGGGCTTGACCTCTCTCATCAATATTTCTCTTTCTCATGTTGGACCTCCGCACTTAAGTAGGACCTGGTTGCTGGCTCCCTAGGGGCTTTGTTCGATGATCATAGTGGCCGAAGAGCGCAAGGTCAGCGGATTACCGATGATATCGCCGATCAACGGGGTGATGGCGTAGAAGTCATAGGTCACGTTGACGGTGAGGGGCTGACCGCGACCTGTGCCGCCGGTCACCTGGACATCTACCTCATCCATATCTAGGATAAAGGTCTGAGCCACTGCCCGCTCCTCTATGGTATCGGGGTCGTAGGGCGGGAGGCCATCGCCATCGCGGGCCGTGGGATGGATGACACCATATCGGGCTCCCTCTCGCGCCCCACCGGAGATGGCGTTGTAGGCGAAGAAGGCGCGTCCGAAATCGAAGACGCCCATCAGTATAAGTACCAGGAGAGGGAGGATGAGAGCGAATTCGACTAAACTTTGGCCTCTCTCTCCAACCGAATGGTCTCTGCTCTTTCTCATTAGCCAGGTCATGTTATTAGTCCCACCCTGCGAACATATCATTGTCCCGCCTTCTGGGACATCGCTGTTATGGTGCGACAGGCATTTCTGCTTGGGCTCTGATGGGTATTTTCCCGCCTGGATCGAACCAGTCTCGTATGTAGGGCAGGTTGCCGAAGAAGAGGGTCTGGAAGTCATGGTTCACAGTTACAGTGACGGTATTCGGGTGCTCTGGATCGTCCCAGGAAACTGCGATCTCGCCGGGGTCGATAGTGACTGTCGTCGCGGCTTCGTCGATGACTCGCTGCTCGATAGCCGCATCTTCAAAAACGTGCAGAGAGCCATATCGAGCCCCCTCTCGGGAGGCGTTAGTGATGGTCACATAGGCGTAGAATACCCTCCCAAAATCTATGATCCCTAAAAGGATGACCATAAGGACAGGTAAAATTATGGCTAATTCGACGAGACTCTGGCCCTCCGCTCTCTTCCAGAGATTTGCCACCTTGGGGTCCTCACTACACTGATAATTATATCAAATAAGGCTAGCGCGGGCTCCTTCCACCACCCAAGTAGCCATCCTTACACTATCCCGTCCCAAAGGTCCCACAGGGATCCCAAGGGAGATCCCGTGGGAAGGGTGGGGAAAGATATTCCCAGACAGAGCCCTACCGATATGCGTCGATAGGGCTCTGTCCTGGACGAGGGTGGTCGTTGCTCGATCTCTAGCCACCAAGAGCGTTGGTGACTTGGCTGAAGACGTTGCCGATCTGTGGGCCAAGGAGTGACAGGATGGCAATGACGATGATGGCCACCAGAACCAGGATCAACGCATATTCGACCAAGCCCTGACCTTCCTCATTTGGCAGGTACAGCATACTCTCTCACCTCCTCTCACATATATTTCTCATAAAAAGAGCCTGCCCCCTGGCCTGAAGGAAGCGAGCCTCAACAACTGGGAAACCCCAGTTCCTACGGAGACGCTGCCTTCGGCAACCCGGTCGCCCGTTCCGCCTACGGACCCGTGGCTTTGCGCCCTCACCTCATCCCTTCCCACGGGATCCCTTTGGGATGGGACGGTGAGTTAGCCTTTTCGGGGCAATATCCAAACCTCTCAACTTATTAAGGTACAGGCCCTTCGCTTTTGCTCAGGACAGGCCCTTCGCTCAGTTCTGTCTTGAGACTACCGCACATCCTGGTCAAAGTCAATAGTCTTATGGTACTAATCGGTGTCCTTACAGGATCCCCGTGGGAGGGAAACCATCCCCGTCCAGTAGCGATTTCTACACTCATTATACATCAGAATAAGGAAAAATCAACCGTTTTTGCAACCCCCACTTAAAATTTAGTTCAGGTTTAGTTAAGATTCCTTTCCCATCCCTCGGGATCCCTGTGGGACAGGGATACTATACGTAGAAGATGACTCTATGCCGGTACTTGCAACTTCACCTTGGTGCCTCGCCCCAGGCTGCTATCTATCTCCATCTTGCCCCCCAGCATCTCCGTTCTCTCCTGAATGGTTAGGAGGCCTACATTCTTCCGTCCCACGGGGATCCTGAGGGATTCCTTGGCTGTAGCCAGTGTCTCCTCAACGTCGAAGCCGCGTCCGTCATCCTCCACGGTTACCGTTACTGCTTCTCCCTCCAGGTCTAGAGTGACATCCACATGAGTGGCTTGGGCGTGTTGGTCCACATTGTTGAGGAGTTCTTGGATCACCCGGAAGATGGTCGCCTCCAGATGGGGGGCTAGCCTCCTCTCTTCGCCTATGAGATCGAAATCGATGGAAAGGCCGCTCTTCTCTTGGAAATCTTGGGTGTATCTTCTCAGGGTGGAAACGAGTCCCAGGTCATCCAACATCATAGGCCGGAGGCTGAATATGAAGCGGCGGATGTTCTGGAAGGCAGCGTTGACCGCTTGTTTTAGGTTCTCCAATTCCACACGCGCCTGTTCGGGATCGAGGTCGAAAAGCCGCTCACAGATCTCGGCTTGCAAGATGAGGTTGGTCAGAGATTGGGCTGGCCCATCGTGCATCTGGCGGACTAACCGTCGCCTTTCGTTCTCTTGGGCCTCGATGAGCCGCGCGATAGCCCTTTCACTGGAAGGAGCGGGGGAGGGTTCTTCTATATCCTGGGCCATCTCTCCCACGGGGATCTCCCGGGGATACCTCCCAGGGATACCCGGGACGGGTGCGGGACGGGTGCCGAGGGACAAAAAGCGACGAAGTCGCTCAGCCTGGGCTTGGAGAGCCTCCTGCTTGCTTTGCAGCCGTTCCATTTGGCTCCTCATGGTGAAGAGCCGCATCTGGGAATCCCGGGCCGCTGTGTAGGCTTCCTTGATCTCCTCTCGGGGATAGTTCTCCAGGTCGATCTCTATCTGGTGCACTCGGCTAGCGATCTGGCTGTTTCGTTGGGCCAGAGCCTCTGCCTCGCCACTCGCCTGTTTCAGTTGTAGCGAGATCTCCTGTAGTTCTCTCTCTATCTGGTCGTAGGCGACCTTCGTCTCCTCGACCAGGCTACGAAGACGCTGGAGGGGCGTCATCTCTTGCTGTTCCTCCATACCATGCCCCTTTCCCATCCCGCAGGGATCCCGGGGGACGGGGATCCCTTAGGGAAATGGCGTGGCTGACTATCCCTCTTCTCCTCCCTCGGGATCCTTGTGGAACCGCCCGGTGTCTTGAAGCCTGATCCAGCCATGGCGCAAGGCGTAGACCGCGGCTTCGGTGCGGTCCCGAGCGCGCAGTTTGCGCAAGATGGAAGAGATGTGGTTCTTAACCGTCTGCTGGCTGATTTCCAGGGCACGGGCTATCTCTTTGTTGCTCTCTCCCCGGGCGGCGTGTTGCAGGATCTCCATCTCTCTCGGGGAGAGCGGGGTGAGTTGGTCCTCCTCCGGGATACCTACCACAGCCAGCCGTTCCAGTTGCTCCATCAGCCAGGCGGCGAGTTCCTTCTCTGTTAGGCCCCTTTCTCCGATCACGTATCGGCCTTGGTTCACCTCTCTTATAGCCCAGACCAGATGCTGGGGGGTGACCTCCTTGGGGAAATAAGCGGCCGCGCCAGCCCTTATGCTATGGATCGACTGCTCCTCATCGTGGTAGGCGGTCAGCATGATTACCGCCGTTTTTGGCATCGTCTCCTTCAACTCCCGGGTGACCTGCAAACCGTTCATGGAGGGGAGGTTGATATCCATCAGGATCACATCGGGTTGGGTCTCCTCGGCCACTTGAAGCGCTTCCAAGCCATCGGCCGCCTCCGCCGCCACTCCTAGATCCTCCTCTTTTTCTATGACCTCACGTAGTCCTTGCCGGAAGAGAGGGTGATCGTCGACGATCATGACTTTGATCTGCTCTCCCACGGGATCCTGTAAGGGTAAGGACATCTTCCCACCTCCTAAACCTGCCTACCGGGAGCACGCTGACCCTCTCAGTATAGCATTTATGCCCTTTCCATGCAAGGACGTACATACTGGTGTGGAAACGCGCCTCTGTGACTGGCGAGACGGGAAGAAGTATGCGACGGGTTTCCTTATGATGAGCGATTTTCGCTGTCTTGGGGGCGAATTGCTGGATCATTAGATCTTGCCTGACCTTATCAACATTCTCTGCACTTTTACCATAGGGTCTCGTAGATGGCGTTGTTCTCGGACCCAGCAGCCACGGTCCAAGGGTAATCGGTGCGATAGATGAGTCGAAGGTTGGGGCTGGCGACGATGGTGGGGTACCAGGAGGGGAAGGTCACGAAGTAGTCAACCTTCTTCTTCTCTAGATAGGCCAAAAGCCTCTCCTCGTCACCGATGAAGGGTATCACTTCCGGGGTAACCAGGCCGGCGATATCCACTAGAGCCCGCTGGGAGAAATAGCCGATGGCCCCTATATCGTGAGTGGCGACGATGGCTTCAGGAGGCGTCTCCTCCCGCAGCCAGTGGGCTACATCTACCAACTCCCTCTCGATGAAGCTCACATCGGTAGCGTAGCCCCTGGCTCCCAGGAACCAGAAAAGAACCAGGACAAGGGGTGTGGATATGGCGAAGACAGTGGTTGCCACACGCGAAGAAGCACGAGACAAGAAGTTCACTGTGCCTCCCAGCCCCAGGATGACTAGTAGTGGGATGGTGGGCATGAGGTAACGGCCATGGTGGTAGGTGAGGGGGAGGTAGAGGGCGTAGATGAGAAGGAAACTGGCCCACCAGAAGATGAGGGAGAGGGCATCCCATTTCTTATCTCTTAAGGCTTCGAAGACGGCCCAGAGAAAGCCAGGCAAGAGAAGGATCCGAGCCCCTTTCAAGGTCTCCCCTGGTAGCGTGAGACAGCGGAAAAGAAGGGGATCGAACTGGGCTCCGTATTCCGCGTGTTTGGCATAGAAGGTGTTGGGAAAGGGGTGACCGGCGACCAAGAGATGGAAAGCCAGGTAAGGGACAAAGAGTAGGGCGGAGCCGAAGAGGAGCCTGGCTAGGTCTCTCACCCAGAGGGCGGGCGACTTTAACTGTCGTCGCACCCTGTCCAAGGCTACAAGGGAGAGGAGGATTACCCCCTCGGGGCGGGTCAAGCCAAGGAGCCCGCCCAGGACCCCCAGAATTAAGGGGTTGCTCTCTTTTAGATGCCTTTCCAAGAGGAGGAGGGAGAGAAAGATGAAGAGGATGGTCTCCATCCCCGAAAGGGCGGCCCACACTAGGTGCCATTCGAGGGGGAGGAGGAGGCCCAGGAGATAGGATAGGCTCTCTTGCTTAGGGAAGAGGGCTAGATAGAGGCGACGAGCGATCCAACCCGTAAGGCTCAAAAAGATCGCGCCCAGAAGATAGGTCCAAACCCTGTGGTCTAGGGGAAGGAGATAGCCGGGGGACAGGAGGATGGTCCATAGGGGCGCGGTGGAGCCAGCGCTCATTTCTCCCAGGTTGTAGGCCCATTGGCCATAGAGGGCTAGGTTACGGGCGAAGGTTTGGTGGATCCACGAGTCATCGAGGGGGAACCCCAGCCCTCCGTAATGTAGCGAGTAGCCTAGGTAGAGGAAGAGGCTGGTAGCCACGAGAAAGATTTGGAAGGGAAACCAGAAACGGGCCACTCTCTGCATACTCTATTTCCCCAAACGGTAGATGGTCACCGGGTCGCCAAGGGGGTCGGTGAGGGTTCGCTGGGGATGTAAGGAGGGGTGGCTCATCTCCCCTCGGTAGAGGGCGCTCAAGGTGGAGGGGTGGTCGCTCTCTAGGATCAGATATCCTGCTCCATACCGATGGGCTACTTCTAGGATCACCTCTATCTCCTCATTGGGTATGACTAGGGCCGGGCGATGGGTGAAGTAGTAGTAGGCCGGGGGGTCGACCACCATCACCAGAGCATCGCCTTCCAGCGACTGCGCGACTTGGATGTAGGTTTTATTTCTCTCATTCCATAAGGGGAGGACAGGTTCTGGGGAGGTGGAGAAGAAGACGCCTTGGGAGTAGAGGAAGAGGCTGATGAGGATAGCCAGACCGGTGAAGCCCAGGCTGAAAAAGGCGCGAGCGGTAGGTGGATGCCATCTCCGCCTCCAGCGGGCCATGAACTCTACGAAGGCGTCAATGCCCGGTGGGGCCAGGGCAAAAAGGAAGGGTAGGAGAGCGGTCGTGGAGTGGAGCATGCTTCCCCTCATACTGGGGAAGGTGAAAAGGAAGGTCATGGTCGAGTAGAGGAGGGCGGCATAAAGGAAGAAGGGGAGGTAGAACCTTCGACGTCGCATCTGCCAACCCCCGATGGCTACGAAGGGAGCCAGGTAGAACTGGAGCGCTCCCAGAAGCACCAGCCCGTTGTGGGCCGCGGCCCTCAACTTCGAGCCCAGGATAGCCCCCCACCCCCACTTCAAATACCCCTGCCATGTTAGATCCTTGGCGTAACTGAAGATATCATCGTAACTGCGCAAGAAGAGGGTCTTAGTCCCCGCCCCCGAGAGGGGAGCGCCCACTATCCCCCAGTTCCTATAGAACCAGGGTCCCATAACCAGCAGGTACCCACTTAAAGCGAGAAGGGTGGAGAGGAGAAGATCTCTAACTCCCCAAAGGTTGACCTTTTGTTGTCTAAAGGTCACCAGGAGCACCAGCCCTAATACCAGCCAGAGGAGGACTCCGTCGGCGCGAGTCAGGTGGCTGAGGCCCACAAGAAGCCCTGCGAGGCCGAAGTAGAAAGGCTTCCCCTTCTCCAGTCCACAGGCCAGGGCCAGAAGGGCGAAACTCGTGGCTACGCCAAAGGGGGTGAAGTTGTCGGGGCTGACCCAGTAGGGCAGGTAGAACCCGGGGAAGATAGCAAGAACTGCCGCCATCACCCCATAACGGGGCTTCCCGAAGAGGCGATGGCTCAGATAGTAAGCCAGAGCGGGAGGGAGGGCGGAGAGGATGACGAAAGGCACCTGGGAGGCTCGATAGGAGAGGCCGAAGAGCAGGAAGGATAGATAGATCAGGATGGAAGGGAAGGGCATCCAATAGAGGTTGCTGGGGTGGCTCACCGAGGGGGGGCTATCCAGATAGTTCCAGATGAAGTCGACCACGAAGCCCCGCCCTGATTTTAGGTTCTCGGCCACATTGTAATAATAATAGGCGTCGAAGTAGCCTGGCTGCTCCAGAGGCAGGGCGGTGAGCGCCCGAACCATCAAAGCCAGAAGAAAGACCGCTACCATGGCCACCCTGGGATTACGGAGCCAAACCCGCACCTATCCTCCCTCTGATACCACCCGATAGATGGTCACCAAGCGATTGGAGTAATACTCCACGAGATAGGGCTTCCCCTCTGGCTCAAAGCCAGGGAGGGCCCTCTCTCGAGGGCCATAGAAGATGTAAGAGATATTATAGTCCCTTAGCAGTTCTTTTCGCCACTCATCGGAGGCTGAGCCGAAGAAGGTCTTGGCCTCTTCCATTTTCTGGGCGTGGTTCATTGTCTCCGCCCAATGGCCTAAGAAGACCCGGTTGCCAGCCCGGGAAGCGATATAACTCCCCGTCCAGTAGGTGGTGAAAACGGTATCTTCGTTTGAGGTGTGCGCGGCCAGCCAATCGACTGCCTCCACTTCAGCCCCCTCGTGGAAGAAGGGGTAAGGGTGCCGGATGGCGGTTACCCCCAGGCTGGCCAAGATGTAGAGGTTGGAGGGTAGAGTGAGGAGGAAGATAGCGACCAGTATGAACCGCCTCAACGATCTCGACTCGTACCGCTCGTGAGATGTGATCCGGGCCCAGAGGCGAGAACTTTCCATCCCCGGTAGAAGATACCTGTGTACGCCTATGGTGGCCAGGATACTCAAGGGTATATGTAGCCCCTCGACGAACCGCCGCTGAGGGTTGA
>DAOULQ010000160.1:0-2110 GCA_034419095.1 Anaerolineae bacterium | reverse complement strand
CGTTACTATGAGGGAGGAGCCACCTTTTACCCCTTGCCCAGTAGTCAGCCCTTTGATGAGGGAGAGGTGGCGGAGGAGCTAGAGGAGATAGTGGCCCGCCACCATAGAATCTACGCTATCTTTTGGGGACAGGGGGGTTCTAGCCCCTATGTGGAGGAGTGGCTGAAGAGGAATGCTTACCCTGCTCTAGAGGCCTGGTATGGAGATGTGCGTCAACTGCTTTGTGGGGCCTCTACGGAGGCCGGTCGAGAGCCACTCAACGCTGAATTTGGGGAAGAGATACTCCTTACCGGGTATCACCTGGCAGGGGAAGAGGTGGAGAGAGGGGATATCCTGCTTTTGACCCTGTTTTGGGAAGCGGAAAGGGAGGTGTCAACTGACTATAAACTCTTCGTTCACCTCTTGGATGAGGATGGTTCTATTCTGGCCCAGCATGATAGCCAGCCCATGGGAGGGGTGCGGCCCACAAGCGGTTGGCGGATTGGCGAGAAGATAGAGGATCATCACGGTCTTCTTTTGCCGGAGATCCCCCCGGGGGAGTATAGTCTAGTAGCGGGGGTCTACGATCCAGAGAACGGGGAACGCCTTTCCATATCGGACGGTGGAGAGCGAGCGATGGGCGATAGCCTCTTACTAGGGAGGGTTCGGGTTGTCAGCCAGTGAGGGGATAAAGGTATCAGGCGAAGGGAGGAAGCAGATCGTCATCGTTTGCCTTCTTCTGGGGCTGGTAATTTTGGGTCTCTATTTACGCCTCCTCTATGTGGAGAGGGTGAGCTTTTACTTCGACGAGTTCATGACCATCTGGGCAGCCGAGAACGTCCTGGGCCGGGGGCTCCCCATATTTCCCACCGGGGATCTCTATAGCCATGGCCTCCTCTCCACCTACCTGGAGGCTCTTTTCCTTCGCCTCTTCGGTTTCCAGGAGGGGCTGCTTCGGCTCCCTAATGTGGCCCTTGGTGTGGTGACTATACTTCTTCTCTACCGGATGGGTGGTGGTCTCTACTCCCCCATGGTGGGGCTCCTGGCGGTCGCTTGGTTGGCCACCGATCCCGAGGCTGTAATCTGGAGCGGCCGGGCTCGGATGTACGCTCTCTTGCAACTTTTAGCCCTGGCGGCCATATATCTTTTCTACCAAGGTGGCGTGGCCCAAGATAAGGCCCGTTATCGATATTTGGGCCTAGTCCTCTTCGTAGGTGCTCTCCTCGCTCACGCTGAGGCGGCGCTGTTGTGGCCCGCTCTAGCCCTGGCCTTGAGCCTGGAGCGGGGCCTCCGTTGGTTGATCAGAAAGGAGAACCTGTCGCTTTTCCTCTTGGGAGGGGTAGCCATAGGGGCTATCTTCCTCCTGAACCTGGTGGGTCAGCCGGGCCATCTGGAAACCATCCAAGAAGAGCGCCCTATCTTTCTCCTGCCTCAGAAGTGGTGGGGAGGGTTGCGCGCCTTCGTTCCCTTTTTCCTAGAGCCCTGGCGGCTTCCGGCGACTCTCCTCTTGATCTTGGGTCTCCCTTTCCTCTTGCGACGGCGTGGTGCGGCTACCCGCTATCTTCTCGCCATCTTCGCTTCCATCATGGTGGTACTCATCTTTTTGACAGGGGCCACGTGGCGAGATCCTCGTTACGCTTTTATGGTATTACCTCTCTTTTTCCTTCTGGCTGGGGCAGGAGTCGAGGAGTTGATGGTTCGACTGCTCTCTAGATTCTCAACCGGGTTGTCACCTCAGCCATCTTTGTGGGTTATGCCTTTGTTCGTGGTTCTGATCGTCCTGTTCACCACCCTGGCGGGCTGGGATGAGACCTACAGACAGGAATGGGGCTACGACCTGGCCTTTCGCTATGTACAGGAGCATAGGAAAGCAGATGATTTGGCCTTGACCATCATCCCGCCGGCTAGCCGGCTCTACCTGGGCCGGGCAGACTACTACGCCATCCAGAGGGGTTACGAGTTCTACGTCATGGAAGAGGAAGGGCGCCTGGTTGATCGTTGGACGGGAGCCGAACTCCTCAATACTACAACTCAGTTAGAGAGGCTCCTCAAGGAGGGGAAGCGGCTTTGGCTGGTAGTCGATGGTTGGCGGTTCCAATCTCGGTATGATGTGGAGTTCGTGGAGTTGGTT
>DAOULQ010000159.1:0-2717 GCA_034419095.1 Anaerolineae bacterium | reverse complement strand
CATGGCAAAAGCAGGCATAAAGAAGCTCGCTTTCGGCGGCCTGGCGATCATAGCTCCTTTGGGAGCGTTAGACCCATGGCTTTGCGTCCCCACCTTTCAGTGGGTTTGCCATTATCGGTGCGAGAAGAGTGGATCAATCGTTTGATTTGTCAATTACCTATTCAATATTACCCTTTCCCCCGTAGATAGTCAATAGCCGTAAGGTACCAAGAAAGTTGCGGTGTTGCCTGAGCCGTTTCCTCGACATGGACGATACCCCAACCAGTGATGTGGGGTGAGACCTCGCTTGCTAGGCAGGGGGAAGATGGCCGCCAAAGGAAAGGCACTCAAGAGATGCATCTGAAGGATACAGGCAGAGAAAGAGCAGGCCAGGCTATGGTACACCTTCCCGCTCTTGGGACAACGGATCTCTTAATCTATGCCCCCAGCGGAATTCGAATCCGCGTTACCACCTTGAAAGGGTGGTGTCCTAGTCCACTAGACGATGGGGGCGTCCACATATTCATTGTAGCAGAGAGAGCCTTTAGGGTCAAGGAGGTGATTTCGACCTTAAGTGCTACAAGCAACGACACTCGGTGCCGATAGTTCACTTGAACCTCAACTCTTTGAGCTTCTCTTCCGTAGGCACCCCCTCCCTGTCCCAACCCCGAAGTCTATAATATTCTTCCAACAGGGGCTCAAGATCGACTACCTGACCCTTGGAGTGGCCGCGGGGCAAGGCCTCCTGGGAGAACCTGGGCGGTAAGCGGTCGTCGTTGTTTGTAAACCCCTCTCTCAAGTTGAAGAGGCGCTCCAAGTTCCAGATCCTCTCACCCATCTTCAAGAGTTGTCGGGCATCTAGGGGCTCCCCGGTCACTCTGGAGAGGAGGCTAGCGTAGTGATCGGGGTTGAGAGCGAAGATGGTGAAGATGCAGAGGCCCATAGAGTCGATGACCGCGCTCAGGTCTTGATATAGTTTGACCAAGGCGGCTTTGCCCTTGCTGGTGAAGCGATCCACGGCGTAGGGAGCGGCCAGGGCCTCGGGACCGATGAGATAGGCCCGTAGATGACAACCGCCTCGGTTGGAAGTGGCATAGGCCAGGCCCATGGCCCTAAAGCCACGAGGGTCATAGGCCGGGAGTTCTAGCCCCTTGACGCTCATGGAGAGTTCCGGGTGGCCGAAGCGAGAGGCCAATCTGAAAGAGCCCTGAGCCAGGTACTTACCGAAGCCCTCATTTCGACCCATCAGTTCGGTGCATTTAAGAAGCGCCTCACCGTTTCCGAACCGCAGACCCCCACCCAATTCCTTTCTTGTCAGGGCTTGGGTGGCTTTATCCAGATAGCCCCTCTCCCACAGTTCCATGGCACAGGCGATGGTGTTGCCGGCGGATATGGTGTCGAAACCCAATTCGTTGCAGTTGTAGTTGGCCTCAGCGATCACCTCTAGGTCCTTGACCCCGCACATGGGGCCCAGAGCCCCGATCGTTTCGTACTCAGGCCCTTCTCCGTTGCGACCCGTCGTCCTGGTGGCTCTGCCGCAGGCTACGGAGCAGGTAGCGCAGGCCACGCTCTGTTCATATAGAAGTTCCTTGAGCGTCTCCCCGGAGACAGAGTCGGCGTCGGGGAAGTATCCCTCTTGGAAGTTTCGGGTGGGGAGGGCGCCATATTCGTTGATGATATTGATGAGAACGGCGGTTCCGTATTCCTTCAGGGCGTTCTTGGTGATGGGGGCCTCGCTCAAGATGGCGAGAGCGTTCTTCCGGGCCTCTTGGAACCCCTCTGGATCGGCTACGGGTGTCTCCTGGCTTCCCTGGACCACGACCGCCTTCAATCTCTTCGCCCCCATCACACAGCCAGCCCCACCTCTTCCCGCCGCCCGGTCCTTTTCGTTCATCACCGAGGCGAAAAGCACCCCCTTCTCTCCCGCGGGGCCGATACAGGCTACCGCTGCCTTAGGTGTCTCCTCTAGCAGCCGCTCGGTGGTCTGGTGGCTGTTCATTCCCCACAATGGGGAGGCATCTCTGATCTCCACCTTCTGATCGTTTACCCATAGATAACAGGGGTTTGGGGCCGCGCCCTCTATGATTAGGGCATCGAACCCCGTCCTCTTCAGGGCGATGGGGAAGCGGCCACCGGAGTTGGCGCTCAAGATAGTGTTGGTGAGAGGCGATTTGGTCACCACCTCATAACGGGAGGAAAGGGCTGCTCCTGTGCCGTTCAGGGGGCCGGTGGCCAATATCAACTTGTTCTCTGCTGATAGGGGATCTATCTGGGGCGGAAGTTCATGCCAAAGGATGGCGCTCCCTAACCCACGCCCCCCCACGTACTCTCGGGGCAGGTTATCTTCCAGGGTTTCTACGCTCACCCGTTCTTGGCTGAGATTGACCCGCAGGATCTTGCCGTGGAAGCCGCCCCTTGCCATCAGAAGTCCTTGTCCTTTCTATATCGCCTGTAGGGGCAGAGACGGCACTTTTTCATGTAGATCTCCCGCACCTCTCTCCTTTGCTTGCCTGTCTGGCCGTGAGGACAGATGGTGCAGGGGATGACTTTCGCCTCCGCCCAGGCGTGGGGGTTGAGCCTTATCCAATTCATGGTGGCTAAGATATTCAAGGGGCCGCTGGTACCGATCCTGAATCGAAGGGGGTCTCTCAGTTGGGGGTCCCTTGCCCCGGCATAGATCAACCTCACCACGGTCATGGCCTCTCTGATGCCTCCTGCTGCCTTCACCCCCATATGGG
>DAOULQ010000158.1:0-22717 GCA_034419095.1 Anaerolineae bacterium | reverse complement strand
CCTCAATGCTTTGAGGTATTGGTTGCGAGAATACATGTCCATACCTCCATTCTACACCCGTTTCGGTTACATTTTATATTGCACAACCAATACCGTTTCGGTTACATTTTAGCTTGCAGAATACGGGTACTTGACAATGAATGAATACTGTTATATAATAATGGCGCGCTGAAAGGCGCGCTATGATACGTTATACTACACAGAACACGGAGCTACTGCCCCGTGTTCTGTCTTTAGGCCAGCAGACTTCTCACGATTGGGTTATCCTTGATAAGTCGCACACAAGCAACATTGCGGCCAGTTATGCGCGGGTTTGGAATCTCGTACAGTTCAATAATTCCATCGGCGACAGCGCGATCAATGAAACCATCTCCTCTTGGGATGTTTCACCCCAGTCCATTGAGTCTTCCATGATAGTATCACGTAGATAATTCCTGACAACATAAGGCAAGCCCGCTTCTAAGCGGTGAAGCCTTTGTATGAAGCGGGTCAACGCTTCTTCTGGTTGGGGCACTTCTAGTAGCGGTACAGGCAGTAGGATAGGGGTAAGGTTAAGAACACTTTCCAGTGGATAGAAGCCTTCAACCTGGCCCAATAGCTCACGGGCAGTTGTAGTACTTATTGCACAGAGGTGCATCTTTTTGCCGCGCTGCGTGCCACGAAGGATACCTTCACTGAAGTGCGCATCTCCAGAAACGATCAAACAAGCTGAAATGTCACGTTGCTCCCGTGTTACATCGTTAACCTCAAAGGCCATCTTCATATCTGTGCGATCTGGCCCGCTCCTCTTTCGAAGAACATGAACTATCATGCATCCACATTCTTGGAATTGTCTGGCTTCGTGCCCCCGTCTCGTCCAATCGGCATAAGCCCGGATGCCACGTAGGTCGCCGATTGTCTTGGCAACATGACGGATTGCCTCGACTAACGCAGGTATCTCGACTGTTTCGACGAAATTTTCTCGCAGGCTGATACGGATATTCTCGTAATCTATAAAGGCCAGCACGGTCTCCTTTGGCATTGTCTAATCTCCTCAGTAATGGCCTTCCATTGTCCTTCTTGATTATTATATCACTTGACATAGTATTACGCAACAGGCTACCTCAATTCAAAACCTTGACAGTTCTGGCAATTTATGCTATACTTTTATTGTGTAGAAGTTATCTTCGCACAGCGAAAGCCATCGATATCTGTACCGGCGCTTCCCTGCGAGATGTACCTTCCGATGAACGCCTTCTGCTTATATGCTGGAAACCAGCACCTGGCACCACGCGCCAATGCGAGCATGGGCAGGAAGAACAGGGCACCAACTCTGCTTTTCTTGAAAGCCTATCGAAAGCTTCTTTCTTCTAGATTCCACCCAGCGACGAATCGTTTGAACATCGAAGGGGCAATCTGAATTCACGATCAAAGAGCTACGCACTGAGAGGGGGACAGCTGACTAGGGACCCAGGCCAGTATGAAATAAGGTCGGTCAAGCGAGCTTTGATGCTGCTCAAGGCCTTCTCGATCAATGAGCCCGAACTCAGTCTTACCGAACTTACCAATCGGTTGGGACTCAATAGGAGTACGACTTTCAGATTGTTGGCAACCTTGCAAGGCGAGGGCTACGTTCAGCGGGACAGAGAAAGTGGCAAGTACAGTCTGGGAGTCGTTTGCTTGGAACTTGGCACCATATTTCTAAGTACCATTCATCTTCGTGAGCAGGCCTTGCCACTACTCGAAGATCTGCGGAGAGAATGTGGGGAGACCGTCCACCTGGCGATCCTGGATAAAGAGAGTATGGAGGTAGTTTATCTAGAGAAACTCGAAGGACTTCTGCCTATCGCTTATATGGGTTCTCGCGTCGGTGGTCGTTCCCCTGCCTATTGCACCGGATTGGGAAAGGTTCTGCTTGCATATGAAGACTCAACAGAGGTTGAGTCTTTCTATGCCAGACAAGGTCTTCATCCACATACACCGAGCACGATTGTGGAAACAAGCAAATTGATGACAGAGTTAGAAGAGATCAAGAAGAACGGCTTTGGTATCGACAACGAGGAGCACGAGTCGGGAGTGAACTGTGTGGCGGCCCCTATATGGAACGAGAATGGCAGAGTGACCGCGGCCATAAGTATCTCTGGTCCCACAGAGCGCATGAATAGGGCCATTACCGAGGGGAACTCCGTTCAGAAGGTGATGGTGATGGCGGCAGAGATTTCAGCCAGGCTAGGAGGGAGCTCACCCAGGCGATAGGGTGGTAGCAAAGAACCGAGCAAGATGAAGATGAGACTGTCTGGAAAAACCAGGGTCGCTGAGAGAATAGGTAGGCTCCAGGGGGAAGGAGCCATCGAGGTGTTTGCCAAGGCTTCAGCCTTGGAGGCCCAGGGGCGAGATATCATCCACTTAGAGATCGGAGAGCCCGACTTTGATACGCCGGCCAACATCGTGAAGGCAGGGATCGAAGCGCTTAAGGCAGGTCATACTCACTACTGCCCAGCCCCTGGTATCCCGGAGCTACGGGAGGCGATCGCGGAACATGTCTCCGCCACGCGAGGTATAAGGGTTCAGCCAAGTGAAGTGGTGGTGACCCCGGGCTCCAAGGCTATAGCCTTCTTTGCCATACTCGCTTTGGTGGAGCCCGCCGATGAGGTGATCTACCCCGATCCCGGCTTTCCTGTCTTTGAGTCGATGATCGACTTTGTCGGGGCTAGGCCCGTGCCTGTCTCCTTGCTAGAGGAAAGGGATTTCCGATTTGATATCGACGATTTGAGAAAGAGGATTTCTCCTCAAACGAAGTTAATCATCATCAATTCGCCACAGAATCCCACTGGCGGCGTATTGGAAAGGGAAGACCTCGAAGAGATTGCGGCGATAGCACGAGAGAGGGACATCTACGTTCTATCCGACGAGATCTACAGTCGACTTCAATATGAGGGTGAGTTCTGTAGCATCGCAACATTCTCGGGCATGCAGGAACGCACCGTCATTCTCGATGGCTTCTCCAAGGCCTACGCGATGACCGGTTGGCGACTAGGCTACGGAGTGATGCCAGAAGATCTGGCGACGCATATCACCAAGCTCGTCATCAATAGCAACTCTTGTACAGCAACTTTCATTCAGTGGGCAGGCCTGCAAGCGCTGAAGGGTCCTCAAGATGAGGTCGAGAGAATGGCATCGGCCTTTAAGAGTCGCCGGGAGATCATGGTCGAAGGCATAAACTCCATAGACGCCATCCACTGTATCAAGCCCCGGGGTGCTTTCTATGTCTTCCCCAATGTGCAAGAAGTTGGTATGAGCTCGAGAGACCTTGCGAAGTACCTGTTGGAAGAGGCGGGAGTAGCTACCTTACCCGGGACTGCCTTTGGCGATCATGGTGAAGGGTTCATTCGCGTCTCGTACGCCAATTCGGTTGAAAACATCAAAAGAGGATTGGAGAGGCTCTCGGCTGCGCTTGAGCGACTGTAGGGTGGCTTATCTGTGTATTTGAGAAGGGAGGTGATGTATATCCGCTAAGGCTGGACTCTTGTTGACCGGTTTCGTAGCCTGAAAGAGGAGGGTACCTATGGCGAAGTCAGACGAAAGGTATGGTAGAAATAGGTTAACAAGGAGGGACTTCCTCAGGGCCGCTGGGCTGACAGTTGTAAGCGCGGGCGCCAGCCCGTTGCTCAGCGCTTGCGCGCCTCGTCCTACCCCAACCCCTGCTGCGCCTACCGCGACGCCCGTTCCGGAGATCGGAGGTGCGATCCAGTTTCTGAGCTGGGAAGGGTACGACCTACGCGGCTGCATGGAACCTTGGGAGGAAGCTCACGGCGTGACGATGGAGTCCACCTACATCGGGGACCACCCGGAGATTCCGGCAAAATTGGCCGCCGCTCCCGCTGGCCTCTACGACTTGATCACCTACTACCATGGCTACTGGGAACTCTACCGGGATGAGCTGAAGATCATAACCCCGCTGGAGAGGGAGAAGCTTCCCACCTTCGACGATCTCTACCCCATGTTCAAGGAAGGGCATCGGTGGGTTGACGAAGAGGGCACCATCTGGGCTGTCCCCTTCACCTTTGGGGTTCTAGGGGGCAACTACAACGCCGATGAGATCGACGCTCCCGAATCTTGGCGCGATCTACTGAAGCCAGAGTTCAAGGACCGGTTCGCCATCGTGGACGACAACAACGCGGTCGTTCTCACCGGGGGCCAGATTCTCGGCTACGGTGACAAGATCCCCTATCTCACCAAGGAAGAGCTCGACGAAATCATGGAGCTATGGTTGGAGTTCAAGGCGAACGCGCGAACCATAGCGATCTATGGGGACCTGACTGACCTCTTCGTTGCTGGCGAGATCGTGGCGTGCATTCCGGGCTGGGCGGCGGTGAACGTATGGTCCCAGGAGCGAGATGTCAACGTGCAAATGTACATTCCTAAGGAAGGCGCCTCCGCCTTCATCGATGCTTTCGCTATACCGCCGGGGTCCGATAACAGGGAGACTGTACTAGCCTGGATTAACGAATCCATCGGCCCCGAGATGCAAGCCTGCCAGGCTTCGGCCCTGGCCGCTGGCGTGGTCAATCCCAAGGCTGTGCCCTTGACGGAGCCGTCAATCGCGGCGATGTATGACTATGAGAGGCTGGACGAGATCTTCGAGATCGCTCCGGTGTTCGACATGCCGCCGCGAGAATCGGACGAATACGCAACCTACGACGACTGGGTCGAAGCATGGGAGGAGGTTAAGGCCGCCTAGACCTGCCCCTCTGTAGTCGCATGCTGTTCGTTGCGAGTGGGATAGGCTCACAGCTAGGCTCACAGCACAGCTGTTATTCTTGGAGGTAAAGGGGCGGGCTAGATGAGGACGGGCGCGCTCATCTAGCCCCCTCCTGACCCATCAGCGGTGAGAGAATAGTGTTCTGCACTCGGGAGGTGAGCTAGCGTTATGGAAGCGAAGAGGCGTGGATTCCTTTCCTCGCTAGCCCGCTTAGGGCAGAGGATTAGCGAATCATTGGGTAGAGGATGGGTAAGGCTGTTTCTATTGCTTTCTCCAGTGACCACAATGCTTGTTGCCTTCTTCATCGTGCCTACTGCGATCTTTCTCCTATATAGCTTTTGGACCGGGCACGCTTTCTGGATGGAGCGGGTGCTGACACTAGGAAACTACGCTTATGTTCTCACCAGCACCGTTTATCGACGTGTGACCTTCAACGCTCTATTGATCGGTTTCTTGACTGCCACGACGGCCACCTTATTCTCCTATCCTTTGGCCTACTATCTCACCTTCAAACTCAAGCGAGGTCGAAACCTCGTGCTCTTCCTCGTCGTGATCTCGCTTCTGAGCGGTTATCTAGTACGAGTGTACGCTTGGAAGACGATCTTGGGGAGAAATGGGCTGGTCAACAACTTTCTCATCTGGGTCGGAGTGATTGATGAGCCTCTTCTCTTTCTTGTCTTCAGCAGAACGGCCGTGGTGATTACCCTACTGCACATATTCGTTCCCTTCACCATCTTGCCCATACTCTCTTCTCTCGCGAACATTAGTTCCGATTTGATTGAGGCGGCGAAAGACCTCGGCGCCGGTCCCTTGCGAGCGTTCTTCAAGGTGACCCTGCCCTTGAGCATGAACGGCGTTATCTCAGGCTTCATGTATACCTTTATCCTATCGGCTGGGGATTATATCACGCCTGAGTTGGTGGGGGGGAAGACGGGCATGATGATCGGCCGTAGCGTCGCCGATCAATTCATAAGGACGGGAAATTGGCCGCGCGGTTCGGCTATCTGCTTCGTAGTCCTGTCTTTATTCATGGTGATCTACTTTGGTGTTCGGTGGACGGTGAGATATCTGAGATTGGCTCCCTCCGAGTGAGATGGGAGATGAGTAATGACAAAGTTTCTCTCTAGCTTTAGAGGCTTCAGGATTCCCTGGCTCGAGATTATCAGCGCCGGCGTGCTCATCTTCCTCTTTGCACCCATTGTTATCATCATACTCTTTTCCTTCAACGAGTCGCCTGCCTTGAGTTTCCCCATAAGAGGCTTGTCGCTGCGCTGGTATCACGAGGTATTAGCTAGCGCTCATTTTAACTCCGCGCTCAAGAACACCATGATAGTGGGAACAGCCACCTCTATTATCGCTATGACTGTTGGGACTCTCGCCTCTTTGGGATTAACTCGCTATCGCTTCAAATTGAAACCGGTGATTTCATCCTTGACCGTACTGCCCGTCTCGCTGCCCGTCCTTTTCATTGGCCTGGCGTTGCTTTCCTATTTCGCCTTTCTGAACATAGGCTTGTCGCTCTTGACGGTTATCATCGGGCATCTCATCTATACAATTCCTTACTTTGTGCTTGTGGCCAACGCTCGGTTGGGGCGGTTCGATATCGTGGTAGAGGAAGCGGCACGGGATCTGGGAGCCACAGCGTGGCAAACGTTCTGGCGGGTGACCTTTCCCATCATCGCCCCCTCAGTAATCGGAGCAGGGATCCTGGTCTTCGCTCTTTCCTTTGACGAGTTCCTGATCACCTTCTTCGTCATTGGCAGTGAAAGCACTCTCCCCATGCTTATCTGGTCCATGATGAGGCGATCGCTGGATCCGAGAGTGAACGTGATATCCACTATGGTGCTAGGCGCGTCGCTCATCCTCATCCTCATTATGAGCCGATTCGTTGAGGTGAGCGAGATCTCGGTATAATGGTCTGGCGAACTGAGAACACACTGGTGCATTTACCTTCTTAAGGAACACCACAATGGGGTAAGAAGTGTACTACAATGAGTTTTTTCGACAGAAGCCAGGAGTTGCCTATGACCACTCTGGTGAGGTGGTGAGGAGGATCTACGAGGAGCGGAAGGCATACTGACGGAGGACGAACACTAGTGTTACTCATAGGTCGCACTTGGAGATCGGGGGCAGAACCGCCGTATATGATATGGCCACATATAGGTGCAAAGATTTTTGTCAGATCAATGCTTGGCAGAAGTCAGTAGGGAATCCACAGATTCAGACCAAGCTGCAGGACTTCATGGAGGTAGCCGTCATTGAAGACGCAGGCGTCTACGGGGATATTGGATCCGAGCAACGGTAGAAAGACACGGCGGCCTTCCGCGATGGCATCGACAACTGACGCTGGAGTGCCTAGCGAGGTCTCGAGAATGCGAGAGTAACAACAAGTCTTGAGGAGAGGGCAGTTCCATGCCAGAGTACATAATGCGCATCGATGGGGTTACCAAACGGTTTGGCGACACCGTTGCCGTAGCCGACTTCTCTTTGGAGATCAAAGAGGGTGAGCTCGTGACCCTCTTGGGACCCAGTGGGTGCGGAAAGACCACTCTTTTGCGTATGATCGCTGGCTTTGAGGAGCCGACCTCAGGAACGATCGAAATCGCTGGCCGGAACGTGCTTGTTGTACCACCACATCAGAGGCCTGTCAACATGGTCTTCCAGAAATACGCGCTGTTCCCGCATCTCGACGCCTTCGAAAACATTGCCTTCGGCCTTAGACTGAAGCGGTTGCCAGAAGACGAGGTCAAGAGGAAGGTAGCAGCCATGCTGGAGTTAGTTCGGCTGCCTGGCTTTGGACAGAGAAAGGTTACACAACTTAGTGGCGGTGAAGCGCAAAGAGTGGCCCTCGCCAGAGCCTTGATCATGGATCCGCAAGTATTGTTGTTAGATGAACCCCTCGGTGCGCTAGATCTCAAGATAAGACAGCAGATGGAGATCGAACTAAAGAGGATCCACGTTGAACTGGGGGCCACCTTCCTGTACGTAACCCATGACCAAGGGGAGGCTATGACCATTGCTGATCGCATAGTGATAATGAACCAGGGACACATCGTACAAGTGGGAACACCAGAAGAGATCTACACAAACCCGAATTGCATTTTCTGTGCCGGTTTCGTGGGGGAATCGAACATCTTAGTCGGTGAAGTCCGCGAATTGACGCCTCGTGGGGCGGTGGTTGACCTCCATGGGATAGGGGTTCAAGCACGTTGTGGTGAAGGCCTAGAGACGGAACAAGAGGTGAGCGTGTTGATACGTCCTGAAGTGCTTTCCATCGACGATGTGAGTGAGACTGGGCAGTATGAGAACATGGTTGAAGGCAGAGTTACCGATACCATCTTCCTAGGCTCTTCTGTCTTTTACCACATTGACGTAGGAGTGTTGATAACCCTTGTGGCAGAAGAGCACGTTAAGAAAGGATTGCGTATTTTCCATCGAGATGAGATAGTATCAGTGGGTTGGTCTGGGCATGACACTCTGATATTGACAGAGTGAGCTCGCGGCGCGCGACCGGAGATCGCAAGCAACCGATACGGCTAGAAGGCGAAGTCAATATCGTCACTGGGCTGAGACCGAGATGGGAAGAACTATCGCCATGCTCTTCGCCACAGAGGGTGCACAAGTGATACCAGCCAATAGCACTGGCGGGAGGGAAGAGGAGAGCCTACGCCCTATCGAGCGGGAAAGAAGCGAGGCTCTGTTTGTGCAGACCAAGTTGGGCGAACGGGGGACCTCAAAGCTCTGACAGAGGCAGTTTGTCGATCGGTAACGCGGGCACATGGGATCCGAAGAGGCTGGTCGGCCTGCATATAGGGGCTTGCGCGAGACCATTATTATTCACTTCAAGCCACCGTATCTGTGCGTTCAATCTGTTGTCATGAGTCATGTGATAAGAGGAGCCTTATTTGTGAAACCCATAGTTCTAACAAATGGCATTTTGATCGATGGGGCAGGGCGTGAGCCACTGGTCGATGCAACGGTGGTCATTCGGGGAGAGGAAATCGTCGCCGTCGGACCCGGTCCCGAAGTGGCATTGCCTCAAGAACCTTACGACAAGTACGATTTGAGCTCCCAATATCTCTTACCGGGCCTCATCGATTGCCATGTCCATATCACCATCGGTGGAGGACCTTCGGGAACCTTTGAGTATGATGACCTCTACACCGTCCTAACTACCTTGAAGTACGCCCAGCGCACGGTTGAAGCAGGGATCACGACGATCCGCGATCTCGGCGGAAGGAACTTCCTCGAGTTCACCGTACGTCGCGCCATTGAGGAAGGATTGTTTCCCGGGCCACGAATGGTTTTGGCGGGAAAAATCGTTTCCATGACCTCCACAGGCGCCGACTATTGGCCCGGCATGTACCGTGAAGCGGATGGCCCGGACGAAGTCCGCAAGGCGGCCCGGGAGCAACTGAAAGCCGGTGCCGGCCTCGTGAAACTCATGGCCACTGGCTCGGCCATGGCACCGGGAGAACAGCCTGCTCCTCAATATTCGAGCGAGGAGATGCGCGCTGCGGTAGAAGAGGCCCATAAGGTAGGCAAACCTGTAGCCGCACACGCTTCAGGGATCGTCGGCATCCGCAACGCGTTGGAGGCAGGCGTGGACGCCATAGAACACGGATCGCATCTCCATGAAGACCCAAAGGCCATAGAGTTGATGGCAAACCGGAGGGTCTTTCTCATTCCCACGCGCAAGGCATTCACAACTGTGGTGGAACACGGCAGCAACGCCGGCATCCCGAAATGGATGATCGAACAGGTCAAAGAGGAGTCGGAGCACAACGAGGAAAGTCTCCGGGCGGCCGTGGCCGCAGGGGTGCCCATCGCTATGGGCACCGACGCTGGCGGGCCTCTCAACTACCATGGGGAAAACGCTGAGGAAATGGTCCTCTTAGTAGAGGCGGGACTATCGCCTGTGGATGCCATCGTGGCTGCTACCAAGAGGGCTGCTCAGTGTATTGGCTTGGCCGATCGTGTTGGCACCATAGAAGTGGGGAAATGGGCCGATCTCTTGGTCGTCCAAGAGAATCCCTTGAAGGAGATCGGGGTCTTGACTAGAGGTGACATGATCAGCCTGGTGATCAAGGATGGAAAACCGGTGGTGCGGTGATGGTTTGAGTCGGAGAAGGCAAGCGGTTGACAAGGAGAGGAAATGACAACGAAACTAAGAGGCAAAGTGGCTATTGTCACAGGAGGCCGTCAGGGGATCGGGAAGGCGATATGCTTGCGCTTGGCTGCTCTGGGTTGTGATTTGGCCGTCGTCGACCTGTACGATGCTAAGGAGACCGTGAAAGAGGTTGAGGCTCTAGGTCGCAAGGCAAGAGCATATATAGCCGATGTCTCCAAAGTGGAGGACGTGTTCTCCACGGTTGAGAAGGCTATAGAAGATTTCGGACAGATCGATATTCTGGTCAACAATGCAGGTATCGGTCCCCTCGTGCCCTTTCTGGAAACTTCTGAAGAGGTATGGGACCGCACCCTCGATGTCAACTTGAAAGGGATCTTTCTCTTCTCCCAAGCCGTGGCTAAGCATATGAGAGAACAAAGGCATGGCAAGATCGTCAATATCCATTCTAACGCGGCGATTCTGGGGTATGAGAACCTGTCTGCTTATTGTGCATCTAAAGGTGGGGGCGTGACACTTACTAAGGCTATGGCCGTCGAACTAGGGCCTTATAATATCAACGTTAACGGCGTCGGCCCGGGGACGGTATACACCGAGTTGGCCAAGGAGTATTTGAAGGGAGAGAGAGAACGGGTTGAGATCGAGGCCACGCCGCTAAGGAGGTTAGGGACTCCGGAGGATATCGCCGGGCTCGTCGCTTTTTTGGTCTCTGAAGATGCCAGTTGGGTCACCGGACAGACTATTTACATAGATGGAGGGTTCAGCATTAACGCTGCATAGTAACTGAAATAGTTCCCCCATTGAAGCACGTCTTCGGCATTCTCGGGGTGCAAACCCTCGGTTATATTTGTATCTCTTGGTTTAGCAAGGAGGCTAACGAAAATGTACTACATCGAGTTCTTCAGCAAGAAGGAAGGGGTCCCTTTAGAACGGTTTTATAAGGAGGTCAGAGAAGGGTATGAACAGTGGATGAAAGAGCATCCAGACGATGAACTTGTCCTCCTTATCGGCCGGACTTGGAGGCTAGGCCCAGAGCCAAACTACATGGCTGTCTGGAAGGTCAAGGATTTCGCTCGCTTTGATGAGTGGAAGAAACATATGCCTGGCCCGGAGGAGATCGAGAAGGGTGCCCAAATCATCGAGTTTGCAGGAACGTATGAAGAGTTTGGAGAGGAACAGCTCTGATGCCTCTGGAGGGTAAGATCGCCATAGTCACCGGGGCTAGCAGAGGAATCGGCCGCGCGGTCGCCTTCACTCTAGCCAAGAACGGCGCTCGGGTTGCCACGGTAGCCCGCTCTCTAGCCCCGCTGGAAGAATTGGCTCAGGAGATAGAGAAGGAAGGAGGAGTGGCCTTACCCATGGTCGCCGACGTGACCATCAAGGGGCAGGTCGAGGCGATGGTCGATCGAGTGATGGAAAGTCTCCGCTGGGTAGACATTCTCGTTAACAACGCCGGTGTAGAAGTTTCTGGGCTACTACACACCTTTGAGGAAAAAGATTTTGATACTGTGGCCGATACCAACCTGAAGGGTGTGTTCCTCTGCACCAAGGCTGTGTTACCCTCTATGATCGAACGGAAGCGCGGCCATATCATAAACATAGCCTCCGTCTCTGGTCTCAGAGGATGGGCTGAAGATGGGGCCTACTGTGCCTCCAAATGGGGGGTTTTGGGGCTTTCGGAGTCATTGGACAAAGAGGTGCGAAAACACGGGATCAAAGTCTCTTGCATCTGTCCTGGGTCTGTGGATACCAATCTGATCGACAAGTGGATCGGACCGGAAGATCCGCGGCGTTCATTGCTCCTGAGGCCGAAGGATATAGCGAACGCAGTGCTTTACATAGCCAGTCAGCCGCCAAATATGGCCGTGAACCAACTAGTCATTCACCCTATGGTAGAAACTCTATATTCCGATTACTTGCCCATAGAATAGTTGAAACCATGCCGCCCGGGTCTCCGTGAAAGGAGGGATCATGAAACTTAAAGATCGGGTAGCCCTAATTACGGGAGGGAGCCGTGGGATAGGAAGAGCCACAGCGCTCCTGTTTGCGAAGGAGGGAGCCAAGATCGCTCTGGTGGCCAGGAATAAGGAGGGCGTGGAAGCAGTAAGGAAGGAGATCGAGAAGGGTGGAGGACGTGCGATATCCATCGCGGCGGATGTGTCGGTGCCAGAAGAAACTCGCCGGATGGTCGAAGAGACAGTTGGCGCCTTTGGCAAGGTAGATATCCTGGTCGCTGCGGCTGGCATCTTTACCTATGGCCATGCGGTAGATCACGATGACGATGCTTGGTTGAACTTGCTGAAAGTCAACCTCTATGGGGTCTATCTCTCCAATAAGGCCGTGCTGCCGGTGATGATCAAGAACGGCTGGGGACGCATCATTAACCTTTCGGCTACTTCAGCCTTCACCGCTGCGCCTGGCTGGAGCGCCCAATGCGCTGCCAAATCGGGCATCCTAGGCCTCACCCGGGCCCTGGCTCTGGAGGTTGCCGACAAGGGTATCACGGTCAACGCCATCTGCCCCGCTTGGGTGCGCACACCTGGAGCAGATGAGGCTGCCGAGGTGGAGTCCAAAGCCATGGGGATGACAGTTGATGGATATTGGAAATGGACGATCGAGAACTACTACCCCATGGGGCGCATAACCGAACCGGAAGAACAAGCGCACCTGATGCTCTACATCGCCAGCGAGGAGGCCGCAGCCTTGACCGGCCAGGCGATCTGCCTTACGGCTGGCAGCCCGTGGTGATAAGAGAAGCCGATGACTTGACCAAATATCTTGGGAGGTTTGACATGACGGAGTGGTTGAAGGAGATATCCGATTGCATATTTAGGGGCGAGGCATCAGCCATCGTCACGGCAACGGAGCAGGCCTTAGTCAATGGGTTCTCTGCCGAGAGAATCTTGGAGGAGGGCCTATTGCCGGGAATGGATCGAGTGGGCACTCTCTTCAGGGACGGTGATATGTTCATACCGGAAGTCCTTCGGTCAGCACACACGATGCATGCTTCCATGGAGATCCTGAAGCCTCTACTTGCGGAGACCGGCATTAGGCTCCGAGGTCTTTTCCTAATAGGGACAGTGAAAGGAGATTTGCACGACATAGGCAAGAACCTCGTGGCCATGATGGTGGAGGGGGCTGGCTTCGAGGTGATCGATCTGGGAGTGGATGTACCTCCAGAGAGGTTCGTCCAAGAAGTTAGGGAGCGGAAACCGGATCTTGTAGGGATGTCCGCGCTTCTGACCACCACTATGCGCGCTATGGGCGTGACTATTGAGGCCCTAGAGCGAGCCGATCTGAGAGATAAGGTGAAGATAATGGTCGGTGGAGCTCCTGTGACGGCGAAGTTCGCTGAGGAGATAGGTGCCGACGGGTATGGAGCTAGCGCGGTAGATGCCGCCGCTTTGGCCAAATCTTGGATCGGGTCCAAGTAGAAACCGCTCCGGTCATTGCATGACATTACTCGGATGAAGGAGGCAAAGTGGGTATCTTGCGGAGTAACTATGTCGGCTATATGGCCCCCCGATTTCAAGCCCTTTCCGGCGACCAGATGAGAGAACTGCACTTCACTAGTCTAGAGATCTTGGAACGCGTTGGTGTGCGTTTCTACGAGGAAGAGGCGGTAGAGACGATGAAGAGGGCGGGATGCCAGATCCATGACGGGAACCTAGTCAAGATTCCCTCTTGGCTTGTGGAGAGGGCGCTCAGAAGCGCGCCTAAGAGGATCACGCTATGTGACAGGGAAGGCCATCGCATAATGCCCTTAGAGGGCCGAAACTGCTTCTTCGGTCCGGGATCTGATTGTCTCCATATATTGGATCACCGCACCGATGAAAGGAGACAAGCGGTTCTCAGCGATGTATTGGAAGGCGTAACGGTCTGTGACTATCTTCCCAATATCGATTTTGTGATGTCGATGTTCTACGCTTGGGATGTGAATCAGGCTATCGTCGATCGACATCAGATGGAAGTCATGCTACTAAATACGAACAAGCCGATTGTCTTAGTGACCGAATCACTCGAGCGATGTATAGATGCCATCGAAATGGCCGAGGTGGTCGCTGGAGGAGGGGACGAATTGCAACGTCACCCCTTCGTGGCTTGCTATATCAATGTTACCACTCCTCTCAGGCACAATAAGGAGGCTCTACAAAAAGTGCTCTTCTTGGCCGATAGGGGTTTGCCTTTCATCTACGTTCCTGCGGTTCGTCGAGGTATAACTAGTCCCATGACTATTGCCGGATCCGTGGCTCTCAACAACGCGGGACAGCTGGCGGGCTTGGTACTCTCTCAACTCAAGCGGGAAGGGACCCCTTTTATCATCTGTGCGGGCGGGGCTGTCCAAACCATAGATATGAAAACGATGGGTAGCGCCTATGCGGGCCCTGATGCCCGATTCTCTGAGGCAGCGCTCCCCGACTATTATGGTCTGCCTCGCTGGGGACTGGCTGGTTGCAGCGATTCCAAGGTCGCAGATGAGCAAGCAGCCATCGAAGCGGCTCTGACCTTGCTTGTGGATGCACTTAACGGAGCCAACCTGATCCACGATCTGGGCTACTTAGAGGGTGGTCTAAGCGGGTCCTTGGAGATGCTAGTGATATGTGACGAAATAGTCGGCTGGATCAAACGTCTCATGGAAGGACTAGAGATTAACGAGGAGACTCTGGCCCTGGGGTTGATAGAAGAGATAGGCCCTGATGGACAGTTCATGGATACGGAGCATACCTATCGACATTTTCGGGAGGATTGGTACCCTGAATTGATGGATCGCCGCACATATGAAGACTGGGTGGGCAAAGGCGCCAAGACATTGCGAGAGCGAGCAAATCAGAAGGTAGCCGAGATATTGGAGAGTCATAGCCCCCCTCGCATGCCGGAGGAGATCGAGCAGCGGGTGAAAGCTGTTACTCGAAAGGCGGCCGAAGCTCCTTAAGGAGGATCGCTTTGCAGCCTGTGGAGCTGGGTATCTCGGGCGCTATTGCCTCTGCGATCCTTTGGGCTTTGGCTAGCGTCCTAATCAAGACTCAAGTTAGCCAGAGGGATCCCGTTACGCTTAGCGCTTTGCAGAGTCTCTTCGCCTCCTTGCTGTTTCTGGGGTTCTTGCTGGTTCTAGGACCGCGAGGCGTGTTCTTCGGCTTGCGCCTTTCCTCAGTGGTGGCTTTGATCCTGGCTGCCGCGCTGGGCCTAGTAGCCGCGAATTGCCTTTTTCTATCGAGCATCCGGATAGCAGGGGTGATTCAAGCTTTTCCCTTAACCTGCTCCTATCCGCTGTTCACGATGCTCTTGGCCTGGGCCTTTCTCAGTGAGACTATCAGTTGGGCTATGATCCTGGGAGCCTTGCTAGTAGTTGTTGGGGTGACTCTGTTGGGTAGAGGAGAAGGTGACTTGCCTGAGGCTAAGACATCATCAATGCAGGACTCTAGCACGCGAGGTACGGTTCTTGCACTATTCAGCGCCGCGTGCTGGGGAGTCGCGACGGCGGTGATGAAGGTGGGGATGGGGGAGGCCGATCTCTTCGCGGCCGGTGCCACTATGGCTTGGTCTGCAAGTGGCATACTCACCTTGTGGATCATCATCAGGGGTAGAGTATCGTCCTTTCTTGGGGGATTTGATTTTCGATCTTTGGCCGTAGTGGCTGGGACTGGCCTCCTGGGAGCTTCTGGTCTTAGCAACTTGCTTTTTCTGATGGCAGTTCATCATGCCGGCGCAGCTAGGGCGTCTGTCCTGGCCGCGACTTCGCCTCTTTTCGCTGCTCTATTTGCCATCTTTCTCCTGAGGGAAAGGTTCTCTTTGAAGATCGGTGCGGGGAGCTTGCTTGTAGTAGTAGGTTCGTGGCTCGTCAGCATCTAGCTCAAGCGAAATCCGTTGAAACGAGAAGAAGATACATTTCGGAGCGGAACGAATGGTAGCGGAGATGTCCCATCGACAGCGCGTTCGTGCGGCTCTTAATCACCAGGAGCCTGACCGAGTTCCCATCGATTTGGGCTCTACCGCGGTTACCAGTCTAACCATGAAGGCCCACAGAAATCTACAAAGCCACTTGAGGCTGGCTCCTAAGGAACCGGTTCTTGTCTCTCGAATGTTCCAAGTTGCAAAGGTCGACGAGGATATCCTGAGGCATTTCGACGTGGATTTCCGTGCAGTTTTCTACCGAACCTATGAGGAGAATGAAGGAATAGTGTTCAATTCGGATCGGTATATCAACGAATGGGGAGTCACCTTGTACAGGCCGAAGGAAGGGCTATATTATGATATTGTAGATAGCCCTCTGGCAGAGGCTGAGATTGAGGACCTCGAGAGTTACCACTGGCCCGACCCCTTGAACCCATATCGATTTGACGGCCTAGATAGAGAGGCTGAAGATCTATACGAGACTACCGATTACGCTCTGGTAGGGCCAGGTACGGATGCGAGTTTCTTCGAGGATTCGTGGATGCTTAGGGGGTTTGAGAGGTTCTTGATGGATCTCTTGGACAACCCAGAATTCATACATATGCTCTTAGGGAAGGTGCTCGATATCCGCAAAGCGATGATGGGACGGTACTTGGAACTAGTGGGCAGATATCTTGATGTGGTCTATGTCGCTGATGACCTAGCCATCCAAACGGGCCCCCTTGTCTCCTTGGATATGTATCGGACGATGATCAAACCTTATCAACGGGAGTATTTCCACTTCATCAAGGAGCGAACTCAGGCCAAACTATTCTATCACTGCTGTGGCAATGTGCTGCCTCTTCTGGAGGATTTCATCGAGATCGGCGTGGACATCATAAACCCAGTTCAGGTCTCGGCCCAGGATATGGATACCAAGGTGTTGAAAGAGAAGTTTGGAGACAGGATTTGCTTTTGGGGAGGCATAGATACCCAACATGTGCTGCCCCGTGGCAGTCAAGAAGAAGTGAGGGAGGAAGTAAGAAGAAGAATAGGAAACCTAGCCCCTGGAGGAGGCTATGTTTTGGCTCCGGTTCACAATGTACAGCCAGACGTTCCGCCGGAGAATCTGTGTGCTATGTACCATGAGGCGGTATTACTGGGGAGGTATGCCGGGAGGCTGTAAGGAAGGATAGAAAGAGACGGTTTGGGTTAGAAGGGTACCTGACTGGTGGCCCTTGTAGCACCTAGTATCGATAGCTATTAGCGAGAGGAGGGAGGAAAGAGCATGGGATACGATGTGGTGACTCTTGGGGAGACCATGGTCCGCATGGCGGTGCCTGGCTTCCGGAGACTTGAGCAGGCCAATGCTTTCGAAGTGACCGTTGGCGGCTCAGAGTTGACGGTGGCTGCCGGGGTTAGCAGATTGGGGCTTAAATCCGCGTGGGTGAGCCGCCTGCCTGACAACCCCTTGGGAAGGATGATCCGGAACAAGGCGCGGGAATTTGGGGTGGACACCTCCCATATAGTCTGGGCTCCGGGAGAGCGAGCCGGTCTATATTTCGTCGAATACGGTGCTTCCCCTAGGTCCTCCAGTGTACTCTATGACCGAGCCAACTCGGCTATGAGCCGTATAAAGCCTGGAGAAGTGGATTGGCCTACCCTGTTCAAAGACGTCCGTCTTTTCCATACCAGTGGTATCACGCCAGCCTTGAGCAACTCCGCGGCAGAGGTCACTCGCGAAGCCCTGGCCAGTGCCAAGGAAGCCGGCTGCAAGGCCAGCTATGACCTCAACTACCGGGCTAAGCTTTGGAGTCGCGAGAAAGCCAGAGAGATTCAAACAGTCCTCATGGACTATGTGAGTATTTTGATCACTACCGAGGAGGACACGGAGAGAGTTTTCGGCATCGTAGGAAAAGACTACCATGAGGTGGCCGAGAAGTTGGCTGACCAATTCGGGTTCGAGGTCGTAACCATCACCTTGAGGGAAACCCCATCTGTCTGGCGTAACACCTGGAGCTCCATCGCGTACCACGACGGTGTCTTCTACGATGATGTTACCTACGAGATCGAAGTGGTGGACAGGCTGGGTGCTGGAGATGGCTATAGCGCCGGCTTCATCTACGGCTACTTGACCGGCGATGTGGACAAAGGGGTCCGGTACGGGAACGCTTTTTCCGTTCTCAAGCAGACCTCGTGGAGCGACTTCAATTGGGCAACCCTGCAGGAGGTGGAGAGGCTACTCGAGGGTGCAAATCTCCGCATAACCCGGTAGGAGGCAGTATGGACAAGGAGAGAAACCTGAAACGGATAGTGGATTGTGGGGTATTAGCCATCGTTCGGTTCGAGCGTTCAGAGCAACTGGTGCAGGTAGCGCAAGCGATCAAAGCTGGCGGGGTAGATGTGATTGAATTTACCATGACCACGCCGAATGCCTTGGCTATACTCGAGGCTAGCACCAGAGAATTCGGTGACGATGTGCTCTTAGGGGCAGGGACGGTTCTGGACCCGGAGACGGCTAGAGCGGCCATTCTCTCCGGGGCCAGGTTCGTTGTCTCTCCCAGTTTAAATCCCAAAGTGATCGAACTCTGCCATCGTTACAGCGTGATTGTAGTCCCCGGAGCCTTGACGCCGACGGAGATCCTCACTGCCTGGGAACTGGGGGCGGATCTGGTGAAGGTCTTCCCCGCCGCAGCCATGGGCCCGGGCTACATAAAGGATGTCCTTGCCCCCTTGCCCCAGGTGAAACTATTGCCCACCGGAGGGGTGAGCCTGGGCAATGTGGCCGAATTCATTAAGGCCGGTGCGACAGCCGTGGCCGCTGGGAGTAGCCTAGTCGAGAAGAAGGCAGTGGCGGCTAGGGACTTCGCTCGTCTAACCGAGACAGCGCGCACATTCATTGCTGCGATTAGAGAGGCGCGGGGGTTGGCGTAGTCTCGTGTGGCTATTCGTGTCCACGCGTGGTGGCCAGGCATTCTAGAGTATGAAAGCGGCATGCAATTGCTGGAGAAGGTATAGATCTTCACAGCAGGATGAATGTCCCTAGTTCAGCCTTGCAAAATCCCATTGAGCGGGGGAGTCGGGGTATTACATTCGGAATCTCATCAGTGGGTTCAAATCTGCAACGGCAGGAAAGGGGATCAATCGGTGCGTACGCTACTAGAGGGCGCTGTAACGAAGGTAACGATTGACAGCCAAGGGCCATTGATCATCATTGGTGAGCGTATCAACCCCAGTGGCAGGAAGCGACTAGCTGAGTCCCTGGGCCAAGGTGATATGTCATTGGTGCGGGAGGAAGCCTTAGTTCAAGTAGAAGCCGGCGCGCAGGTTATCGATGTCAACGTGAGCGCTGTGGATGTCGATGAAGATACAGTTCTCCCCCTGGCGGTCCAGACAGTGGCTGAGGCGGTAGGTGTCCCCATCTGCATCGACACGGCCAACCACAAAGCCTTGGCTGCTGCCTTGTCCGTTTGTCCGGGCAAGCCTCTTGTCAACTCGGTTACCGGTGAGGAGGCTTCTCTAGCGGTAGTGCTTCCTTTGGTGAAGGAGTATGGTTGTGCAGTGATCGGCTTATGCATGGATGAGGAGGGCATCCCCAAGGAGGCTCAGCATCGGTTGGAGATTGCAAAAAAGATCCTAGCCGTTGCTGAGGCTTATGGCATTCCAACTGAAGACGTGATCATCGATCCCTTAGCCATGACAGTGGGAGCGGACCACAGAGCGGGACTCGTAACCCTGGAGGCCATCGGCTTGATCCGCATGAACCTGGGAGTTAATATCACTTTGGGAGGGAGCAACATCTCCTTTGGTTTGCCAGATCGTGGTCTGATCAATAGATCGTTTCTGGCTATGGCCATGGCAGCAGGGCTGACCTGTGCCATTGTGGATCCTCTCGATGTAGAGGTTCGTAAGACAATAGTCGCCTGCGATCTTTTGATGGGACGGGATGAGTACGCTATGCGGTTCCTTAAACACTCTCGCCGGGGTTGGTGATCGTAGCGCTGGAAGGGTGCGCGGAGTCGAGGCAGCGATGATAACCATTGTGCGGAACTGAAGTATCGGCCTGCGGTTATGGCTTTGCAAAATAGACCCTGGGATGTTATTAGCGGGGACGACGGGGGTCGGTTCCTCTTCAAACACCCCCATCCTGACACGAAGATCGATCCCCGAGAGCACGCGACCATCGCCCAACTGAGGAAGGAAGGTTGGCCCCTTCAGAGGATAGCCGAGCGCTTCGGCGTAAGCCGTCAACGTATCCATCAGATCTTGAGAAGACGCGGCGACAATTCCATTCAATAGTTTCGCTGTAGGTACAGCGCCTCCGACTTGCTTCCGGACCTATTCGTTGCCCTCTTAATGAGCCAAACAACCCACCTCGCTCGAACCTGAGAAAAGTGCTTTCATTGCTGGCACCTTGTTCTCTTCTTCTTGCCCGCAGTCTGCACTGCCGAGTTTCTAGTGCCCAGCAGGTCTGGAGATGAGGCTAACAAGAACCAGGCTATTGAGCGCATCCTCTTTGAGATCTTTCAAGCAGGGAGATCCAACCCTCTCACTGAGCAATGCTTAACGCTACTCGATAACCTTCATTCGAATAGCGCTCGCTCGGTGGATCCGCGAATCGAAAAGCGCATCTTGAGTTCCGCTGGTCATTAGTCCAGGAGCCACCACGGCCGACCCGACGAGTTGGAAGGCTCATATCCTCCCGACCATCATCAGGCTCGTAAGGATACACAAAACGTGATGGCCATGGATCTTCGCTGCCAATCGTCGTACTTGTCCATTCCCAAACATTGCCCACCATGTCAACGCACCCAAACGGGCTATCGCCATCCGGTGAATACTTTCCCACCGGTGTAGTATCTCCAACCCGTCGTTCACAGTTACAGGATTCGGGGTGCCATTCACCACCCCACGGCCAACGCCGGCCATCGGTTCCGCGGGCTGCCTTCTCCCATTCGGCCTCCGTTGGCAATCGATATGGCTTCCCCGTGATTTCAGCAAGCCACGCGCAATAGGCAACGGCATCGTGCCAAGAAACCTGCACTACTGGATGATCCATCTTGTCATCAATTTGGCTGCTTGGGCCGGCAGGATGTTGCCAGTCAGCCCCCTCCACCTCTGCAATTTTGTCAGGCCAGTGAAATCCCCATCCTTCTTTTTCAGCCGTTGTTTTATAGCCAGTAGCTTCGACAAAGGCAGCGAACTGGGTATTGGTTACAGGCGCTTTTCCAATGCGATATGTAGGCAGGTGGACTGTATGCTGAGGGAGCTCACGCTCAAAAAGTCGCCTATCGGTGTCCGGATATCGGCGGATTAGTTCCTCGACCTCTGCCCGCGTACTGCCCATTATGAAAGGACCAGCAGGTATCAACATCGTCTCCGGCTCGAAGGCAGGTAAGTTGTTGTGTTCTGTTGCTGCCATGATCAACCTCACCTCCTATCAATCTACGCAATTGTGCTCGAAAGACACTTCTACAGAATCGAATACTAGAAGTAAATCCTCTTCACCTCATAAGAATAAGCATAACATAATGAAACCAGAAATCCATGAAAGTCACAGCCAGTGCTCACCCACTAGATCCAGGAAACCTAGGCGATGCTCCAATTCACGAAACAGCCATCTGAGCTCGGGTGTTTCGGGTCTCCAAACACACACAGTCAAATAGACAGATAGATAGTAGAGGCAAGTGATGTCAAAACCTCGGTGGAACGCCTCCCGATCGGTAATGACTCGCAGGTCGGCTGGCAGATAGCTCAGCTACTCGTCGAGCAGACCCCGCAGTCGACTCATCTCTGCCCCTGGGTCAAGGACAAAGAGAAGGAACTTGGCCAAGTCCTGCTGGGGCGGACGGATACTGGTGAGAGCCCAGTCATAGAGCACTAGACGGGAACCATTGGGCAGCGGTCGGAAACAGGCATTACGCGGTGTGCAATCACCGTGTATCAGTGTCTGAGGCTGCTGTCTTAGCTCTTCAGTGATTCGAGGAACGGCATCGGCCAGTCGTTCTAGGAGCGGTAGCCGGGCCTGGGTGATAAAACTAGGATGAGTTTCAGTGTTGGCAGATAGAGCAGCATGAACATACTCCGACCAGAATGGAGGATCTGAGCGTATCAACCAGTCATGCGATTTCCACTCCCCTGTTTGACCCCACCAAGTTGCATGGAACTCGGCAAGGTCTCGCACCACATGCTGCAACCGCGCATCATCCCAGGCACTGAGATCATCCCAACTATCCAACATATCAAAGGCACCAATATCCTCCATGAAAATCCAAAGACGGTTCCCAGGCTCATCCAGCACGGTATGGTAAGCAGCAGGCATCCCGATGGGGATACGGTCGGGCAGATAACGGTAGCTCATCACCTCTCGTCGATTGAAACCGAGATTCGGCATCAGTGGCAAGAGGGAGTCAAGTCCGCGCTGGCGCGCTCCTGCCACCATATGCTCGTGTACCGTCGTATCACTGGGATTGGCCTTGAGGATAAGCGTCCGAGGCCAGTCTGGGTCAGCCGCTCCTTCGTACTCCAGCAGCAGCCGTAGCAATCCGCCGCTCAAGCCGCTGATGAGGCCTGGCTTGAGCACGGTACATGTGTAACTTGTCACCACGAGCAGGGAGAGGGTCGCCAAGCTAAGCAAATCCGTCTTGATGAGCCCCAGGTCGGCTATGTCGTCCTTGTCCACCTGGGTAACCACGATGCCCTCTTTCCTCGCTCTTTCCAAGGGGATGACCTCTACCAATGGGGAGCCGGTGATGATCATCCCTCCCACGTGCACGCCGAGATGGCGAGGATAATCCCAGATCTGCTTACATAGAGATGTGAGCATGCTATATTGGTTTAGTCAAGAGGAGCATCCTGCTGTTGACGGGAGAAAGCCTTGTGAGTGGGGCAGGGTAGGCCCTCGCTCTTCTTCTCCAGGTCCCAATCTAGCATCGAGATCCGGGACACCTGAGGTTCCCATCATGCTTCATCCGGGT
>DAOULQ010000157.1:0-19013 GCA_034419095.1 Anaerolineae bacterium | reverse complement strand
TAGCCCTCGGAGCCGATGGGGGGTAGATCTTCAAGCACCTTTCGCCGGTAACATCTGAAGCCGGAGGTGGTATCTTGCACCGACAAGCCGGTCACCAAGCGAGCATAGAGGTTGCCTCCTCGACTGAGGAGCCGCCGCCAGATACTCCACCGCTCGTCCACCTTTCCCCCTTCCACATATCGGGAGCCGATAACCAGATCGCAACTCTTTATCTTCTCCAAGAAGAGGGGGAGGCAGGAAGGAGAGTGGGAGAAGTCGACATCCATCTGCACTACATAGTCAGCGCCCTGCGCTAGCGCCTCTTCAAAACCGCGAAGGTAAGCAGGACCCAGCCCCAGTTTCCCCTGCTGGTGGATGACCTGCAGCCTGCTCGGGTGCCGGGAGGCCAGTCCCTCCGCTATCTGCCCTGTCCCATCCGGCGAGCTGTCATCCACGACGATGATCTCTAACCCCTCGATACCTAGGGAGAAGATCTCCCTCACCATCTGGGGCAGGTTCTCTGCCTCGTTATAGGTGGGCAGCACTACTATAGTCTTCACCACGCTCTTCCTGGCTTTCTTTGTGGAGAATTATACTAACCGGGGGGTAAATGGTCAAAGGCGGAGGCAGGCACCTCTTCTCCGCCAGTCTCGCTAGGGTTCGGAAGGGCCTTGCGTCTTACAAGCCTTATCTAAGTTTGGAGATAAGAAGAGGCCTGCTTTCGCAGACCTCATCGCCTGCAGACGCTCAAACTTCCTCCGACACACAGAACTAATCCACCGCCCCAACCTGAAATGGGCTCGGTACGACGCGACGCTCTTGTCGTCCAGTTCTGGCTCCTAATTGGAACGATAGTATTGCTACACTAATCCTGAATGCGTCCTGTGCATCAGCATCAGCCGGCCATTGCGGCTCTTTCTTTGGGAGTTGCAGTTTAGCGCACTTATCCTTGACCCACGCAGTAGAGAACGACAGGCCATGCAGGTCGTGCGCGAAGCCATTTCGAATATCTCTAATGATTTGCAGATCGTGATATTCATCCTCGCTTATCAGCCCCATGCAATACGATGCCCGTATTCTTGGGGCAAAGTGCTGGAGTGGTCCCTCTAACAGCTTGTCAACCTCCGTCGGATCATAGATAAGAAACCTACCGATCAGCTCTCCCAAACATTGCTGAAGGAAAGTAGCCCCAAGAATGGCGGCAGCCCTGGGGGTCTCATTCGCAAACTCCTTAATGAATCCCCCGATATCATCACGCTTTACGACATCCTCTCTTCGTCTCCTTTTTGCCATTATCCTCCCTTCCTCCCCCGCTACTCCCTAGGCCTCTGCGCTAGGATATTCTACCTAGTCCTCTTAAGTTCATCCAATGCGCTCTTCCGACGTTTTCTTATTGCTAGAAATCTATTAGCAAGTTTCTGCTTGCCTGCTTTTCTAGCGATTCGGGCTTGGCGGCTCAGCAACGGAAGGTCGTTCGTCTTGTACCAGATTTCATGCTCTCTGATATCACGTCCCATCAAATCGCCTCTGGATAAGCCATCTAGATGAAGGCTATTGAGGGCTACTCTGTGCATGTCACAAGCACGCAAAGCTTCCTGGTATTTCTGCTGTTTCTCGTACAGATTAGCCAAGCGCGCATAAGCGCGAAGCGAGAAGGTGCCCGCATCCACCATGGTTCTATACGCTTCAATGGCCTTTTCGATATTGCCTATTTTCTTGAACTTGCGGGCTAGCTCCTCACCAGTCCCTACCCACTCCAATATTTCATGTCGCTCAAGGAGGAGCTGGTCCAATCTACTAGACGCGCAATGCCGCTCACTCATGTCTCTAGATTGCAATTTAGAACGCAACTCGTCTATCTCTCGTTGAACATCACCGAGTTGTTTGAACAGAGGATATCGACCAAACAATTCCTCCGCATAGCTCCTTTTTGGCACACCCACCAAAAACCTCTCAAGATCTCATAATCCTTCAGTATTCTCAATGGCCACTTGAGGCACGACAGCCACCTTGACCACCTTCCCCTACTCCCCACCCCTCCCTCAGCCTTTGCACCCGCGAGGGCTGCTTGGCGTTCCGTGATCCTTGGGCTTCTCACTTATCGGTATCTATCCGAGCCCAACCAGGGATGAATAGGATGGCCATGAGAAGGGAGAGTGGGTCATCTTGACCATCAACGTCCCCAAGAGATCCGCTCCTCGGCCCACTGATTCCCTGGAACGCCTGGGAAGGAGAATAGGGTCCGTTGGTCACTCCCATCGGCGTTCATCACCCAGATCTCCCAGGAGCCGGTGCGGTCGGTGAGAAAAGCGATGTGTTGGCCATCGGGTGACCAGGTTGCCAACCCGTCTTGAGCGGAGTTATCGGTCAATTGCTCTCTTCCTCCCCCACTGGAGTTGGCTCTCCAGATCTCCCAATCGCCATCGGCCATCGACATGTAGAGGAGTTGATTGCCCCGGCCATCAGTGGCTCGATCCTCGCCATGATAAGTGACTTGGATGGCTTCACCGCCTGTCGCGGGGATGGTGTAGATGCCGCAGTTGCTTCCACCTCCCCAATAGTCGCAGGTGGTGAAGGCGATCCGGTCACCGACCCAGATAGTATATCGGCCACGTGACTTCTTACCGCCAGGGCCATCTATCAGGTCTCCCTCCGTGGGTCTACTCAGATCGGAGAGGGTGCGAACACGGATCCAGTGGGGTGCATCTTCTTTGTAGAAGACGTAGACGATGCGGAAGCCATCGGGGGACCAACTGGGCCAGGAGTCCTCATAATGGACGCTCGCCTTCCATCGCTGCCCGGTCGTGTTATCGGGGTTGATTTGGATGAGTTTAAGATCTAGATGGTTAGGTAATTCGCCGTTGACTGCCAACCATTCTCCTGGGGGGTCGAAATCCGGCTGATGCATGCGACTCCAGATCTTTTGACGTCCCGAACCATCTATATTGGCTACGTAGGTTTCGTAACTGCCTCCCTCGTAGACGGTGAAAGCGAGGCGGCCCGAAGGGGGCGGCTGGGGGGTAGGGGTGGGTATAGGGGTGAAAGTCGGTGTTCTTGCGGGCGTGGGACGTACCGGCGTGGCCATAGGAGGAGAGGTGGGGGTAGGAGGCGTCGGAGCGAAGGTAGGGGTGAAGGTCGGCGGGGGTGTAGCCGGAGGGAGTACCCGGGTGTTAGTTGGGGTAGGGGTAAGAAGGGGGGTGGGTGTACTGGTGGGGAGAGGCGTGAAGGCAGGTGTATTAGTGGGCCCAGGGGTGGCTACAGCCACCTCCGGGGGGGCCAAATAGACCTGCCAGAGAAGCAGGAGGAGGATGACGAAGATGAAAACATTAAGGGAAAGGAGAATCGCCACGATGTTCCGCTGTATCTTGGTCATAAGGTTCCTTCCTCTAGGGCACCTCCGTCCCCACCACTACCTGAGCCGCTGCACCCAGAAGGGGTGCTCAGGGTCCCTTTTAGTCACCCCCGAAAGACAAAGCCGACCACCTCCTAGCCTATGCCAGACGAGATAGCCGGCCTCTATCTTTCATACCGTCGCCTCCCACAACGCGCTATTCCAACGATGTTGTGATGTGGGTGCTTGTTGAATCTAGTCTACAATAGCCGCAGGGAGAGGTCAATAGCCATACAACGCCAAGAGCCTCTTTCAGTCCTCATCACAACCCTAACAAAAAACGTCAAAGTGCCAAGTGCGGGGGCAGGTGCGCTTACTCAACCGAGGGGGAAGGCCTAGCGGCAGGTGAAGGATGGAGTTGGGAGCAGTGGTATCGGTGACCGTAGGTGAGGGCGATTGGGGTCCGGCAGGGGCAGGAGGATGGTGTGAAATCGGTCATGGGCAGCCAGTCGCCAACCCACCTAACACCGCTCTATCCCTATAGCAAGAACTCCCGCCTAGTCAGATGAGCCATCTTTTTGACCTTCACCTTCCAGCGAAAGGGAGAAGATAGACTATGGCCAGAAGACCAAATAGGAGAAGGAGAATCAAAGCCGCCGCCAAGGGGAGGAAGAGGGGAGATCCCTCCACTGGCGTAGGGGCTCGTCTGGCTGCCTCCGCCTCGGGGAACTCGGTGACTTGGCGAGGTTCAATTCCCAGCTTCAATTGGCGGGCCAGAGCCAGGATATCTCGCGAGATAGGCTTATTCCCCTGTCCGATGATCAGAGGTACCCCCTCATTGGCAGCCGCCAGCGTACTATCCCGATCGTTTGTAATCCGGGCAAAGATGGGGTGCTTTATGGTGGCTGTAATCTTCTTCTCTTGGATAGTGTCACGGCGATCTGCCTTATTGAGCAGCAAAGCCACCCTTTCCATCGGGTATTCTACGGCCTCCAAGGCTTCAAGGGAGAGGTTAGCCTTCTTGATAGTTGGCATATCGGGGGTGATCACCAAAAGGGTTCGGTCGCTGACCTCCAGGATCGCCAATGTCAGATCGGAGAGCGATGACGGGGTATCAACGATGATGTAGTCGTAGAGCTCTTGCAACCGCGGGAAGACCTTCCGGAGATGTTCTGGCCCTATTAGATCTGCCATCTCTGGCCGCGGAGGGGCCAGAAGGGTCTTAACGCCTGAGGGGTGGGGCTGCATCACCTCCTCGAGAAGGAGATCACTCAGTTCATCGACCTCGGGGACCAGGTCAGCGATGCTACTACGGGGTTGGATGTTCAGGAGAACCCCTACATCCCCGAACTGCAGGTCACAATCTACCACCGCTACTTTGGTATCCTTCTCCTTCGCCATAGCGATGGCCAGGTTGATAGCGATGGTGGTACGGCCGATGCCTCCCTTGGGGCCATATAGGGCGATGATCTGCCCTCTCTTCTGGCGGCGTGGCCGCTGGGAGATCGCCTCCAAAGTAGGAGCGCGCTTAATCAGGGTAGGTGCTTGCAGTTTGGGCCTTGATTTGTGGACTCGGCGGATGGTGGTTACTAGTTCATCAGTGCTGAAGGGCTTGGTCAGGAACTCGTGGGCCTCAGTCAGCACGGAGCGACGGAGGTAATGGGCTTCCTCCTGCACTGACATCGTTATCAATAGGCTGCCCGGACTCGCTTGGACGATCGCTTGCGCGGCGGCGATCCCATCTAGATCGGGCATATCGATATCCATGAGGATGATGTCTGGGGTGAGTTCATTGGCCATCTCGATGCTCGCTTCTCCACTGGCCGTCGCACCCACCACCTCGATATCGGGCTCGGCATGGAGGGCTTTCCTCAACTTTTCCCGCGACTCTGGGATATCGTCCACAACGAGGACTCGGATCTTCTCATCCGGTTCTTGAGCCATACGATTCCTACGTTCTGTAGATAGGCGGCACAAGCCTGAAATCTACCTCTTTAGTTCCTAAGGATACGCCGAGAGAACCGATTTGTCAAGGGCTACACTCGGCGATTTGGTGCCTTTTGCCATATGGCGTGGGAATCTGTGGGGTACTCCACTTGCTGCTTACCTTGTGCCTTTATACTTGGAGGTGGGCACATAGTCTCTCCCCCTCCATGCCTTGATCTTTTCCCAGCCCAAGGTCACCCAAACGCCAACGATGCCTCTTCCACCCGGGCCAGGGAGCAAATCTTGTGCAGGGTGAGCTAGGTGCTCACCATTTGCTTGTGCAAGCAACCGATCTGTGCTATACTTGATTATAGAGTGCTTTTGCTCCTTTGCTATAATCAAGCACGAAGCAATGAGTAAAACGGAGGAAATACCATGCCCAATATAGGTCCCACGGAACTGATTATCATCCTGGTAATCGTTATCATCATCTTCGGTGTGGGGAGGCTCCCTGAGGTGGGCGGGGCCTTAGGCAAGGCCATTAGGGAGTTCCGCGAGTCCTCGCAGGGGCTAGACGAAGAGAAGAAGAGCGAAGAAGAGAAGTCCTTACAGAATCCCGAGGGAAAAGAAGAGGCCTAACTAAAAGTTAGGCCCTGGCCCACTATAGCCAGCCTGCCCCCCTGGACTGCCACGTTCCAGGGCAGGCAAGGCGTGCCAGGCCGGGGGACAGGCTCCCGTGTAGAGTGCCCCTAGAGCGGTTATGGACCTTCCCACCTATACGGTTGTGTTCTCTTGGGGCACGTAGATTATTGTGCGAGGGGCCATCATGGCCGCTTCGCTTTGTCTTTTAGATGGGCTTCCTTCCTACGGGATGGTCAGATCGTTGACTGACCATGAGCGGACTATTCCGGCGGGAACCTGGGAAGATCAGGCAACGGCATCCCCAGCTCTTTGGCCTTTGTGTAGATGTGTGCGACGGTGTTGAAGACCAAGGTGATCCAGGCCGACCAGATCGCCCCTTCGCCGACGATCACATCGTAGGGCTCTATCAGGCCCAGCCTGATGAACTTGCCGGCCAGGAAGAAACCGAGGAAGCCCAGGATGCAAGGCACCACCATGGTGAGATAGACTTCCGCCCTGTCAAGCCATTGGCTCATGTAACCGCCCTTTGTCGAAGACCGTCAGCCCAGGCCCAACGAACTGTGCCCTTCTTGGGCTAGCGTACCCTCCGCGCCATTTCCCAGTGAAGACCAGGCCCCTTCTTCCGTCTGAGAGCTCCAAGATGTAGGCGCCATACTTGAGTGTCATATGCGAGAGATCCCAAGGCTTCCAGATGGCCTCAAGGGCACCCTGCCAGGAGCCGTACTCATGCTCCTTGCTGTTGTCTTCGTGCAACTGGCAGAAAACCTGGCCTAATGGGGTAGGCCGGCCGGATTTGTGAGTTTGCCTTCAACGATCTCACGACGAGGGATCGTGACGCGGGGCAAGTATAGCAACAGATGGTAAACGAATCAAAGGACCCTTATAGGATATGCGCTGTAGGTGAAACAGGGATGCCCTTCCCGCAAAGGGGGCTTTTGCTAGTATTGGTCTAGAGGTGTGACCCTTCCGACTGAGGATGGGAGGGGCTTCAGTTGCTGTTTAGTCAATCATGAGGGGAGGGTCTTGCTGGTTCCTCTCCCGTGCTCCAGACGCGGACTTTTCGTCACCTCTTTATCCCATTCTCTTCGCCTCCACACCACACGTTGGGCATAAGATCTCAGTTTTGATCGCTTTCCTAGTCAGTTTGACTATCATTATCCTACCAGACCCCCTTGAGATGGCGATTTCCGGGGTACTTTTGAATATAAAACTACCGAAATCATCTGGTTTGGGTGCCGGCGATTACTTCGCCACTCACGCCTACGCGAAAATGGTGATTAGGAGGGGTAGGGGAGCGTAGACAGTGTGCCTATGTGCAAGTCTCCAATCGGAGATTTGCTGCCCTGTAGTCAACTCTGAAAAAATTGCTGTGTCCCTCGAGCACGGTTATAATGTTTACAGCATTAGGGAGAAAACGGCGCGGCAGGGGTCAGCAGATTGTCAACATCGTACGAGCCGCGCTAAGCTTGGTAGAAAAAGAGATTAGGAGCGTCTAGCAGGAAGGTCGAAGTATGGCTAGTCCAAGAATAGTTCTCGCGGAATACTTTGTTTCAGATCATGCAACGTTCATCTTCATAATCCGCGACGACTTCGAGCAACCCAGAGTGGAAGAAGTCCCCTACAAAGGGAGTGACCTCTTGAAGTTCTTAAGAACCTATTTTGCTGGTAGAGCTGTTGCCGGCGAACTCCCGCACCTAGATTTGGACAAATGGGAGGCCAAATCTGCTCTACTCACGAAACCTCTGCTCCGGTGGGCGGATCCGGGAGACATACTATACATCGTACCTCACGGGCTATTGCACTACCTCCCCCTACACGCGACAACGCATGATGGGAAATACTTGATCGAACGTAACCCTGTTGTCTACACTCCCAGCGCTAGCATCCTCAGGTACTCTCAGCGAAATCGAAAGGACCGGCGAGAGACATGTCTTATCTTTGCAGATCCAAATAGCGACCTTCCCTACGCCAATATCGAGGGCCGGGCCGTGGCCCAACTATTTGGTAGAAACGCGAGGCTGTTATTGGGAGAAGAGGCGACCAAGGCAACCTTGATACAGGAATTGGAAGCGATGAAAGGGGACATAGGCTTTCTGCACCTTGCCTGCCACGGTCTTTTCGATTTTCGGCGACCTATGTCCTCAGGTATTGGGTTCCGTGATGGCCTCCTGACTGCCGAAGAGATATTGCGGCTGCGGCTCCGAAGTGAGCTAGTGACTGTAAGTGCTTGCGATAGTGCGCTCAACGAGGTGAGGCCCGGGGATGAGTTGATTGGATTGACCCGTGCATTCCTTCTAGCAGGCACGCGTTCCCTATTGGTCAGCTTGTGGAAAGTCGACGACCAGGCGGCGTCGGAACTAATGGTCTCCTTTTATTCGCGGCTTCTTAAGGATGGAAATCAGAGCAAGGTCGAGGCACTGCAAAAAGCGCAGGTTGAGATAATGCGCAAGGCTCGCAACGATTCTGCCACTCCCTGGACCCCTTACTACTGGGCTTCCTTTATCCTGGTGGGCGACTGGAAGTAGAAGAGCGGCGCGAACCTTGGAGGTGATTGACCGACGCAGGTCGTAGTGGCGAGGGCAAGTTCTCTCGCTACGAAGTTGACAGAGTGACCCATCGCAGGAGCATGAGTGTGCGGCACTCCGTCCGTAACTGTCGTTTGTGCAAGTCCTGCCCGGAGAAGCTTGCTCGCATCTAGAATACTTGCTTGCCCGCTCAATGAACTTCGTTGCTCTAGAGAGAGGTCGTGAAGAAATGGCTAGTGAGCAAACATTGCTCATGGCAGCGAAACGCGTGATGGCTGAACAATTGGCGTCTGAGGGGCGGCACTTTGACGCATCGCGTGTCAAGATCTACAAGTTTATCCGAAAGGATCTCGATCGGGATGGTGAAGAAGAGATAGTTTTTGCTGCCGGTGTGGATGAAATATGGGGTGCCGGGACTTGTATCGTTTTAGATCGTCATGAGCAGCACCAGATAGCAATCCCGCTGGTGCCGTTGGCGGAAGGCTTCCGTGATTTGGCCGTGTTTGACATCAACGCCGACGGTGAGGTCGAAATAGTGAGCCTCTGGCAAAGCGGCAGCGGCGCATTCTTGGCCCTCTCTATTTGGAGGTGGAGAGGTGATAGTTTTGAACGGATCTTCCCGCCTGGCAATGAAGCTTTTCACCAAGGTATCATGGAGCTGCGAGACCTGGATGGGGATGGTGTAGATGAGATTCTGATTTGGGAGAGTTTGTGGCGAAACGGAGTTCATTGGGGTCCTCATTATTTTGATATCCATGTTTTCGGGTATGACGGCGAACGGTATCGTCTCCAGTCGACTTGCAGAACTAAACGCCGGTACCTGCCTGCCGACATTCTTGGGAAGACCGTTGGTCTAATGGGCATCTCCCTCGAGGATCAAGAACGTCAGGTCTCAAATGCGAAATGGCGCCACAGGGTGGAAACCGCCATTTGCCAATCTGAAGTCGACAGCGACCTCCTAGATCAACTGGTGCAGCGTTGGTCCCTCTTGCAAGAGGGCCAATTCTATGATGAAGCGGCAGAAATGATCAATTTGGCAATCGAGGCAGCGCGGAATCTGTCAAGTAGCCGAGAAAGAGCGGAGTACATGGTTCTACTCTTCAGCAACAGGGCATCAACTTTGATGCTACTGGGCGACTATCGCGAAGCCCTGGACCGCTACTCGCAATCACTAGCCATGTTGGACGGGTTGAGCTCCGTCTCTGTCCCTCCCCTTTTTCGTGGTTCGGTACAGCGCCACATGGGAGTAGCCTACTTGTACCTTGGTGCCTATGAGCACAGTCTAGAGTACCTTGATAAGGCACGTCGCCAACTTGAAGAGAATAGGGAGTCCGACGATGCTTTTGCCAAAATAGAATTGTCGCGAGCACTTTCCAACCTGGGCGTTTGCTATGCTTACATGGGCGAGACAGAGAGAGCGTTGCGATACTTCGAATCAGCAGTTTGCCTCGACCGCGAACTGAAGCACCGCTTAGGATTATCGATCAACCTGATGAGCATTGCGAATATTCTCAGGGATACTGAGAAGGTTGAAGAATCGCTTCACCATTATGACCAGGCGATTGAAGAGCTGGGGGCCTTCGGCGAACGGGATAGAGAGTCAGATATTTACATCGAAAAAGCATTGGCTTTACTACATTGCGAAGAATTCCAAGAGGCTCTAGAAACATTGCGGTACGCGCTCCTTCTCTCGAGCCATGTCAACTGGATCATGCAGGGAGGCAAAACGTATCTCTACCTAGGAGAGGCATACCGGCGGCTTGGAGATGCAGAGCAAGCAGCCATCTTTCTCGGAAGAGCGTGTGCGATGAGCGAGAAGCTGGGATCTATCGAGGTAGCGTGGCGATCTAGATACGCGCTCGGACAGCTCAACGCACAGCTTTCCCAATATGAGGACGCGTACCAGCACTTGGAGTGCGCATTGAACATCATTGAATCCATCCGGTCTCAAGAGTTGCCTGAAATGACCAAGATAGCGCTGTTTGAGAACAAGGAAATCGTGTATGAGGCGATGGTCTTCCTGCTTCTACAATTGGCGGAGCAGCACGGTCATGATTCATCAAAGGCGGCGTCATTGGCCTGTACGGCGCTTTGGTGGGTTGAGAAAGCAAAATGCAGAACGCTGGTGGAAGAGTTAGCCAAGTTTCCTATTCGACGTCCTGCCAATGTTAGCAACCTTTTACTTGCGAAGGAAGCAGAACACCTTGGTCAAATCGAACGCCTGCGCAATATGCTCAAGGAGGCTCCGGAAATTCGAAGAAACGAGCTCCTCCGAGAGATGGAGGCGACTGAGGACTTGCTAGAGAAGGTCCGCGAGGAGATTCGAGCATCAGGCAGAGAGGGCGCAGATTATGTAGAAATCCGCACGGGTAGCCCTGCTGATTTCGATTCAATTAAACACCTCCTTGAGACCTCCTAGCACCGGCGTGCCAGACGTAGACACCGCAACCCTATAGGGGAGAGGTCTTGAACGGTGCCGATTTCTTAGCATCGAAGTTGCGTGTGCTAACGATGGGAGCCGAATGGGCTCCTAAACATGGTCGTGGGAAACACTGATCCATAGATGAGTGAAAAGGGAGGAGATTGGGTCATATAGCGAATGGGGTAGAGCAACTTGCAATCGCTTCCAAGTGCAGAATCCATCATACGTGAGGGGTCAACCCTGCTACGGAGTTCTGACATTCTTACCTCGCACAATGTCATCGGGCTGACTATCCAATAGAGTGGAGAGATTTCCACAGAATCGTCAAGATCTAGCCCGCCTTGCCGAGACTATAGGACACACTGTCTTGACACACGAGCCTCAACGGGGTGACTGTAGGAGCTAGCCGATGGAGTTTGGGTTTGAAATTATGTCGCAAAAGGTATTTGTGCGATGTAGCGGGGGCTAGGACGTCACGGCCTTAAGAGGGGTGTCCTCACGTCCTCCCAAGGGACTTGAGGATCTCGACGCTTGGCCAAAAGTCTAAGGCATGCAATCAAGTTGACGATCTGAGAACGCTATCGCACCCACGCAGCGCTAGGCGATGGCATGATGTCAAGATAGAGGCCTAGCCTGCCGGAAACAAGGGCCCGAGTAAATCGTGCCAAGTGGCTATTGCGTTGGACGATCGATTCTCGTGTTCCAGACGCTGGGCGTACGCAGCCGCACGACATGCACCCTCGAGCGCTCTAGTGGCGGCTGACCTCTCAGCAAAGGCTACTGTATCGTTCACGTCAGGGCCCAAACCTGCAGGATCAGGCCAGTCTTCAACAATTCGCTTCGCCGCGGTTCCCAAGAACCCTCTAATCTCTGCTGGATATCCAACGAAGTTACCGCGGACAATTTCAAGACCCATTACCTCGATAAGGAAGGATGGCCGTATCGGGTTGCCCGCGTGTCTATTCCAACCCTTAATCATCTTGATAAGTGGCTTCCACCTTTTGTTGAATTCTTGATTCTTGGCCGTTGCTTCCTTAGCGTGAATTTTAGGGTCTGTGGATATCCAGCAATCCAGCTCCCGATCCGGGATCTTGTATCCGCCACCAGACCGTGGGAATGCCGGAACGACGTCGAAGCTCATCACATCTTCGCCTTTGCCAAAGTCGATCGTAACGGCCCGACGACCGATGGTGATGTCGTAGTCCTTGTATCCCGCGCGTAGTTTCTCACTAAAAGCGCCAAGGACCATGGAGGGCGATGTCTTTCTATACAGGCTCAGCTGGTGCCTACTGGGATTTAGGACGCAGAAGATATCCACATCCTTGAGAGGTTTGGTCTTTGTATGACGTGCATACGATCCAGTCAGAAAGGTGTCGTCGATGTCAAAGTTATCGCTAATTACTGTCCTAATTGCCAGGTGTCGCCTACTCGCTTGAGCCTCCTCTGTCTTTGTTATCTCGAGGTTTTTCCCATACTTCTCGAACGCTTCGCCAACGGTCATTGTTCCTCCTTGATGACCAAGGCTGGTTGATAGCCCCCTGGCCCGAATTCGAAAGTGCATAGCTCGCTCGCACCGTGAGCATTGAACTCTGCACCAAGCAGAACTGCTAAGGCCTTGGGCCCTGCCATGTATAATTCTATCCGATCCGCCTCTAGCTCGGCCCGCAAGCGCTTCGTTTCTTCTGCCGCGAGGCGAGCCAACGCCCAAGCGTTGCGACGGGCAACACTGTTAGCTCTTGGTCGGCCTTCCGGGGTGACTTGTAGCCGCGCCCTAGGTTCCAAGTCGCGACTGGCCAGCAGAGCATTTACCGCAGGGCAAATGTCCTGAACAGCGCATATTTCAAGCGTAATATAGTCACTCCCGATTGGACCGTAGTCAGTCGCCATGGAGAATGGCACATCACTCGCGTATCCTTGGGTCCATTCTTCGCCGTCCTGAGCGATCGACAGACGATACCCCGATGTCGCGCGAAAGACGTAACCCAAGAGAAAGCCCGCGCTCAAGTGAAAGTGACCCTCAATCAGTAGATCACGTCGCTTTGAGTTTTCTTCGAGAACCCTCTTCACATCGTTGGTAGCTCGCCAAAGCCGAGTCCACTCCTCCGAGCTGGCGCTGCCGGCACTGAGCAAAGGGGTCCAATCTAACTCAAGCTCCCTATTGCCCGGAGTATATGCCCGGGTATGCAACCCTAGCAACAAGGGCTCTCCGCAACTAACGCCTCCATCACGAGGGTAAAAGTGCAGCAAGGAAGCTAGAGCCACCTCTCCCAGCTTCTCTCCAGTCCCCTCCTCAGGGATCAGATATCCTTGAAACAACGTTAGATCTCTACCCAATGCTTCCTTTGTTGCGAAAGCGGCTGCTTTGAAAGAGCTGAATCCACGGAAAACGGGAATGACCGCGAAAAGATCCCTCTTCCGATTGAGCTCGAGTCCAAGCGGCAACTCGAGCTTGGTTACATATGGAGACGCGAGCGCGGCAGGAGACAAGTAGGCCAATAGGCCGTCTGATGCTTCCATGCCCTCGCGAATCTGCGACTCGAACTTTTCGCCACTGTATATGTCAGAGACATCCTGCCACGTTTTCAACCCGCGAGCACGTAGCTCTTCCACCAGGCAGGCCATCTCGTTGACTTCGGCCTCACACTCGTGGCTGTAGCTCGTATATAATCGAGGCATGCCATTCTTCCAGGCTTGATTATCGCAACCAGAGTTGCATAGAAGATCCGATGTCTGGACTCCCAAGGGCCTGCCCGAGATGCCAAGGAGAAAGACCTTCGTTGGACAATAGCTTGGTTGATGACCACCCCGGCACGGACGGAGCACCTGGTGCGGCCGTTACGAGTACCCGGTACTTGCAGCTTCGTGACACTCTTCCGACCTTCTTGGCCATCAGCTCAGCTAAGAACATATCTAGATAAAATGAATGGTGGGCAGACGTGGAACTCTTGTAATCTATGTCTATGTCAATCCGAGTAACTAGACTACCGTTCGGACTGTAGACCTCAAGGTACACGGTTCTCAGGTAGCGCCCTTCAATCCAGGTATGGAGCCCAGCCTCCAGAGCCCCTAGCACGTCAGCGAAGTAATCTGGAGTAAGGCCTAGTTCATCAACAAAAGTACGAAACAGGTCTAAGAGGCCACCTACTACGTATGTAACGCTCTGGGTGTAGGTGTCGACTCTAACCGTGGTCCTAGTGCCCATTTCCGACTCCTGTGCCTGTGTCCTGCCCATTCCAGGTAGCGGAAATAGCAGGCTTTTTTCCTTCGAGGCTAGGATCACCATATCTCTGCCGAGATTCCGTCTTGGCTATTCGTTCCGTGGTCGGCGCAGCGATGAGAGACCCACTTGCAGTTTGATTTGCTCCTTGTTGGCGTGCTGCTTCCTTTAGATCCTCAAGAGTAAGCTTGCCCGGATCCTCTACCGTCTCCGGTCTCATCGTCAACGCACTGACCACCAGTTTGCGGAGCTGTCGCCCGTTCATGCCGTTCGCTAGGCGAGCAACCTCGGCAAGCCCCCGATCCTTTTCCAGCTTGCACAATCTAGGCCAGCGCTTGCTCAGCTCCTTCACCGTGTCTCGAAGAATCAATTCAGCAGTTTTCAGTCCGGGCAGTCCAACTTTTACGATCCAATCAGCGCGATCTAGAAACGCCGCGTCCACCCCCTCAGGAAAGTTGGTGGTAGCCAGGATCAAGACGTTGGGGAAGTCCAAAGCCAGCTGGTCCAATCCGCCAAGGAGGGCATCGGTAGCCCGGTGGACGTCCACCGGATTCGCGGCCAATGACGTGGCGCTCCGACTAACCGCAAAGGACTCAACCTCATCTACCAGCATGATCGTAGGGGTACCCTTGCTAGATAGCTGTGGTATGGCCTCGCTTAGTAACTCGACGACCGCCCGCTGGCTCTGCCCCAGCAAGTCGCTGGGAAGAGCATGCGGATCAAGCTGGGCAAAATTGACGGATCCAAGTCTTCTGGCAGCACGGTTGGCGGCACCCTTGGCTAGGGTAGTCTTCCCTGTCCCAGGCGGACCGACTAAGACGATAAGTCCATGAAGGCTCGTACCCACAGGGGACAAGTCAGAGCGCAGAGTCAACGAGAGGTGCATCTGGTTGATCAGGCGATCCTTGGTCTCAGATGGAACGAAGATGCGATCCCAGTAGTCATTCCATGCGTCATCAGGTAGGATCCTCTTTCCAAATAAGGCGTCGCGCCTGTGAACATCCGCGCTAGAATCGGTAGCCATCATCTTGATCACCCTCTTGCGTTCTTGGCTTTCAGTCTCGGTAACCTCTTAACCGTGATCTACCTCCTGGCACTTTTCGTCCGGAGGAGTTGATCGACCCGGTCGCCTTGGCCAGGTTTCACTTTTCGCTTGGCCGGTTGTTGTGCGTCGCGAGAGAGGGACCTTCCCACCTCATCCTATTCCACGAATGGCCGATCTTCTTATCTCGCCTGACGTAGTATTTCTTGTCCCTCGCTTAATCAGCTCTCGTTTGCTCGCCATTGGAGAAACCTGCTTCTAGCCTATTCTGGCCCTCGTATTCTTCCGATCACCTTACCCTGAATCCCGCTATCCTCATCAATCTCTATGGAGTTGTAGGCGGGGTTGGACGGCTGCAACACAAGCCGGCCTTCTTTCCTTGCCAAGCGCTTTACCGTCACCTCGCCGTGATGCACGGCTACCACGATATCGTTGACTTTTGACTGGGCCTTGGCCTCGGGTGCTACAAGCACCAGATCGCCGTTTTGAATATCGTCGCCTGTCATGCTGTCGCCAACTACCCTCAGAAGAAAAGCGTCTTCTTGGCCACCGAGCAGACTTCTCGGCCAAGGAACCCATTCCTCAATGTTCTCCTCTGCCAGTAGCGGCGTGCCTGCTGGAACCCGGCCCACTAGTGGTAACTTAACCACCTCCGCGTCCAGTTTCTCATCTGCCTCCCGTAGGACCCGGATGCCTCGTGGGGTTGAATCCCGCCTGATGTACCCTTTCCGCTCCAAAGCTTTGATGTGAGTTAGGACCCCACGCGGTGTGCTTATGTCGAGGTGATCTTGCAAGTCTCTGAGAGTCGGTGGGTAGCCGTGCTCTCTGATATATCGTACTATTAGATTCAAAACAAGCCTCTGGCGCTCAGTTAACTTCTTGACCATAATCTTCGCCCCCTCCAGATTGTCACAGCGGGAGAAGCGCAATAATAGTATACGCTATTGAATGTATTTTGTCAAGCGAATCTGCACAAGCGGGAAGTGGTATTGGTCTTCAACCCTTTCCCCTCTCCCGATGAAACGGCGGCTTTGGTTGCAAAGCATCATCTAAGGGCGAAAGAGATCTATCTCGCCGTCCCTAAGATGCGACTGGGTGGAGGCGCTATGGTGTTCTCTTCAGTCCGGAGTGCCTACCATAGGCATATCCAAAACATCAGGACTCACGTAGAACAGTTGGATATCGAAGCTGGAGAGCCATGGCATCGATCGTTCCGGCTTTCACCAGGAGGCGCAAGCGATGATAGATGGAAAAGCGGGAATTTTCGCCGTTCGGGTAAGAGGCAGAGTCGCCGACCTGGGCGCCAGCTTAGGAGGCCCAGTGCGGCTGGTGGATATATTCTACCACCCTGAAGTTGAGGCCGCAGGCCAGGCGTTAAGAAAGCCGGTGCATTACGTAGTATCTCCCTGGAGGCCCGATGGCTTTGATGCTCAGCAGTGAGCTCGCAGTCTCCTATGTCCTAGCATTCCGCGCGCAGTTCATGGCTATCTTGCATCGAGCGGGATCCGCTACTAAGAGCGTGTTTGGGATTTGCCCTTCGGGCTTTCCTAAACCCTCCTTTACGTAAGCACGTGATTAGTCGTGGCCCTTTCCTCCAACTCCTACCGCTATCACACCCCAATCTAGCCAGAAAGCGCCGTTTTGATAGCTTTCCTGGAAGGAGTAGGCTCTAAAGATATACGTTGGTGGGTGTTGTGGATATCTAGCGTCCTTAACGAGGTTTGATGGGGTAGAATCTCGTCTGATAGGACTGGGTGCACAACCTCTTCTTTTAGCAGGAGCCTGGCTCTCGAGACGCATACCGATCAACTGGCGAGCATTTGTTCGTGCCCCTTAGGGCGCCGCTCCAGCCCTCTCCTAAATGGAGACCGATTATTTGCGGCTAGCTACACGGCCGTCGTGAAGGACTGCAGACGCAGCCGTCCCTCAGTGTCGACTTGCCGCTTTGGCGAGAGCCTGAGCCAGGAGCTCTTTGCCCCGTTCCAAACGGGAAAGTTGGTTCGGATCCTTCACACCCTTCGGCAGATCCACCACCTTCGCCCTCCTTCCCAGCTGCCTCTGGATCTCCGTCGCTGCCGATCTCCCCTCCTCGTCGGTATCCAGTACCAGATAGACCGTCCTGAATTGTTCCAGATACGATCTCCCTTCTCTTCCCAGCCTGGTCCCCAGAAGAGCAATCGTGGGATAGCCCCATGATGTTAACGTCATCCAATCGAATACGCCTTCTACGACGAAGATCTCCTCTCTTCTCCCAACCCTTTGCACTCCATATAACGGCTTGGGCAAGGGCAGAGCCAGGTACTTGGGTTTCAGACCGGGCCTGGCAGCCCGCCCTATCAGATAGATGGTATGCCCTTTCCTGATCTCAGGCACTACGACCCTGCCTCTGAAGTGCTCTCCGTTTTCTCCCAGGAGGCCGATACGTCGCGCTTTGGCCAAATCGAACCTGTTCTCCTGGAGATGGCCCCTAAGTCCCTTTCCGTTACACCATCCTACCTTGAACCTCTTGATCATCTCGAGAGAGATGCCTCTCTTCGCTAGGAGCCGCTGATGGGTGGAGGATCGCATGAGTAGGGCGTGGTAGAGAACCGTCGCCGCGTCAAGGATCGCCCTATCTTCCTGGTCGAGTTGCGCTAGTGTCCCCCGCCCCCTCCTGCTATAGGGCACTCTGCATCGCCGAACCGCGAAATCTCTCCTTTTCACGGCCCCTGTCTGCAGCAACTCGCAGGCCTGGGAAAAGGTGACACTGTTCATCTTCTCCAGAAAGGTGAACACATCTCCTCCCACACCGCATCCGAAACAGTAGAAGCTCTGCGTCTCGGGCCAGATGTTGAAGCTCGGTTGCCTGTCGTCGTGGAAGGGACACCTTCCCACTAGCCTTTCTCCATAGTATCGGAGATGATCCACATAGGCTGCGATTATGGACTCTATGGGATTCGCTCTCTTGATGGCCTCGATCTGATCTCTGGTTATCTTTTCCATCGGTCTCCCTCCCTCATTTGGGGTTGAAACGGGGCGAGGGCCGCGGCCTAAGCCGCGGCCCCGTCCTTCTTCTTGTTCCACTCAGGTAGGAGCTCGGCTATTACCTCACTCCCCTCGTCGTATGAGGCTCGCTCCATCGAGTGACCGAAACGTTGGGCGAAGAGAGCCTCAACTTGCTTGCTCGCCTCCTCACGCTCTATCCGGTGGACGGCGGCGTACATGGTCACTATCTGCTCTCGTTGATAACGAGAGGTCTTCTTCTTCGTTTTTCTTGGTCGGCGGCCGTCTCCGGAGGGTGGCGGCGTCTTGGGTAGGCGGGCTCTTGGCTCCTTTGGATCTTTCACTGGACGGCCCTGATCATGTGTAACAAGCATGGCCTCCTCTGCGGAGACCAGCCCCGCGCCGGGGAGTAGTCCGTACCCCATAGCCCCCAAGGCCCTGCCTACGGCACTTGTCTCCGCCACCTCCCAGGGGTGGCCGCGCTCGAAAGGTGAGCCCGCTCCGTCCAATCTCGAGGAGGCGATCCCGTGACGTCTGCCGTAGATCTCGCTCTCTACGGTGACCTGTAGAGTGAGCCTCAGCTCCGAGTTCTCGATTACCTCAGGATCATGGAAGTCCAGTCTCTTCCCTTGATTGGCATGGTCTCGACAGGCCATCGCTATCCTGCCATCCACCGTCATGTAGGGCTGCTGGACGGTGATCCATTGACCGTCTACCTTTTGCTGCTTGTCCAGCAGGCCCACGAAGTCGATAAAATCGCGGTGGGGGACCGTCACTACCGGCCTTGCTTTCTCCAAGAGTTGTAGGATGTCGTCTCGGGTCATAGCTCCGCCCTGTTCTGTGCCCTTGTTGCCGTCCATCGATGCCTCTTCTGCTTTGTCAGATAGCAGCCGGTCTCTGACTCGCGTCGCCATCGCACGTAGGCCAGTTGCTGCTCCAACCATTGT
>DAOULQ010000156.1:0-7830 GCA_034419095.1 Anaerolineae bacterium | reverse complement strand
AGTCGGGGCATTCGGCGGGAGAGTTCTCCTGCCGAATGCCCCAAAAGAGTTTGCGCAATCTCACTTGGGCTGGCCAATCACACCCTTAACGAACCAGTCCACGTTCCCCATCTCTTCATCTGAGAGGGTTTGTCCTTCTGCAACGCGGACCGTCCCGTCCTGATCTACGATGGGGCCTGCAAAGACCACTAACTTGCCAGTATCCAAGTCCGCCAACACCTCGTCGACTTTGGTTTTCACATCATCGGGCACTTTCGGGCCAAAGGGCGCGAGAGCCATGCAGCCTTCCCCCATGCTGCAGCGGATGAACTGCGGTGTCCACGTGCCATCGATCACCGACTGGGAGAAGGGTGAAGACTGCTATTCTTATTCGGCCGTTTTACATCAAGCAGATTGGCAGGGCTGCCCATAGGCTACTCACCCCGGGTCTACGCGGGCAAGTCCTGGCAGTGTTCTCGAATGCAGCCTATCTGTACAGCACCCAGGGAGAACTTTTCTGGTTGGCGACAGAGAATACCCCTATGCACCGCCGTTCCCTGCAAATACCCTTCTACCCCTGCGGGCTGGAAACAGGGATGGATTTTACGGTTCTTGGCAATTCCCTCCGGATTGGGGATGCCATTACAATCGACCTGGCGAACGCATATAGCTGGACATCGCGCACCTTTGATCCCCAACGACTCCTGCCCTTGGGGGCCGTCAGTGCCTGTTTTCGGGAGATCCTTGCGGAGGTCCGGTGCCTTCCCGATCCAAAAGGGCTGGGTGGGGCCATAGGAGTGATTGCCGGGGCTGCGTGGAACGGTGATGCCTGCGCCGCCTCCTCCTTGGAGGCCGCTCTGATCGATCAGGCATCGCCTGCCATTCAGGAGCTGGTGGAGGCCTGCCGAGCGCGGGATATGGCTCGCATCGCGCAGTCAGGCCTGAGGCTGCTGGGCCTGGGCCCAGGGCTCACTCCTTCCGGAGACGACTATCTGGGCGGGCTGCTCTTTACCGCTCACCGTCTGAAGGCAGCCTACCCAATTGAATTCCGGTGGAGCGCAGTGCCTGTTTCGAATTTCCTGCGCCAGGCGCGCTCGATGACCAATCGCATCAGCCATACCATCCTATCCGACCTAGCCCATGGCCATGGACCAGAACCGCTTCACGATTTGGTCAATTGGGTCTTGCAAGGGGAGACAGCGCAGTGTCTGCTGAGTGCTGTGAATCGACTCATTGGGATTGGTCACACCTCTGGCTGGGATATGTTGGCTGGGGCGCTGAACGGGATGCTGCTTACGGAAGCAAAAGCGTAGCGAGAACATGACACTTCGGCTATAGGCAACGGCTCGCCTTAAGCTGAACACGTCCTTGAGGAGGAAATCGATGGCTAAGGATATCAAGCGTGAGATCGAGAGGGCCAATAGCGAGGCCACAGATCGCATGGTGGCAGCCGACCCTGTGCTGGTCGACATTGCACCGGCAGGGGAGGTGATCCCAGGCTTGAGCGACAAGATGATGCTGCATTCCGGCCCTCCCCTGGATTGGCACCACATGTGTGGTGCCCAGAAGGGTGCCGTGATCGGAATGATGCTCTTCGAAGGTTGGGCCAAGAATGAGGAAGAGGCGATCCAGATACTGGAAGATGGGGCTATCACCTTCGAGCCCAACCATCACCACCAAGCCGTAGGCCCCATGGCGGGCACGATCACACCCTCGATGTGGGTTTTCGTGGTCGAGAACAAGACCTTCGGGAATCGCGCCGTCTGCCGGCAAGTTGAGGGGCGCCAACAATTTGGCGATTACAGCCAGGAGGCTTTGCAGGATCTGATTCGTTGGCGGGACATCTGGGCTCCAGCGTTACGTGCCGGCCTGCGCCAGATAGGGGGACTCAGCCTGAAGCCGATTATCGCGCGCGCTCTGCAGATGGGCGATGAACTTCATAACCGCTCCAACGCCGCATCCAGTCTTTTTGCCAATGCCATGGCTGTTCCCATGTTGGAGGCCGGCGTACGGAAAGAGGCCCTCATCAGTACCCTGAAGTACCTCGCTGGCCACGAGCTATTCTTTTTAGGGCTCTCGATGGCGTCAGCCAAGGCGGCCGCCGATCCGGCGAGGGGGATCGAATACAGCACAGTCGTCACCGCCATGGCCCGCAACGGAACAGAGTTCGGCATCCAGGTAAGCGGCCTAGAAGGCGAGTGGTTTACTGCCCCGGCGCCGTCCGTAAATGGTCTCTTCCTGCCCGGCTATAGTGAGGAGGACGCCGGCCTGGACATGGGCGACTCGGCGATCACCGAAACGATTGGCTGGGGTGGCTTTGTCCTCGGCGGGGCTCCGGGGATCTTGAGCCTCGTGGGGGGCACGCCAGAAGAGGCGCTGTCCTACAGTCGAGAGATGCGGCAAATCACCGTCACGACGAGTCCGGAGTTTCGCATCCCGGCGCTGGGCTTCGAGGGCACGGCAGTGGGGATCGATGTACGAAAGGTGGTTCAGACGAACATCCTCCCCGTGATTGATACTGCTCTAGCGCATAAGAACCCTGGCCATCCGATCATCGGAGCGGGGCTTGTTCGTCCTCCATTGGAGTGCTTCAAGAAGGCCCTCATCAGATTTGCAGAGAAGCATGGCCTGACTTGACGCCTTGTCGTGGAGTTCGTGGATGTCAAATACCGTCGATTCTTGAATGTGGTGGAGTGAATAGGGTCTATGGCAACGGGGTATACCATCAGGAGCAATCTATACTTTGATTCGGTCTTTCTAATGCGGGTTGCCAAGCGCCTGTCGGAAGAGCCGGGGATCGGACAAGCCGCCGCCCTTATGGGGACGGAGAAGAACAAACGGCTGCTGGTGAGGATGGGGTTTGAAGATGCGGAGATCTTGTCCGCAGGGCCCAATGACTTGATCATTGCACTCAAAGGAAAGACCCTATCCTCGGTCAATGCCATCTTGGACAACGTGGATGGCTGGCTTCTCCGCAAACCAAGCGGTCTGACCAAGCCGGTTTCGCGCACCCTGGACGAAGCGTTGACACACCAGCCCCATGCCAACCTGGTTGTCATTTCTGTGCCTGGCGAGTATGCCGCCAGCGAGGCCCGGAGGGCCCTCGAGCGTGGTTTGAACGCGTTTGTGTTCAGTAGTAATGTGTCGATAGAGGACGAACTCTCACTCAAACGATATGCTAGGGAGCGGGGTCTCATTGTCATGGGGCCCGACTGCGGCACTGCTATCATCGCCGGCGTAGGTGTTGGCTTCTCCAATGTTGTTCGGCGAGGCCCTATCGGCGCAATTGGTGCCACGGGCACAGGGCTCCAGGAGTTCACCGCCCTGGTTCACCAAGGCGGCTCAGGCATCTCCCACGCCATCGGCACAGGCAGCAGGGATCTATCGGACGCAATAGGTGGCATCTCTGCGCTGAGTGCTCTAGAGGCGCTTGAGGCTGACCCCCAAACTAAGGTCATTGTTCTACTGTCCAAGCCGCTTGGTGCGAAGACGCTTATCCTTCTCCTGGAGAGGCTTAACCGGTGCAGCAAGCCGATCGTCGCTTGTTTCCTCGGTATTCGCAAGTACCCTTCGGAGATGGACATACGCCTTGCGATGGCACGCACTCTCGATGAGGCGGTCGCCCTGGCAACTCAGATGGCGACTGGCAAGCCGGCTGTGCTCACCGGCGTAGGATCTCGGGAACTTGAAGCGGTTGTCGCGAGAGAACGGGCTGGCATGGCTTCAGAGCAGAAATACGTCCGTGGCATCTTCGCCGGGGGGACATTCTGCTACCAGGCTCAACAAGTGATGCGGGATGCAGGCTTGGTAGTCCATTCGAATGCACCGCTGGACGGGATGGTCGGGCTGGCGGATCCTTTGCGAAGTGTGGAGCACACACTGGTCGACATGGGGGCTGACATTTTCACTGAAGGCCGGCCTCATCCGATGATCGATGCTACGCTGCGGGGCGACCGGATTCTGGCCGAAGCCCAGGACCCGCAGGTGGCAGTTCTCTTACTGGATTTCATTCTTGGCTATAACGCTTCCCCTGACCCCGTTGGCGATCTGTTGGAGACCATCGCAAAAGCCAAACTAACCGCGAGCCAGCGCGGCGGCTTCCTAAGTGTCGCTGCCTCGGTGTGCGGCACGGACGGTGATCCGCAGAACCTCCGGGAGCAAACTAGGGCTCTGGAGGAGGCAGGGGTCGTGGTTCTACCGAGCAGCGCCCAGGCTGCTCTCTTCAGTCGGATGCTAGCCTTGAGGCTCCAAGCGTGAGGGAACCCGTGCAAACTGAACTAGAAGAATTGCTCCGGGATGGGGCTGTGGTCGTTAACCTCGGGGTGCGTGAGTTTGCCGAGAGGTTGCAAGATCAGGGAGTGGAAGTTGTTCATGTAGAGTGGACGCCGCCCGCCGGTGGTGACACGGAGATGGCGGAATTGCTCGATAAGCTGTTGTGATCGGTGGTGACTTCGCCTCGTCTACTTATCTTGTACGGCCTACGACTAGTATCTCCTCACCGAGCAAAGCGCTGGGTTTCGCACGCCACCAGCGTTCCGGAGGTACGTTTGATGTCTCACTGCCCTGGGAAGGGACTCGGATCCGAGATGCAAGTCGGGCTACAGCACTAGCCGTGCTTGGCTATTCACGTCGGATCGAAGCAAGAGTGAGCAAATCATCGCCATCGGGGAGATCCTTAGGGGTTTTCCTCATCAAAAATCCTCATTAGCGAATAGCTTCTGTTCTTCTGGGACCCGCCTCCTCTTTGGGATGACCAGTGCCCCTTGTGCGACCTTTCACCTCGAGCGTGCAATAGACGATTGTACCAGCGAAAACAGCCCCGTATAGAAAGGGGAGAGAAGTTGGCTAGTGATACACCATTGGAGACCTCGGAGACGATCAGGGTGAGGGTAGAGGGGGCCAGGAAGAGGCAACGTCAACGCTTTGCTGAGACGCATCTCGCCTGCAACGCTGAGATGGGGCCTGGGGAGGTGAGGAAGTATTGCCGGCTTGATGATGCGGGGAGGAGCCTGCTCAGATCAGCCATGTATCAGTTACAGATGAGTGCCCGGGCCTTTCATCGCATCTTGAAGTTGGCACGTACCATAGCGGATTTGGGTGGGGAGGAGGAGATCACCACCGCACATCTGGCGGAGGCTATTCAGTATAGGCCTCGGAGGCAGATGTAAGCGGGGATAGGCAAAGGTGCCTTCGAGACAGGTGGTCACGTTTCGAGTTGACTTTGGCCGATACCAAGGGAAGGGATCGAATGTAGCCCTGCACTGCGCACGAGCAAGCATCCCCGGAAAATCTTATGGATCTCCTTGTAGAGAGAATACCATCTCTACGATACCAGAAGACGAGCTCTTCCACACCTGGTACCGAGGTTCGTAGAATTTTCTGTTTGGCCTTGACCAGCCAACTCCCCCCACAGCAGTGGACGCTCGGCTGGGCCAAATACTCCGCCAGATTGTCCTGGTTGATGCCCCCCGTGGGGATGAACTTGACGCCTCCGTAAGGAGCAGCGATAGCCTTCAGCATCTTCACACCACCCAACGCCTCGGCAGGAAAGAACTTGAGTATCTGCAACCCTTTGTCCAGCGCCATCTCGACTCGGTCGGCGTTGCTACCCCTGGTGTGACCGGTATCTCATGCTCCAGACACCAATCTATCACCTATATCCATCAAGGTGACTGTGGCGAGCCCCAATTCCGCTTGCCTCTCGATAAAGCCTTCTAGCAATTCCGGTGTATAGGTGCTACCTCCCCCTATCACACAAACCTTAAGTTCTCTGGCCATCAGGCCTCCTTATTTCAGACTTGAATGAACTTTGATCTCCGCACAACGTCAAGAGGCGATAGGGCAAATTAAGCAAACTTCAAGAACTGCTGGGAATCTGCAAATCCTGTTTTCCGGGGGAAGGTGCAAGTAGGAACAGAACCAAGGCAAATGTAGCAGCCAAACTGCCAAGACGGAACAGATTCATCACCCCAACCCGATCATAGAGATATCCGCCGATCAGTTTGCCCGCTATGCCCGCAAGCCCCAAACCCGTCCCGGAGAAGAGAGCGCGGGCGGTGACATCCAGTCTCTTGGATGCACGCTCATTAGGCTACACCACTTCGGCCCCAAATAAGCCCGAATCTCCCTTTTCTCTACTCAGGCTTCTTCGGCGGATACGTACAAGGAAAGATGAGGCTCGCTGATGCCGTAGCGAGAGTAATCGGGACCGTGAGCGAACTCGTGAGGCATGATGATCCCCACTAAGGGAATATCTTCCCTGGGTTCAGTATCCCCTGAGGATCCAAAAGGGCTTTAATCTGGCGCATCAGTTCAAGGCTCTTCCCGTGCTCCTGTTCCATGAAGCGTCGCTTGCCGATACCTACGCCATGCTCGCCGGTGGCCGTACCCTCAAGCTCCAGTGCCCGACCGACAATGGCTTGATTGGCCTCCTCAATCTTTCCCCATCCTTCCTTATCTTGCGGGTCACCCATGAATTGCAGGTGGAGGTTTCCGTCACCAGCGTGGCCGAAAACATAGCCTACAACTCCGCAATCGCGGACTACTTTGACCGCGTATTCGATGATTTCGGGGTAGCGAGAGATCGGGACCGCAACATCCGCGATGAAAAGGGGCAGCCCTGGATGGGAACGCTTGATGCTTTCCAAGGTCTCATACCGAGCCTGCCATAGCGTATTTCGTTCGGCGATTCCCAGACCCGACTGAAAAGAGACCACCCCAGCCTCATGGCAGAGCTCTTGCACGGGACCCAGCTCCTCCTCCAGAGCAGGCTCACTGGCACCGTGAAACTCCATGAAGAGGGTGGGCCCCTCTCGCAGTCTCAACTGGCTCTCCCTGTTGAGCAAGGCCACGACCTCCGTGGTAAGGAGCTCCAGTGCAGCCGGGGAAAAACCCTGACGCATGATCTCAAAGACGGCCTGTGCTGCTCCCTCAACAGTAGAGAAGGTCGCCAAGGCTGCCGAGAAATGAGCAGGTAGCCCTGTCAGGCGCAGACTGGCCTGAGTGATGATCCCCAGGGTCCCTTCCGAGCCGACAAAGAGGTGAACCAGGTCGTAGCCCGAGGAGCTTTTGGTCGCTAGGCTACCGGTCTCGATGATCTCGCCATCGGCCAGCACAACGGTCAGTTTCAAGACGTAATCCTTCGTAGCACCGTATTTGACCGTGCGCACGCCACTGGCATTGTTGGCGATCATCCCCCCGATCGTGGCCGCAGCGCCAGGGTCCGGAGGAAAGAAGAGACCATAACGCCCCACAGACGTATTCAACTCCTTGTAACCTACTCCCGCTTCTACCACGGCCACGAAGTCCGAAGGGCGGATCTCGACGATCCTATCGAAGCGCTGCATACTCACCACGATACCCCCAAAGAGCGGAATGGGGTTCCCCTCAAGGCTGGTGCCCGCTCCTCGGGCGGTAACCGGTATCCTGCGGCCGCTAGCGATCCTCAAGATCGCGGAGATCTCCTCTGCCGAGCTGGGCATCACCACCGCCTGAGGTGGAATCTTCGTAGTGTGATAGGACTCATCCTCACTGTGCAGCCCTATGACTGACTCTCCGGTCGAGAAGTTCTCAGCCCCCACGATCGCCTCTAGCTCTCTTAGCTCTTTATCTGTGCAGCGACCCCACTCCATCACGTCCTCCTCTCCCCGGATTGCCTATACCAAACCCTGCTTTCTATGTGTTTGACCGCAACTATACTCCCGAAGGGTTAACGCCGTCAACCCCGCGTATTCTGCAAGCTAAAATGTAACCGAAACGGGTGTAGAATGGAGGTATGGACATGTATTCTCGCAACCAATACCTCAAAGCATTGAGGGAAGAGTACCTCAAGGCCCGAAAGAAGGAAAAGGG